>NZ_JADLQN010000001.1:316751-633503 GCF_015477835.1 Nocardia higoensis | reverse complement strand
GCTGTGCACCCCGGCCAAGCCGGGCAACCCGAGATCAGTTTCGACCAGCTCACCCTGTTCGTCGATCACCTGGAACCGTGTGGAACTGATGGCGAACGCCTCGTCGCGCATCACCTCCACCTGCGCGGCCAGCGAACCGGGCAGCAGAATGTCGTCGGCGCACACCACTTTCACCAGTTCACCGGTGGAATGGCTGATCGCGCGGTTCCAGTTGTCACCGATCGGCAGGGTGGTGTCGTTGCGTTCGACCCGCAGCCGCGGGTCGCCGAACGAGGCCGCGATCTCGCCGGTGGCGTCGTCGCTGGCGTTGTCGAGGACCACCAGTTCGAAATCCAGATCCTGATCCAGGATGGAACGCAAAGTCTGCTGCAGGGTCCGTTCCGCGTTGTAGGCGGGGACACAGACCGAGACGAGCGTGTTCACAACGCCCTCCCCGCCACCGGTCGCGCGTCTTCGGCGCAGAACCAGCGGCCGTCGAGTTGCGGGTAGCGCTCGGCGACTTCGGCGAGCAGATCCGGCACGGTCAACAGCACCCGGTCCGGGCGTGCGGCGACCAGCTGTTCCGGCGAGATGATCGGAATGTCGGTGCCGGGCATCCGCCGCCGCTGTTTGGCAGGCGAGGCGTCGGCGACACCGGCAAGCAACCGACGATCGATCCCGGCCCGGCACAGCAACGCCACCGCGCGCGAGGCCGCCCCGTAGGCGAACACCCGCGCACCGCGCGCGGCTTCGGCTTCCAGCGCCGCGCGCAGCGCCGCACTCTGCCGGTCGGCCGCGCGCTGCAGTCCGCGCACCACCTCCGGGTCGCGCACCGGCGCCTCACGCTCGAGCACCCGCCGCACCGACGCCCCGGCTCGCGCCTGCCCCGGCACGGCCGCGATCAGCACCGTGCCGCCGTAGAGATCGAAGTCCCACGCACGCACCACCGACAGTCCCGCCTCCGCCAGCACGTGTTGCAGAACCCGCAGCTCGTAGTAGGCGAAATGCCCGTGCCGCAACGCATTCCATTGATCCCCGCCGACAATCGTGTGCAACGGATGGTACTGCACCAGCAGCACCCCACCGGCCGCGGTGGCCGCCGCCCGCTGCGCGAACGCCGCCCGCTGGTCGCGTTCGTGCATGAACCCGAAACAGTCCAGCACCACATCGGCCACCCCGTCCGCGCCGACCGCGGTGAATCCGCGCGCCGCGAGCAGATCCAGCCAGCTGCCGCCGTGCGGGCTGCCGAACTCACGCACCGTGCGCCCCCGCAGCAGCCCCGCCGCCGCGACCCGGGCGACCGCGTCGGCGGCCTGCTCACGCAACGCCCGCGGCTCCACCCCACGCGGCTCCTCGGTGACCGTGTCGTCACGCTCCAATTGCGCCAGACCGCAGCCACGGCACAACAGCATCGCCAGCGGATGCGCCGCCTCGGCCGGGTCGTAGGGCTGCTCCACCGGCGGGAACCAGTCCGCGGCGGGCATCGCCCCCAGATCCAGCACCGTCTCCAACGCCGCGCCGCCGCACACCAGGCAGATCCCGCTCATGGCACCATCACCGGGTGCGTATCCAGACCACCGAACTCGCCGATGTCGAGCTGCTGATCCCCGAACCGTTCCACGACGAGCGCGGACTGTTCACCCGCACCTTCGACGCCGACATCTTCGACGCCGCCCACGGCGCCGGCGCGGCGGCACGCTTCGTGCAGGACTCCCAATCCCGATCGCGGCGCGGCGTGGTGCGCGGACTGCACGGACGCCGCGGACACGGCGAAGCCAAACTGGTGCGCTGCGCCCACGGCGCCGTGCACGACGTGCTCGTCGACATCCGCCCCGGCTCCCCCACCTTCGGCCACCACCAGGCGTTCCGCCTCGACGACACCGACTTCCATCACCTCTACGTCCCCCCGGGCTTCCTGCACGGCTTCCAGGCGCTGACCGACACCGCCGATGTCTGCTACCGCATCGACCGCCCACACGACCCCGCCGAGGACCTCGCCGTCGCCCACGACGACCCCGACCTCGCCCTCACATGGCCGCTGCCGGTCACCGTGATCTCCGCCCGCGACCGCGCCGCGGGCAGCTGGCAGCAGCTGATCGACTCCGCACACCTCACGCACCGGCCCTGACCCGGCGCAGCTCGGCGTCGACCGCACCGGATTCCCCCAGCGCCCGCAACCGCGCCAACCGCACGAACCGGCCCGCGAAATCCTGCGCGGTCAACCCGCGCGCGGTGTACTCCCGAAACAGCTCCCGCGCACCGTCGGCGATGCTCCAGCGCGCCTGGAACCCCAGCTCCCGCCGAGCCGCCCCGAAATCCACCCGATACGAACGCGGATCGGCGCCGGACTCACCGGTGATGACCACCTTCGAGCCCGGCACCACCGCGGCCACCGCCTCGGCGATCTCGGCGACAGTCCGGTTGTTGACCTCGGTGCCGATGTTGTAGGCGCGCCCGGCGATCTTGTCCACCGGCGCTTCCAGACACACCGCGAACGCCTCGGCGATATCGGCGGCATGCACCAGCGGACGCCACGGCGTGCCATCGGAGAGCACCTTCACCACCCCGTCGAGCACCGCGTGCCCGACCAGGTTGTTGAGCACGATGTCGGCGCGCAGCCGCGGCGAGAACCCGAACGCGGTCGCGTTGCGCAGGAACACCGGCGCGAAATCGGCGTCGGCCATCGCCAGCAGATCGTCCTCGACACGCACCTTGCTCTGCGCGTACGGGGTCAGCGGACGCAACGGCGCGGACTCGTCGACCAGCCCGTCACCGGCGGCGCCGTACACCGAACACGTCGAGGCATACAGAAACCGGCGCACCCCGGCGTCCTTGGCCAGCCGCGCCAGCCGCACCGACGCGTGATGGTTGATGTCGTGGGTGATCTGCGGGACCAACGCCCCCAACGGATCGTTCGACAGCGCCGCCAGATGCACCACCGCGTCGAACCCGGCAAGATGCCCGGCCTCGACATCACGCAGATCCAGCGCCAGCCCCGGCGGGTCGGCGGGTTCGCCACCGAGCACACAGTCGGCGAAGTACCCGGTGTCCAAGCCCACGACCTCGTGCCCGCGCGCGGCCAGCACCGGGGTCATGACCGTTCCCAGGTACCCCTGGTAACCGGTGACCAGAACACGCATCTGCCTACGCACCTCCGAAATCGACGATCAGTTTGTCCACCACGAAACCCTCCGCGTACCGGGCGTGGCACTGCACGCCCCGCAACCGCGCCAGACCGAGGAACGACTCGTCGTCGAACCAGTCCCGGTGGGCTTGGGAGGGATAACACCGGGCCAGCAGCTCGGCTTTGCGCCGCGCGATCTCGGGGGTCACCGGATGCAGCACGTTCGGACGCGGGGTGTCGGTCTCCCACTTGAGGATCTCGTAGCCGAACACCGCGTGATCACGGAACTCGGTGGGCACGAGCTCGGCCAGCAGGCGGTGATCCTGGTGGGCGTCACCGCGCTGCGGCGCGAACACCATCTGCGGTTCGATCCCCGCCCGGAACACCGCGAGCGCGTCCTTGATCCGGTCCCAGTGCGCGGGTGCGCGCCCGTCCGGCACGTCGAGCACCGTCAGTTCCAGATCGGCTCCGGGACAGCAGGATTCGAGCGCGCGCCGCTCCTCGACGGCGCGGTCGGTGCCGCCGCCGGAAAGCACCAGCACACGCACCCGCAGGCCCGGGTTCGCGGTGGCGAGAGTCAACAGGGTCGCGCCCATGCCGATGGCGATGTCGTCACAGTGCGCACCGAGCATCGCGATCTCGGTGAGCCGCGACGAGGTCAGTGTGATCACCGCGCCGGACGCTCCCACACCATCCACGGCCGCTCGCCCCGCACGTATCCGGCGTCGAGCTCGGCACGTTCCTTGAACGTGTCGGCCGGTTTCCAGAACCCGAAATGCTGGTAGCCGAACAACCTGCCCTGAGCGGCCAGCGCCCCGCAGGCGTCCTCCACCAGGTCCCCGTTCTCGGGCAGGTGATCGAAGATCTCCTGGGTGAGGACGAAGAACCCGCCGTTCTCCCATATCGGCAGCTTCGCCACCGGGGTGATGTTCTTGATCTCCCCACCGGGCAGCACATCCACACAGTGGAACGACGACTGCGGCGGCACGATCATCATCGACGCCGCGGCACCCGATCCCCGGAACTTCTCGATCATGAGATCCAGCGGCGCGTCGGTCAGCACATCGGAGTAGTTCGCCAGGAACATCTCGTCACCGTCGAGATACGGGCGCACCCGCCGCAGCCGCTCCCCGATCGCTGATTCCACCCCGGTGTCGACGAACGTGATCGTCCAGTCGGCGATGTCGGAACCCAGCAACCGCACCTCGCCGCCGCGGATGACGAAGTCGTTGGACATCGTCTCCCGGTAGGTGAGGAAGAAGTCCTTGATGTGGTGGGCGCCGTAGCCCAGGCACAGAATGAACTCGGTGTGCCCGAAGTGCGCGTAGTAGCGCATCACATGCCAGATCAGCGGGCGCGGGCCGACCAGCTGCATCGGCTTGGGCACGCCGTCTCCGTCACCGGACCGCATCCGCATGCCGTACCCGCCGCAGAAGAGCACGACCTTCACCGCGCACCGGCCCCCATCGGTTCGACCACCCGCACCGTGGGCATCGGGAACACCAGCCGCCCACCCCACGCGCCGACGTGCGCCAATTGCGCGGTCAGTTCCGCCTCCAGGTTCCACGGCAACACCACCACCACATCCGGGCGGTCGGCGTCGATACGTTCGGGCGCGTGAATCGGAATCCGGGTGCCCGGGGTGAACCGCCCGTGCTTGTAGGGATTGCGATCCACGGTGTACTCGAGCAGATCCGGACGGATACCGCAGTAGTTGAGCAACGTGTTGCCCTTACCCGGCGCGCCGTAGCCGACGACCCGTTTGCCGGCCGCTCGCTGATCGAGCAGGAACCGCAGCAGATCCTGGCGCACCGTCTGGGCGCGGGTGCGCAACGCGTCCCATCCCGCGACGGTGTGCAGGCCGGCGGCAGCCTCGGCCGCGAGGACCCTGCCCACCCGCCCCGTCGGCTCGGCGACCGCCCGTGGGCGCGCCCAGATCCGCAGCGATCCGCCGTGGGTGCTCAGCTCCTCGACATCGGCCACGGCCAGACCGGCCGTGGCGAGCGCCCGCTGCGCCGAATCCAGCGTGTAGTACTGGAAATGTTCGTGGTAGATGGTGTCGAACTGTCCGTGTCGTACCAGATTCAGCGCGTGATGCACTTCGATGGAGATCCATCCGTCCTCGGCCACCAACGTCGCCAACGCACGGGTGAATCCGAGCAGGTCCGGGATGTGCGCGTAGACATTGTTGGCGACCACCAGGTCCGCGGGACCGTGCTCGGCGCGCACCTGCCCGGCCAGCTCAGGGTCCAGAAACCGCGTCAGCGTCGGCACACCGGCCTCGCGCGCGGCCGCACCCACGTTCACCGACGGCTCGATGCCCAGGCAGGGCACGCCCGCCTCGACCACGTGGCGCAACAGGTAGCCGTCGTTGCTGGCCACCTCGACCACGAACGATTCGCCACCGAGCCCCAGCCGCGCGCGAGCGCCCGCGACGAACTCGCGCGCGTGCCGCACCCAGGAATCGGAGTAGGAGGAGAAGTAGGCGTATTCGGTGAACGTCTCTTCCGGAGTGATCAACGCCGGGATCTGCGCCAGCAGACAGTCCTCACACACCCGCAGATGCAGCGGATACGTAGGCTCGGGCCGGTCCAGCTCATCGGCGGACAGGAATTTCTCACACGGGGGCGTGGCTCCCAGGTCGAGCACACTGCTCAACCGGGAAGAGTCACACAAACGACAACGCAACACCGGGCTCCACTCGAAAACAAAACCAAAATCGTCGGCGGCGCCCCGCAGCCCGAGAAGCGACTTCTCTGCCGACTCCGGAAAGCTAGCACCCGCGCGTCGAATCCGCGAGTCGTCCGATCGATCGACGCTCTTCCCCGCCCCGACGCAGCACACCGGCAGTTATCGATCCGGCCCACTGTCCACCTCGGGAATCAGCCACCGGAGCCCGACCAGCCCCACCGACCCACATACGCGCGTAACCCCGACCGGATCCCGTTACACTGTGATCTCGATCCCACCACTTGTGCCCAACACCGTTATGTGGCAATACTTTCGCAACAGATCGGCCCGGCTTCGAATCGTCCCCGCATGACGTCGCCGGACGTGCTGTCACAGGCAGGCATTCCGCCCCTATTTTTTTTGGGGGTTGGAATACGAGGGTTCAAGGTTCAAGCTAGGTATTTCTGTCGATGGTCCTCGATCTCACCGGCACCCACGGTGCCGTAGATCTGCATTTCTCCCGTCCGGGTGAGCGCGACCGCTGGCGCGCGAACTATCTGCGCCGCCTCATCGCCACCGACACCCTCGTCGTCATCGCCGCCGTACTGCTGGCCCAGCTCGTGACCGTCGGCACCGGCCCCTCGGACCTGCTGTCCTGGTCGCCCGAGCGCACCGTCGCCGACACCGCGCTCTCCGTGGCGATCGCCTCGGCCTGGTCCTTCGGCCTGGGCTGGAACGACTCTCGCTCCCACCGCACCGGCGTCGTCGAGGAGAACCGCAGGCTGGCAGGCGCGACCCTGCGCGCATTCGGCGTCACCGCCATCATCGCCGTCGTCGTCGATCTCGGCGCCGTCCGCGACTACATACTCGTGGCCATGCCGCTGGGCCTGCTCGGCCTGGCAGGGACCCGCGCTCTGTGGCGCGGCCACACCACCCGCCACCGCGCCCTCGGCCGCTACCGCCGCTCGGTGCTGGTCGTCGGCGGCGCGGACGCCGCCACCGCCATCGCCACCACGCTGGCCCGCCACCCCCACTACGGCTACGACGTGGTCGGGGTGTGCACCTCCACCGGCGCCGACCCCGCGGAACCGGCGACCCTCACCGTCGCCGGACGTGAGATCCCCGTCGCCGGCGACGACCGATCGGTGCTGCGCGCGGCCCGGCGCACCGAAGCCGACACCGTCGTGGTCATGGCCACCGACCGGCTCGGCCCCCGCGACATCCGCCGCCTGGCCTGGGATCTGGACTCCTTCGGTGTGGAGCTGATCGTCGCGCCCGGAGTCATGGACATCTCCGGCACCCGCATGTCCGCGCAACTGCTCGGCGGCATGCCCATGCTGCACATCGAACGCCCGCAATACGACCGCGCGCTGTCGCTGAGCAAAGCGGTGTTCGACCTCTGTTTCGCCGCACTGGTCGTGACACTGGTCGCCCCGCTGCTGCTGGCCATCGCCGTCGCGGTCAAATGCACCAGCCCCGGCCCGGTGTTCTACCTGTCCGAACGGATCGGTATGGACGGCAAACCGTTCCGGATGATCAAATTCCGCAGCATGTACGCCCACGCCGACCGCAAGGCCGACTCACTCATCAGCGCCAACGGCGGCAATCCGCTGTTCTTCAAACTGAAGAACGACCCCCGCGTGACCCCCGTCGGCCGATTCCTACGCAAATACAGCCTCGACGAGCTGCCCCAGTTCTTCAATGTCCTGCGCCGCGACATGAGCGTGGTCGGGCCCCGCCCGCAGGTACGCCGCGAAGTGCACTCCTACGACGGCATCATGCGCCGCCGATTGCTGGTGCGCCCCGGCATCACCGGCCTGTGGCAGGTCAGCGGCCGCTCGAACCTCTCCCCCGAGGAATCGGTGGAACTCGACATCTCCTACGTCGAGAACTGGTCAATGGCGCTGGATCTGTCGATCATCACCCGCACCGTGCACACCGTCGCCAAAGGCGAAGGCGCCTACTGAGCCAAAGGAAAAGGCGCCTACTGAACCGGCCCGGGCCACCCGGTGGGCTGCATCGCCCCGCGGCGTGCCCACGCCATCCCGGTCTCACCGCGCCCGACACCGGCGAGCGCGAATTCCGCCGCCCCGAGCACGATCAACACCGCCCCCGCCGTCCAGCCCAGCGCCACCGCCGATTCCAGCGGAGCGATCAGCAACACCACACCCGTCACCGACGTCAACACCCCACACAATTCGTGACGCCCCGGATCGGACAACTGCTCATCCCACACCGACACCGTCGCCTGACTTACCCCCCGGAACGTCAACCCCATCCCCAGCCACATCGACAGCATCGGCACCGAATTACCGCCCTGCGCACACAACACCGCGAGCATCACCGTCAGCGCCGCACTGATCAGCAGCAACCCCCGCAGCACCCACGCGAACCGCGCCCCCACCGCGAGGACCACCTGCACTCCCGCGCTCAGCGCCAGATACCCACCCAGCAGCGCCTCGAGCAGCGGAACCGATGTGGCAGGCCACAGCGCGACCACGACCCCCAGCACCAGTGACGCGGCACCGAGTACCAGCATCGCCTCCCGCCCACCGCGGACCTGCGACGCGACCTGCCTTCCACCATAGTTGTCGGGCATAACACCATGATAGAAGCACGCGAGCGAACTCTGCGGCACCCACGCCTTGCCGGGCACGTCGCCTGAACACCGCACGCCCCAACGATTCCCGACCAGCGGGACGCGCTGCTCGACTCGGCTGCGGCGTCGACACCGGGTACGGACAATGACGCCATGCCCGAGTTGATGCCCGGAATCATCGATCCCGCAGAGTTCAGCGCCACCCAACCGACCCTGACGAGCGCCGACGGCCTGACACTTCGCCCCTGGTCCGACACCGACGCACCCGCCGTCTTCGAAGCGTTCCAGGACACCGCGATCCGCCGCTGGCATGTCCGCACCGCCGAATCGATCGAGCAGGTGCGGCAATGGATTCCGGCGTGGCGTTCGGCCTGGCCCCTGGGGCGAGGGCAATGGGCCGTCACTGTCGGAGGTGAGCTTGCCGGCCGGATCGGTCTGCGCCGCACCGATCTCGCCGAAGGCGTCACCGAACTGGCCTACTGGACGATGCCCGCCTGGCGTGGCCGAGCCGTCGCGCCGCGCGCCACCCATCTCCTGACCCGATGGGCCTTCGACGACATCGGTTTCGACCGCCTCGAACTCACCCACTCGGTGCTCAACGAACCGTCCTGCCGAGTCGCAGGCAAATGCGGCTTCCTCCTGGAAGGAACCTTGCGCGGGGCGGGCCGACACCACGACGGTCGCCACGACATGCACATGCACGCCCGCCTGCGCACAGACTGACCCGTACGAGCGGCGAAGCCGGTCGATGCGCTGCCCGATCCACGGCCTCGCGGACCGGCGGCCGGGAAGGTATCGGGCCGTGTAGCACCGCGTTTCGGTACGCGGGCTGCACCGCGCTACAGGTGCCACAGCGAACCTCCGGGTGCGATAGGCACTTCGAAGTGCGCAGTTCCCTTCGGAGTGCAACTCTCCAATAGTTGGATGCGTGAACAGCGTTGAGACGATGCGAGCCGTTGTCGCTCGCGGCTATGGTGGGCCCGAAGTGCTGCAGCTGGCCGATGTGGCGGTTCCCGAACCCGGGGCCGGCCAGGTCCGGATTCGAGTGCGGGCGGCGACCGTCAATCCGGTCGACCTGGTCACTCGCTCGGGCATACTGGTCGAGGCCGGGCTGATGACAGCGCGGGAGGTCACGGGAATCGGCTGGGACGTCGCCGGCGAGATCGACCGGCTCGGCCCCGGCGTGGCGGCATGGACGTCGGGGCAGAGGGTGATCGGCCTGCGCGATCTGCTGGATGTCTCACTCGGCACCTATGCCGAGTACGTGGTTCTCGACGCGGATGCGGTGGCCGCGACCCCGCGCGGACTGTCGGATGTCGAGGCGGCGACGCTGCCGCTCAACGGTCTGACCGCCGAGCAGTCTGTGGACCTGCTCGGGCTGTCGCCGGGTGACACACTGCTGGTGACGGGCGCGACCGGTGCCGTCGGCGGCTTCGCCGTGGAGATCGCGGCCCAGCAAGGTCTTCGGGTACTGGCCCAGGGGACCGACGTGGAGTTTCTCCGCTCGATCGGTGCGGAGTGGACCATCGCTCGCGATGCCGATGTGGCCGCCGAGGCTCGCCGACTGGTCCCCGGTGGCGTGCACGGCGCACTCGACACCGCCGGACTCGGGATTCGAGCCCTCGCCGCGGTCCGCAATCGCGGCCAGTACGTCACCGTCGTCGCCGGCGCCGATCCGGTCCCGTTGCGCGGTATCACTGTCCACCACGAATGGATTCACGCCGAAGGACGAGGTCTCGCCCGCCTCGCCGAAAGCAAGCTCACCACTCGTGTGGCCGACGTCCTGCCGCTGCACGCCGCCGCCGAAGCCCATGCCCGGCTCGCGGCGGGCAGCCTCCCCGGCCGGATCGTCCTGACCCCCTGATCGGCTACCCCGGGTCATGATCGGCCAAGCCCTCGACATCCAGCCCGACGCACTACAGGCCGGCGTGACCGGGGTTCGCCGCGAGAGGTCTCCACGTCACGCAGGTTCGGCCGCGGTGGCCGTGCGTCGTTGTGCCAGCAGCTCGTCGAGCTGACGTTCGGCGCGTTCGGCACGGGCGAGAGTCTGTGCACGCGCGTCGTCGAGAGCGGTGATCCGCTGTGCCGCTTCGGCACGCGCCCGTTCGAGCGCTTCCACGGCCTCCGCGCGCTGGGCTGTCAGCGTGGCCTCGGCATCACGGCGCACCTGTTCCGCTTCGGCGCGGACTCGATCGAGGTCAGCGCGCACGCGGTCGAGTTCTCCTCGGAGCCGGGTGATGTCGGCTCGGTTCTCCTCGAGCAGCTGTTGTCGTTCGACGGCGATCTGTTCGGCGTGGGTGACGGCGCGGTCGGCGTCGGCCGCGCGCTGCACCGCCAGGTCGCGTTCGGCGGCCGCCGCGGTGATCTGTTGGGCGGATTCGCGGCGCACCCGTTCGATCTCGGCCGCCGCTTGGGCCCGCGTGGCCTCGATCTCCTCCCTGGCTTGTTGTCTGCCGCGCTCGATCTCCCGCTCGGCGTCCTGGCGCGCGGCCCTGATGCGCTCTTCGGACTCGCTGCGGATGGCGAAGACCTCTTCGGAGGTGCGCGCCACGACCTGCTCGACTTCCCGCAGGGCTTCTTCCCGCGCCGAATTCGCCTCGGCGACGAGTTCTTCGGCTCGCTCGGCAGCGGCCGCCGCATCATCGGCGGCGTCCATCGCACCGCGCCGCTCCTCCTCGGCTGCCCTGCGCGCCTGCTCGGCCGCCGCGGCGGCCATCTCCGCTTCGGCGATCCGCCGGGCCGCATCGGCCTGCACGGCCTGTACCTGCGCCTCGGCCACGGACGGGTCAGCGAGCGTGGACAACTCCGCCACCGCCGCACCGAGTGTGCCGTTCAGCTGGTCGGCCAGATCGCGGAACTGGGTGAGCAGTTCGTCGGCGCGCAGCCGCGCCGCCGTCACCGGTCCCTGTTGCGTCACAGTGACGGTTCCCTCGGGTGCCTGAGCTTCCTGCTGGAGCCGTTGCCGCTCCCGCCATGCCCGCCATCGGGTGTGGTCGGGGTGGTCGCAGTATTCGGATGGCCGACCGGGCCCGCCGCCACGAGTGATCGGTCGATGGCAGCCGGGGTAGTTACACACGCTGGACACCGATGAATCGTAGCGTTGTTTCCGTTTGCGTCAACGTATTACGACGAAACCAATCCCCACAGCCTCGCCGCGACGGCCCCGACGCCTGACCGCCGATAAGTGAACGTTATCGGGGGTCAGGCCGAAGCATGCCACAACCCTCGCCTGGCCGACGACCCTCGGCGGCCGGAATCGTTGGCATTACGTTGCGTTGGTCCAACCAAACGTAAGTCAACGTTTCCCGCTCCGAAAACTGTGCTCGGTGGTACGGCAGTACCGAACCGAGCCGGGGTCGGGGAACGACCATCGAAGGACAGGGAGGCATCAATTCAGTTGCCCGAGGGCCGTGGCTGGGGGAAAACTCCATGCCCATGGATGAGATGGACCTGCTCGAGCGCTCAGGCGGTCCCGTGACCCGCAGCCGGATCAGCCGTGACCTGGCCGCGCTCGGTCTCGCGGACGGCGACATCGTCATGTTCCACACCCGCATGTCCGCCATCGGCTACGTGGCCGGCGGACCGCAGACCATCCTCGACGCGCTCCTCGACGTCGTCGGAACGCGGGGAACCCTCATGGTGACCTGCGGGTGGAACGACGCGCCCCCCTATGACTTCCTCACCTGGCCACAGGACTGGCAGGACGCCCTACGCGCAGAACACCCGGCCTACGACCCGGAACTCAGCGAAGCCGACCACAACAACGGCCGACTCCCAGAGGCATTGCGCCGCCGGCCCGGAGCCGTCCGCAGCCGTCACCCGGATGCCGGCTTCGCAGCCTTGGGCCCGGCAGCAGCCGCACTGATGGCCGACCACCCCTGGAACGATCCTCACGGACCCGCCAGCCCCCTCGCACGGCTGGTCGCTCGCAACGGCCGGGTCCTGCTGCTCGGCGCTCCCTTGGACACCATGACGCTGCTGCACCACGCCGAGGCGCTCGCCCAAGCCCCCGGCAAACGATTCGTCGACTACGAACAGCCCATCCTCGAACAGGGCCAACGGGTCTGGCGCCGCTTCCACGACATCGACTCCGAAGACGGAGCCTTCGACTACTCGGCCGTCGTCCCCGAAGGCGAAGAGCCCTTCGAAGCCATCGCCCGAGACATGCTCGCCGCGGGAATCGGTCGGCAGGGCAGAGTCGGCGCCGCCGACAGCTATCTGTTCGAGGCCGCGCAAGTCGTCGACTACGCCATCACCTGGATCGAGAACAAACTGTAGGCACGCGGCAGAGAAGCGTGGCCTCCGAAACCATCAGCCGACCGCGCCGCGCCGATACGCCCCTCCCGCGTAGGCTTCGGACGACACCGAGATCAGCTCCCACCGGGACGACGACAAGGAGACGCTGTGCGGATCGGAATCCTGCTGAACGAACACGCCGGACCCGACAGCTTGCGCCTGTTCACCGACGAACTGCGCCGAGCCGCCGACGAAGGCTTCGACTCGGCATGGCTGCCGCACGTCTTCGGCGTCGACGCGCTCACCGCCCTCGCCATCGCGGGCAGCCGGGTCCCCGAGATCCCCATCGGCACCGCCGTCGTCCCCACCTACCCGCGCCACCCCGGCGCGCTCGCCCAGCAGGCGCGCAGCACCGCCCTCGCCGTCGGCGCCGACCGCCTGACCCTGGGTATCGGCCTGTCCCACAAGATCGTCATCGAGAACATGTACGGTCAGGACTTCAGTCGCCCCGTCCGGCACATGCGCGAATATCTCGAGGTGCTGAACCCACTGCTCGCGGGCAACCCCGTGTCGTTCAGCGGAGAAACCGTCACCGCCCACCTGGCGCTCACCGTGCCGAACGACGACCGCATCCCCGTCCTCGTCGCCGCACTGGGCGAACAGATGCTGAAACTGGCCGGACGCGCCACCGACGGCACCATCCTCTGGATGACCGGCCCCACCACCATCCGCGACCACATCGCCCCCACCATCACCGAAGCCGCCACCGCCGCGGACCGCCCCGCCCCGCGCATCGTCTGCGCTCTCCCGGTCCTGGTCACCGACGAACCCGAGGCTGCCCGCGAACGCGCGGGCAAGGTGTTCAAGATGTACGGCACGCTGCCGTCCTACCGGGCCATGATGGACCGCGAAGGCGTCACCGGCCCCGCCGACATGGCCATCGTCGGCACCGAGGACCAGGTCGCCGAACGCATTCGCGGAGTATTCGACGCGGGCGCCACCGAATTCGTCGGCATCGTCTTCGACGGCGGCGAATCCGCAGGACGTACCCGCAAGCTGCTCACCAGCATGAAGTCCTGAGATCCGCATCCACCACGCCGGTCCGGGACACACTCGGGATGCGAGCCCCGCGCCCCCTACACTCGATCCCAGTGCGTACGAGGGTGATCGGTGAAGGAGAGCGGGTGACGACAGAGGCGACCGTCGTCGTCGCGATGCCGGAATCCGTACGCGGCGAACTGCGGCGTGGCGTCGGCAGCGTCCTCGTCGACGCGGCCGCGTTGCGCCAGGTGCGAGAACGATTCGACGACGGCCAGGCCGGCGCGCTGGGCCGCTACCTCGAAGCCTCCCAATCACCGAATACTCTGCGGGCCTACCGAAGCGACTGGATCGCATGGGCCGCGTGGTGCGCGCGCGAAGGCCGCCAGGCGCTGCCGGCCGAACCACTCGACGTCGCCGTCTACCTCGCCGCCGCCGCCGACGCCGAACGCGAAGCGGGTGGCTGGGCCTTCAGCCCCGCCACCCTCGAACGCAAGGCCGCCGCCATCGCCGCCGTGCACGCAGCCAACGGCCTCGCCTCCCCCACCCGCTCCGACGTCGTGCGCCTGACCCTGCGCGGCATCCGACGCACCAGGCGCACCACCCCCACCAGGAAACGCCCCGTCCTCCTGCACACCCTCGAACAGCTTCTCGACTGCCTGCCCGAGCCGGGTTGGCCCACCGAACCCGCCCGCCGCCGCGATGCCCTGGCGCTGCTCGTCGGCTTCGCAGGCGCGCTCCGCCGCAGCGAACTCGCCGGGCTGCGCATCGGCGACATCGACGTACGCACCGACCACACCACCGGCGAACCGTTGCTGCTCATCCACCTTCCCACCACCAAGACCGACCCCACCGGCACGGCCGAACACCGCGTCGCCCTGCCCCGCGGCCGCCACCCGCGCACCTGCCCGGTCTGCGCCTACACCGACTGGCTACGGCTCCTAGAAACCCATTACCGCGGTGGACCACTCGCCGTTCGGGAGTTCTGCACCCGCCCGCGCGGCGACGACGCCATCCACCGCTGCCACAGCTTCACCGGGCTCCCCGCAGAACGCGACGACCGTCCCCTGCTCCCGACTGTCACCCGCCACGGCGGCATCGGCGAGCGCCCCATGTCCGGTCGCGCCGTCGCCGAACTCGTCAAGCGTTACGCCGCGCGCGCCGGACTCGACCCCGCCCTCTTCTCGGGTCACTCCCTCCGCGCAGGCTTCGCCACCCAGGCCGCGCTCGGCGGCGCAGGCGACCGCGAAATCATGCGCCAAGGCCGCTGGTCCAACCCCCGGACCGTCCACGGCTACATCCGCACCGCCGACCCGCTGCAGGACAACGCCGTCACCAAACTCGGCCTCTGAGCGTCTCGTCGGACCGAACTGCATTCGAGGCAACCCGTGCATTGCCGCGACGCAGATCCGGTCCGTCGCGCGGCCACGCGGTCAGTTGCCCGCCGGGCAGGCCACTCCTGCCATTCTGTCCGATCGCAATCAGGCCCAGGCCGCGCAGCACAGCTCATCCACGAGCCCGGGTGCACATCTCGCCGAAGTCGACCACCCCGGCGAGCATGCCGTCGCGGACGACCACATTCGCCGGATGCAAGTCACCATGCGGCCACAGCGGCGCGTCCTCCCAGATGGGCGCCTCGACGGCCTTCTCCAGATCTCGCGCGCACTGTCAGCGCTCCCATGACGGGCAATGATCTCGAACCCGCGATCAGCCACCTGCTGCAATCCGGACAGCGGGATGCCGCGCAGGGTTCGTCGGCGCGTGATCGGCCGGTTCACGCCGCACCCAGCGCGCGATCGTCCGGGTGTGCGCGAACAAGGCCGAAGGTTCGCGGGTACGCACAGGAATCGGTGTCGGCAGCCGCTCAGGTCTCTTCTGCGCGGCGGAGTTCGAACATGCGGAACTCCCGCCCACCCGACCGCTCGCACTCCATCGCGTACCCGGGCCAGACGCTCACCGCATGCTCCCACAGTTCCTTCCGACGCGGACCCGTCACCTCGACGACCCGCACCCGGAATCGCTCACCACCCCGGTGCACGACAGCGGTCTCGGCGGCGCGCAGGTTCGCCGACCACATCGGATGAGCCGGCTTTCCCCAATTCGACCCGATGACCAGAAAGTCCGCGCCCAGGGGCACGTACAGCAGCGCCGTCGTGCGCGGCATGCCGGTCTTGCGGCCGGGCACAGTGAGCTCCAGTGCAGGCAGGCCGGCCAGGTCGAGCACCCCCATCCGGCCGCCGCTCACCCGCCTGAGCAGACGTTCCAACCGCATGATCAGCGGCGCAGTGCGCATTACCCACCGCCACTGAGCGAGACGCCGGGCGATCCTGGGCAATGGGTTCGCGAACATTTCGCCATCTTGGCACGATCACAACACCGCCGGGCCCCCACCCGCCAACCGTGGAAGCCGCACAGGAATGGGTAGCATCGACTCACGATGATCACGGTCGCCACCTGGAACGTCCTGCACCGCATCCACGCCGACAACTGGGGCGAGGAGGCGCCGCGGCAGTGGCCCGATGAAGCCGCGCGCATCACCGCGGTTACCGAATGGATCGCAGGCCGGACCGAGCAGATCATCGCGTTGCAGGAGGTGAGCGGCGATCTGCTCAACAGCCTGCGGATCGCGCTGCCCGACCGCACCGTCCTGTTCTTCCGCTATCCCCGCGTACCCACGCCGCGGCGGGTGGCCGCCGAACTGACCGAGCCCGCGGAGTACCTGGCACTGATCCTCGACAAACCCGCCAAGGAGATCGCCGCCGATGCGTTCCGCGACGATCCAGGCAAGGGCATCCTCGCGGTACAGGTCGGCGAGCTCACCGTGGTGGCAACACATCTCAGCGGCGCCGGACGCAATCGTGGCCAGCTCGACCGCCTGGCCCGCTTCGCCCGCGACCACAGCGGATCGCCCATGGTGATTCTCGGCGACTTCAACACCTCCCGCGAAACGGTCGCCACGCACCTCACCGAATTCACCATCGCCGAATTCCCCGACTCCGCGCCACCGACCCGTCCCAGGCCGATGCCCCACCGCTCGCGCGATATCGACCACATCGTCGTCCGCGGACTCACCGTCGTCGATGCCGATGTCGACAACAGCGGCGACCGCTCCGACCACAACTACGTCCACGCCACGGTGACCCGCGACGCGACCCCGTAAACGCTCTCCCTCTGTCTCCGACACAGGCGACGTCGAATACGGCGGGAGTGGTCACCGCGTGTGTCGGAAGTCCGGACGCAATAGAACAGGCCGGTTCGAGAGGTCCCGGTGTCTTTGCTGGTTTTTGTGGTGAGGATTGTTGGTTGGTGAGTATTCGAGTGAGGGAAAAACTCATGGTTAGATGCGCATATCTACGTATCTTGATGTAGATTCCGACCTGTTCTCAGATGCTTGGTGCGATCCCCCGACTGCTCGAAGTTGTTATTTGTCAACCGAATTGCCGAACCGGATGTTGCCGCATCTCCCCGAGCGGGATACTCCCCTGCAGTGACCGCACTACCCCGCCGGAGCGGAGTCCGAGGCCGTTCGCCGCACTCCCCCGCACCGGAACAGGAGCACGATGCCCTCTCGCCGTCGGCCGACTCTTCTCGGCCTGATCACTGCCCTCGCCCTCGTCGCCGCCGGGAATCCGGGGCTCGCGAACAGCATGCCCGCCCCGGACACGGTCGCACCCATGAGTGACGATTTCCTCTGGGGCGTAGCGTCTTCCGGATTCCAATCCGAGGGCGACGCGCCCGACAGCAACTGGTCGCGCTACGTCGCCCAGGGCAGAACCGAGGATCCCTACCTCGACTCCGTCGATTTCCACGGCAGATACCGATCCGACATCGCGCTCGCGGCCGAGCTGGGGGTGAAGGTGTATCGCATCGGCATCGAATGGGCTCGGGTGCAGCCCGCGCCGGGTGAGTGGGACGAGCACGGGTTCCGGTTCTACGACAGCGTGGTCGCGGCGATCCGGGCCGCGGGCATGCGGCCGATGATCACGCTGGACCACTGGGTGTATCCGGGATGGCAGGCCGATCGCGGCGGCTGGGGTGATCCGGGGATGGTCGAGGCCTGGGTGGCCAACGCGCGCCGAGTGGTCGACCGTTACGCGCACGCCGACCCGCTGTGGGTGACATTCAACGAACCGATGGTCTACCAGGTCAGGGAGGTGACCTACGGCGGCCTCTCGGCAGGCGACGCGCCCGCCATGCACGACCGGATCGCACAGGCGCACAATGCGATCTACGACCACATCCATGCCGTGCAGCCCGGCGCGATGGTCACCAGCAATGTTCCCTACGTCCCCGCTGTCGAAGATCTGGTGAACAAGCCGCTGCTGGACAAGATCGGCGCCAAGCTCGACTACATCGGGATCGACTACTACTACGGCGTCTCACCGGACGCGCTGGCCTCCGAGTGGAGCATCGCCGAGCTGTGGAAGAACCCGTTGCACGCGGAGGGCATCTACTACGCCCTTCGGCACTACGCCCGCGCTTTCCCCGGCAAGCCGCTCTACATCGTGGAGAACGGGATGCCGACCGACGACGGGCAGCCTCGCGCCGACGGCTACGGCCGCGCCGATCATCTGCGTGACACCGTCTACTGGCTGCAACGCGCCGAAGCCGACGGCATCGATGTGATGGGTTACAACTACTGGACCCTGACCGACAACTTCGAATGGGGTTCCTATCGCGCGCGTTTCGGCCTCTACACGGTCGATGTGCGCACCGACCCGACGCTGACCCGCAGGCCGACCGATGCCGTGGCGGCCTACCAGGAGATCACCCGGGCCGGTGGCGTGCCCGCGGATTACCGGCCCACCCGCGCCCCGCACCTGTGCTCGCTGGTCGACGGCGTCGCCAGCTGCCTGGAACCGGTCACCGTCCCTCGATGAGGTGACCGGCCCAGCTCAGGCACGCCTACCGAACCGCACCGTCGAGTCGGTGAAGTCGTGCGCCGCGGGTCGTTCGTTGACGTGATGTGTGCGGGCGACCAGCGCCGACCGCAGATACCAGAGGCCGGCCGGCTTGGTCGGGTCGAAGGCGATGAGCTGACCGATCCGTCTGAGCCGGTAGTCGACGGTGTTGGTGTGCACGTGCAACAGCCGCGCGGTGCGTTGCCGATTCAGGTTGGTGGCGATGTGCACCCGTAGTGTCTCCAGCAGCTCCGGATACTCCTCGAGCGGATCGAGCAGTGAGCCGAGGAATTCCAGCGCCGGGCCGGGGCGGGTGAGCTGGTACTCCAGCGCCAGATCGGTGAACCGGTACAGGCCGGATTCGCAGTGCATCCGATGCACCATGTCCAGCAGTTCGTGCGCCTGGTCGGCCGCTTGCGGGATCTCGGCGGGTGCCGCCGACACGACAGTCGCGCGGACCGGCACCTGCGCGGCCGTCGACAATCCGGCGACGAGGTCGTCGAGGTCCTCGTCGGCGCAGGTGGGCACCGGAATAAGGACGGTGCCGCCGTCCACGCTCAGCAACGACAGCGCCGTCTCGCCGCATCTGGTGGCGAGTTCGGCCTGCAGCCTGCGCAACTTGCGCCTGGCCACGACGCCCGCGTCCAGTGCCGGGTTGTGTTCGTCGCGGTGCGGCGGAATCGCCAGCGCCAGTACGTGATATTCCTCCGAGAGCGGGATGCCGCACTCGCGCACCATGGTCGAGGTGCTGTTGCCCGCGAGCAACGCCGAGGTGAGGGTGTGCGCGGCCGTGTGGTGCTCGCTGACCACCGCGCGCAGTTCACGCACATAGGCCGCGGAGACGGCCGCGGTGATGGTGTCCAGGATTTCCATGAAGCGGCGTGCCACATTCACCAGGCTCTGGTAATCCTGTGCGCCCGCATGCGATTGGATCACCTCGAAGCTGAGCTTGAAGCCCTCGTGGATCGCGTGCTGGATGGTGTCGATCGGGATGCCTTCGCGCGCCCAGCCCGCCGCGGCGCCGGCGACGCTGTCGATGTCCTCGCCGATCTCGTCACCGTCCAGCATCCGCATCGCCAGTTGCAGGCAGACCCTGGTCACGGCTGTCACGTCACCGCTGAGCGCTTCGCCCGGTAGAGTCCCACACGGCGCGACGTTCTCGACGAAGTGACCGACCATTCGGCGCGAAATCGTGCGAACATCCCTCAGATGTGTGGACGCGGGCCTACCGGAGACGATCAGATCCGGATCCGCAGTGGGTGGTGGGGTCATGGAGATTCCTTCCGCCCGAGTATCGCAGCGATTCAACCTAACGGCCCTCGCGTGCACACCGGCCAGGTACCGGCAGTGTTTGTGATACCCGACGAACTCTCTCGCCACCCCTTGTGATCGCGCCCAGGTTGTGTCAGGTCAGGTCTGCTCTAGACTCGGTGCGTGCCGACCCTCCCGCCCTCGGATCCGCCTCCCGGCGGCAGACAGGCGCGCTGGCAGCCGCACAACGAGGGGCGGCGCGATCGGATCGTCGCCGCGCTCGTCGAACTGCTCGAAGAGACCGCGCCCGGCGCCGAGGTGCCGATGCAGCGGATCACCGAACGGGCCGGGCTCGCGAAATCGGTGGTGTACCGCCAGTTCTCCGGACGCGACGAGCTGGACCGACGGACCAGGAGCGCCATAGCCGACCAGTTCGCCGACGCCCTGGGCGCGGCGCTGGACGTCTCGACCGGCTCCATCAACGAGATCCTGCACCGCACCATCGCCGTGGTGGTGGACTGGATCGACCAGCACGCCGGGCTCTACGAATTCCTGCGTCGCGGGCCGCTGTACGGCGATCCCGACGACGTGGACGGCATCAGCAGCCTGAAGGACCGGATCGCGGCCGACACCCGCGCGCTGGTGTCGGGCCTGGCCGGGGTGGTCGGTGTCGTGGACGAGCCGGTGGTCGACACGATGACCTTCGCCATCGTGTCGATGACCGAGGCCACCGTGACTCGCTGGGTGCGCAGCCGGGAACGCATGTTGAGCAGGGAGCGACTGATCGGCGAGCTCGCGGGTTACGCGTGGAACGTCCTCGACGGCGTGGGGCGCGCACAGGGCCTCGACCTGGACCCGGACGAGCCGCTGCTCGCCGTGCTCACCCGCCTCTCCGCTGTCCGGGCGCCGCACTGAGCCGCGCACAGCGGGTCACACGATCCGCCGGACGGGCTCCCCGCGGTGCCGCGACGGCTCGCCGTCGACGTGCAGCAGTGCCCACAGCTTCGTGCTGACCGGCGTCATCAGGCCGAGGTCGGCAGCCAGTCGGCGTACGTCCCCGAAGTAGCCGGACAGGATCCGCCGGGAGTGCGGCGCGCGCCAGAAGGCTTCGGCGAATACCTCACGCGGAATACCGAACTCCTTCGCGAACGACCGCGGCGGCACCATGATCTCGCCGGCCAGCCAGCGCATCACCACCGGGAAGGCGACCGCGGCCGCCGCACGCCCGGCCGCGGACATGTGCGCCAGGTGCGCTTCGAGGAACTTGTTGGCGAAGCTGATGTGGCGCGCTTCCTCGGCGATGTGGATCTGCATCGTGCGCCGGACCGCGGGCGGAATGTTCGCGCCGTCGCGCAGCAAGGCCTTCTGATAGTGGTCGATCGGTTCCTCGCCGCCCAGGATCCCGATGAACAGGATCGCCGGGGCGAAGCCGCCCGCGACGCCGATGAAGGGCGAGAGCGCCCGGAAGATCGGCCGCATGCCGGGCACATCGACACCGATGCGGTTGACCAACTCCTGGAACATCTGGATGTGGTTGCACTCTTCGGTCATCTCGTGCAAGCAGTAGCGGAACTCCGGCGAGCCGTTCGGCAGCTTCATGATGTACTGCATCACCCCGCGGATCAGCACGCTCTCGAAAGCGGCGCCGACCTTGATCGCGTTGGCGGTGCGCCACCGGCCGATCTCGATCTGCCGGTCGATCGGGAGCTCGCGGTACCACCTGGTGGCCCCGAGTGGATCGTGCTCCGGTGAGAGGACCCATCTCGGGTCGTCCGGGTCGATCGCGAATTCCGGCGCATCCCAATCGATGTCGAGATACGGGTCGAACTTGCGATGCACCGAACCTTCCGAGAGCGTCGTCAGCGCTTCCCGGTATGCCTGGTCGAACAATCCTGTGCTCGCCGATTCGGACAGCGTCATCGATGCCTCCTCGTTCCCGCCGACGGTGCGACGCCGGTCGTTCGCACGCGGGGCGCGTGGTGGTTTCAGAGTATATGGGACCGACGGTCCCACACAACACTTCCAGCGAATCGGACGACGCTCCGTACGAGTGCAGAGCCGCGCCCCCGCGAGTCACATCTGTCGGCCCTGCCGCCCAGTTGGCCGAGCTGGTCATCCGAGCGGCACTGCCGGACGCGGACAGGCCGATCCCCATTCACCGCAGGAAGCGCTACGCGCGCCGAGCCGGGGTAGCCTCGCCGCCCGAGGGATGGACCGCCATGGCCCTGGTAGGTGTGGCGGTGTCACGAAGTCGAGAGGACAGCACCCGGCCCACCGATGAACCGATTTCCCCGGAAAGCCCGGACGTTCCGAAGGTCAGGCTTCGGATTCGCGGACAGCGCGATCGATCTCGTCGGCCAGGGTCGCGCCCGCCACTTCCCGGGCGGCGGCGCGGAAGCGTTCCCGGAACCGGTGATGGTCGGCACCGATCCCCTCTCCCCCGTAGCCGGTCGGCAGGGCGTCGCGGAACGTGGCGACGATCTCGTCGGCGAGTTCGGCGAGCCTGGTCCGGATGAGTTTGCGTAGCGCGCCGCTCAGGGCGATGTCGGTGCCGAGGTCGTAGAGAATGAGGGCGCCCTTGAGCATGGGCTGGTCGGGGATGCGCCAGCCCGCCTCGCACGGGGCGATGTACTGGGCCGCGACGAGTTCGTCGAGGACCTCGGTGCGGCGATCGCCGAGCAGCGCCGAGAGCTGCTCGTCGTCGAGCACCACCGACTGGTCGCTCGCGCCCGGGTAACGGGGATCGAGGACCGCGCGCCAGTCGGCCGGAGCACCCTGCTGACTCTGCGCGTCGAACACCTCGCGAATCGCTCCCAGCCGCAGGCCACGCGTCTGCATCTCGGCGATCTCGCGCAGCCGGGTCAGATGTTCGTCGTCGTAGACGACTTCCTTGCCCGCGCGACCGGGCCTGGGCAGCACACCGAGGGAGTGGTAATAGCGGATCGTCCGCGCCGGAACACCGCTGAGGTCAGCGAGCTGCGAGCGGTTGTAGCGGGACACGTTGGTCAGCATAGAGGCAGCGAGCAACTTTCGTTGACAGTCACAGCTGTCGGCGTTAGCGTAACCCGGGTCACTGTCGACCCCACCGAGGAGTGCCCATGCCCCAGCGAGAGACCGACTTCGACGTGCTCATCGTCGGGTCCGGATTCGGTGGCAGCGTCACCGCGCTGCGCCTGGTGGAGAAGGGCTACAAGGTCGGCGTCCTCGAGGCGGGCGCGCGCTACGCCGATGACGAACTGCCCAAGACCAGCTGGGACATCCGCAGATTCCTCTGGGCGCCCGCGCTCGGCTGCTTCGGCATCCAGCGCATCCACCTGCTACGCGACGTCCTGATCCTCGGTGGCGCGGGCGTCGGCGGCGGCTCGCTCAACTACGCCAACACCCTCTACGTGCCGCCGGAGCCGTTCTTCCGCGACGCGCAGTGGCGCGACATCACCGATTGGCGCGAGGAGCTCACCCCGTACTACGAGCAGGCGAAGAAGATGCTCGGCGTGGTCCAGAACCCGCACATGACCCAGGCCGACGTGATCTTCAAGAAGGTCGCCGACGATCTGGGCTGCGGCGACACCTTCGTGCAGACCCCGGTGGGCGTGTTCTTCGGCGAGCCGGGCGAGAAAGCGCCCGACCCGTACTTCGGCGGCGTCGGCCCCGAGCGCACCGGCTGCATCGAATGCGGCGACTGCATGGTCGGCTGCAAGTACGGCGCCAAGAACACCCTGGTCAAGAACTACCTCTACCTCGCCGAACAGGCGGGCGCGCGGGTCCTGCCGATGACGACGGTCACCGCGGTGCTCCCGCAGCCGGACGGCACCTGGACCGTCGAGACCAAGCGCACGGGCAAGATCATCGGCACGCAGCCGAAGAGCTACACCGCGCGCCATGTGGTCTTGGCCGCGGGCACCCGCGGCACCCAGCAACTGCTGTTCAAGATGCGCGACAGGGGCGTGCTGCCCAAGCTCTCGAACCGTCTCGGCGTGCTCACCCGCACCAACTCCGAGGCGATCGTCGGCGCGGCGACCAAGAAGCTGAAGCCCGGCCAGGACTTCACCCAGGGCGTCGCGATCACGTCCTCGATCCACCCCACGCCCGACACCCACATCGAGCCGGTGCGCTACGGCAAGGGCTCCAACTTCATGGCCCTGTTGCAGACCCTGATGGTCGACGGCGGCGGCAAGCTGCCGCGCTGGCTGAAGTTCGTGCTGCTGGTGCTGCGCAGGCCGCTGGACACCCTCAGCTTCCTGAGCACCAAGAACTGGAGCGAGCGCACCATCATCTCGCTGGTGATGCAGAACCTCGACAACTCCATCACCACCTACACCAAGCGCGGCCTGTTCGGGCGTCGATTGACCTCCAAGCAAGGTCACGGGGAACCGAACCCGACCTGGATCCCGGTCGGCAACCAGGTGACACGCAAGGTCGCCGAGGAGATCGGCGGCATCGCGGGTGGCAGCTGGGGCGAGATCTTCAACATCCCGCTCACGGCGCACTTCCTGGGCGGCGCGGCCATCGGCGCCGACGCCGAGCACGGTGTCATCGACGCCTACCACCGCGTCTACGGCTACCCGACCATGAGCATCGTCGACGGTGCGGCGGTCTCGGCCAACCTGGGCGTGAATCCCTCACTGACCATCACCGCGCAGGCCGAACGCGCCGCCGCCTACTGGCCGAACAAGGGCGAGCAGGACCTCCGCCCGCCGCAGGACCAGCCGTATCGTCGCATCGCACCGGTCCCACCCGCACGGCCCGTGGTACCCGAGAGTGCGCCCGCCGCACTGGTACTGCCCATCTTCCCGGTGAACCGCGCCGAACAGGACACCCCCAGACCCGCCTGAGGACTCACCGCGACCCGGCCGGAAGACAGGCTGCGGCGAAACCCCACCGGGGTAACCCGCATCCTCGTATCTTTGCCTCGAAGCAGAAGATCGGAGTGGGAGAAGTGGCCACAGACAAGATGACCGCCGACTACGTCGTCGTCGGAACCGGATCCGCGGGTGCGGTGGTCGCCGGTCGGCTCAGCGAAGACCCCGGCGTGGACGTGGTCGCCCTCGAGGCCGGACCTGCGGACAAGAACAAGTTCGTCCATATTCCGGCCGGGTTCTCGAAGCTGTTCCGCACCGAGCTGGACTGGGATTACCTGACCGAGCCGCAGCCCCACCTCGGCGATCGCCAGATCTACTGGCCACGCGGACGGATGTTCGGCGGCTCCTCGTCGATGAACGCGATGATGTGGGTGCGCGGGTTCCGCGCCGACTACGACGAGTGGGCGCTGCTGGCCGGAGAACAGTGGGGCTTCGCCGCCGCCGTCGAGCAGTTCCGGCGCATCGAGAACGTGCAGGACGCCCAGTACCCCGACGAGGGTACCGGCGGACCGTTGCACATCCAGCGTCAGCGCAGCCCACGCTCGTCGACCGCGGCTTTCCTGACCGCGGTCCAGGAGGCGGGGTTCTCCGTCGAGCCGCCGAATCGCCCACAGCCCAACGGTTTCAGCCAGACCATGGTCACCCAGCGCAACGGCAGACGCTGGAGCACCGCGGACGGCTACCTTCGGCCCGCGATGCGCCGGCGGAATCTGACCGTGCTCAGCGAGTCGCAGGTCACCAAGGTACTGTTCGAGGGAACCAAGGCCGTCGGCGTCGAATATCGTCGCGGTGGCGAGACTTTCACACTGACCGCCCGGCGTGAGGTCGTGCTGTGCGGCGGCGCGATCAACAGTCCGCACCTGCTCATGCTCTCCGGTATCGGCGATGCGGACGAGCTGACGCGCCACGGCATCCCGGTCGTCCACCACGCCCCCGAGGTCGGCGCGAACCTGCAGGACCATCTGGTGGCCGGCATCGGCTACTCCTGCGAGGATTCGCTCTTCGCCGCCGAGAAGCCGCTGGAGTTGGTGAACTACCTGCTGCGCCACCGCGGCATGCTCACCTCGAATGTCGGCGAGGCCTACGGGTTCGTGAAGAGCAGGCCCGAACTCGAACAGCCCGATCTGGAACTGGTCTACGCCCCCGCGCCGTTCTACAACGAGGGCCTGATCGAGCCGGCCGAACACGGCAACATTCTCGCCACGGTGCTGCTGCGTCCGCACAGCCGGGGCCGGGTCGGGCCGGCCTCGGCCGACCCGCTGGCCAAGCCGATCATCGATCCACGCTACCTGTCCGACAGCGGCGGCATCGACCGCGCGGCCATCCTGTCCGGACTGCGCACCTGCGCGCGGATCGCCGAGACCCCCGCGATGAAGACGATCCTCGGTGACCTGATCTACCCGCCGAACGCACCGGCCGACCTCGAGGCGATCCTCGAGCACACGCTCACCGGGTACGCTCACACCCTCTACCATCCGATCGGCACCTGCCGGATGGGCACCGACGCGGTCAGCGTGGTCGATCCGGACCTGCGGGTGCGCGGCGTGCAGAACCTGCGCGTGGCCGATGCCTCGGTGATGCCGCTGCTGGTGCGCGGGCACACCCACGCACCGAGCGTCTTCATCGGCGAGCAGGCGGCTCGCCTCCTGCGCTCCGCGAGCTAGAACGCCACACCCGGAAGGCCACACGCCGGGACATGAACCGTGTCCCGGCGTGTGGCTAGATGGCCGGGATGCGGTCGAAGCCCAACGGCGGCGTCGGGTGCGGGCCCGAGCGGCCCACCGGACGGAAGTCGGGCAACGCGGCGAGCACGTCGACATTGCGCGCGGCATAGCAGCGCACCTGGGGCAGGGCGCGCGACACCTCCGCGCGCTCCACCGGTTCGTCGTCGATGAAGCCGATGGTGTCCAAGCTCAGGCCCAGCGTGCGGGCGATGCGCACGATGGACGCCGATTTGCGGCCCCAGCCGATCTCCAGCGCGGAGAACATCTCGTAGACACCGTGCCGGTAGAGCTGTTCGAGTGTCATACCGCGGTCGCTGCGGCTGGCCGCGGCGTGCCAGATCCCGCGGTCGCTCAACGTCCGCAAGGTGCGCACGGCCGCGGGCCGTGGCGCGGTATTCGTCCCGTCGGTGACCACGCCATCCCACAGCGTGTTGTCCAGTTCCCAGACCAGGCATCTCAGAGCCGGTCGCATCGCCTGCCCCCATCCGTCGTGAACACTGCAGCACCTGCCGTGGCGGGTGCCGACGATGATACCGGTCCCGATGAGCGGACCGGAGTGCCCCGAAGTCCGCACGCCACGCCCTGGCTCGTTGTGACGCCCCCCTATGTAATCGATCCCGGGGTGTGCGAAGCGTCTCATCACCGATAGAGTCGAGCGCCGCACCTCCGTTCGACTTCCTCGACGGATCGAGCGCCACGGCCAAATCGAAGGACACGACAACATATGAGCGGTACGCGAGACAAGCTGGATCAGCTGATGGGGATCCTGGAGCTCGCCGAGGAACCCGCCGGCGAGGCAGGCATCGCGAAGCGCAAAGCCAAGGAGATACCCAGCGCTCGCGAACGCGTGCGCCTGCTCTTGGACAAGGGCACCTTCGTCGAGATCGGCAAGCTGGTGCGCCAGCCCGGCGGCGGCAACGCCATGTACGGCGACGGCGTGGTCACCGGGCGCGGCGAGATCAACGGCAGGCCGGTGGTGGTGATCGCCCACGACCAGACCGTGCACGGCGGATCGGTCGGCGAGATGTTCGGCCGTAAAGTGGCCGCCGCCATGGAGTTCGCCTACCAGAACGCCTGCCCGGTCGTCGCCATCAACGACTCCGGCGGCGCCCGCATCCAGGACGCGGTGACCTCGCTGGCCTGGTACGCGATGATGTGCCGCAGGCAGGAGGATCTGTCGGGTTTCGTGCCGCAGGTCGCGATCATGCTCGGCAAGTGCGCGGCCGGGTCGGTGTACGGACCGGTGAACATGGACGTGCTGGTCGCGACGGAGAAGTCCTACATGTTCGTGACCGGGCCCGAGGTGATCAAAGCGGTCACCGGTGAGACGGTCAGCGCCGAGGAACTCGGCGGTGCGGCGGTGCAGGCCCAGAACGGCACCGTGCACCACGTGGCCCCCAGCGAGCAGGCGGCCTTCGAATGGGTCCGCGACTACCTCGGCTATCTGCCGTCGAGTTGCCTCGAGCAGCCGCCGGTGGTCAATCCTGGCCTCGAGCCGGAGCTGACCGAGCACGATCGCGAACTCGACTCGATCATCCCGGACTCGGACAAGGCCGGCTACGACATGCACGAGGTCCTGCTGCGCATCTTCGACGACGGGCAGTTGCACGAGGTGGCCGCGGGCACCGCCCCGAACCTCATCACCGCCTTCGCCCGGGTCGACGGCCGCAGCATCGGCGTGATCGCCAACCAGCCGCAGGTGCTCGGCGGCGCGCTCGACGCCCAGTGCTCGGACAAGGCCACCCACTTCATCCGGCTCTGCGACGCCTTCGGTCTGCCCCTGGTGTTCGTGGTGGACACTCCGGGCGTGCTGCCTGGCATCGAGGAGGAGCGCAACGGCGTCATCAAGCGCGGCGGTCGCTTCTTCCGCGCGGTGATCGAAGCCACGGTGCCGATCGTGACCATCGTGACCCGCAAGGCCTACGGCGGCGGATACGCGGTCATGGGCTGCAAGCCGCTCGGCGCCGACATCAGCTTCGCCTGGCCTACCGCGCGCATCGCGGTCATGGGCGCGGAGAGCATGGTCGGTATCATCGGCCGCAAGCGCCTGGCCGAGACCCCCGAAGAGCAGCGCCCGGTGGTGCGCCAGCAGATGATCGACTTCTACAACGCGACAATGGCAACCCCGTGGATCGCCGCCGAGCGCGGGTACATCGACGGGGTGATCGAGCCGTCGCAGACCCGGCTGGAGATCCGCAAGGCGCTGCGGATGCTGCGCGACAAGAACCCGCGCCCGCGCGCCAACCCGCGCAAGCACAGCCTGTTCCCTGTGTAGGAGAAAAACTGTGCGGGAGTAATCGCGCGAGCGGGTGATTCCCGGGAGACTATGAATTTTCACAAATTTCCCGGGAAGTCGCCCACGGCGGTCGGTCGGTCGGTCACACCATGCCCGACCGACCGGACCGCATCCCGCTGACCAGCCGCGTTGTGTTCTCGCACAGCGTTTTCCGGGATTCGGATGGATCGGCGGACAAGGTGTGCGCGGGAATAACCCAAAGTGCTTGACCGGAATCGGACGGCCGGTTACAAATAGATTTCCCGCCGACCCGAGCCGTTCGAACCGGCCGACGAGAATTGCACGCCAGTGGTTACCGATGTCTTCGATGTGACCGCGGACCTTCCCATCCCCCGCCAGTCGGTCTGGGATCTGCTCCGCGAACCGCAGACCTATCAGCGCGTCTTCTCCGGCATCGGCGCGTGCGATCCGATGGAGCCGGTCGGCGGACACGCCATGCTCCGGATCCGGGTGGGCACCGCGCACAGCGGGATCCGGGTACACATCGTGCAGCTGCGCATCCGGCGGTGGTACGAGAGTCTCGAGCTGGTGTGTCCGGCACAGGGCAGCTTCGCCTCGGTGCGGCTGCTCGGCGACGAGCGGCACACCCGGGTGGTGGTCACCCTCTTCGCCCCCGGTCGCATGCATCCGGCCGTCGAGCAGGCCACCAACGCGGTGATCGTCGCATGGACCGAGCGCGGACTGCGCCGGCTGTCGGACCTGGTGCGCGGTGCGCCCACCTCGGTGATCGTCAACGGGGAGAACACGCCGCTGCGCAGACGAGCGGAGATCCTCCGTCACGTGATCGGCGCCGGAATGGTTCCCTCCACGCGTCCCGACATCGGCCTCAAGCAGCTGCGCACCCTCACGGCGTGGGGTTTCAACCTCGCGGGCGGATACGCGGCGGGCGCGATCGCCGAGCCCGGGCGCACCGCGCTCATCGACGCGCACGGCGAGCTGACTTTCGGCGAGATGCACCGCCGCACCACCGCGATCGCGGCCGCGCTGGCGGAACTGGGCATGCGCGCGGGCGACTCGGTCGGCCTGCTGTCGCGCAACCATCGCGGCATGGTCGAGACCATGGTCGCCGCGGGCAAACTCGGCATCGACATCGCGCTGATCAACACCGGTCTGCCCGCTCGCCAGATCGAGGACGTCGTCCAACGCGACAAGCTCTCGGCGCTGTTCGTCGACGACGAATTCGACCCACTGGTCCGGTATCTGCATTCCGACCTGCCGCGCTACAGCACCGGCGAGACCACCGCCTTCCCCGGCAGGCTCACCCTCGGCGACCTGGCGGGCATGGGCCACACCCGCTTCCGCAGACCCGCCAACCCCGGCAAGTTCATCGTGCTGACCTCGGGCACCTCGGGCACGCCCAAGGGGGCACGCAGGCCTCAGCCCAAGGGTTTCGGCACCATCGCGGCACTGCTGTCGCGCATTCCGCTCGCGATGGGCGAGACCATGCTGATCCCCGCTCCCCTGTTCCACACCTGGGGGCTGGCGGCGCTGCAGCTGAGCACCGCGCTGCGCGCGCGGGTGGTGCTGACCGATCGGTTCGACGCGGAGGAATGCCTGCGTCTCGTCGCCGAACACCGGGTGCACACGCTGATCGTGGTGCCGATCATGGTGCACCGCATCCTGGAACTGCCCAAGCATGTGCGATCCCGCTACGACACTTCCAGCCTGCGGGTCGTCGCCAGTTGCGGCGCGCCGCTCGCGGCGGGCACCGTGCTGGACTTCATGGACGCCTACGGCGAGATCCTGTACAACGTCTACGGTTCGACCGAGGTCTCCTGGGCCACCGTCGCCTGCCCGGCCGATCTGCTCGCCTCGCCCGCCACCGCGGGCCGCCCGCCGCTGGGTACCAGGATCGCCGTGCTCGGTCCCGATCACAAGCCGGTCCCGGTGGGTGCCACCGGGCACGTGTTCGTCGGCAACCACATGCTCTTCGACGGCTACGTCAACGCCGCGCCGCCCGAGGAGGCCGACGGCATGCTCGACACCGGCGATCTCGGCTATCTCGACGCCTCCGGCCGGCTGTGCATCGCCGGCCGCGACGACGAGATGATCATCTCCGGCGGCGAGAACGTCTTCCCCCGGCCGGTCGAGGAAGCGCTGTCGTTCCTGCCCCAGGTCCGGGAAGTCGCCGTGGTCGGCGTCCCCGACCGCGAGTACGGTCAGCGGCTGGCCGCCTTCGTGGTGAAAAGGGAAGGCGCCGGACTGGACTCGGACATGGTGCGCACCTACATCCGCAATCGGCTCAGCCGCTTCTCGGTGCCGCGCGATGTCACCTTCCTGAGCGCACTACCGCGCGGTGACACCGGCAAGATCCTCAAGCGACTGCTCGCCGGACCCGGCGGCGAGCCCGCACAGCACCCGATCATCGGCACCATCGCGCCCAGCCCCTGACCCCACCGGCATCTCCGTCAACGCGCGCGGGGCTCGTCCACGGTCTCGGGCCTGCGGTGCCGCAGCGCATCGAGCAGCCCTCTGGTGTACTGCGGCGGCGAGGCGTGCACCGAGAGCATGTTGGCCACCGACCGGTAGGCCGACAGGTCGGATTCCTTGTCCAGGTACAACGCGCCGGTCAGCTGTTGCAGGTAGACGATGTCGGGCAGGTCGGACTCGGTGAAGCGCAGCATGGTGAAGCCGCCGTCGGTCAAGGCCGGTCCGCCCACGTGATCGGCGAGCACCTGCAGGGTGATGTTGGGCCGCGAGACCGCCTCGATCAACCGGTCCAATTGCTGCCGCCAGACCGTGGATCCGCCGATCGGCCTGCGCAGCGCCGCCTCCTCGACGATCAGCCACACCTGCGGTGGGTCGGCGCGATCGAGGATGTGCTGCCTGCGCATGCGCAGTGCGACCCGGCGTTCGATGGCGTCGGCGGGCTTGTCCGGGTGGGCCAGCGTCAGCAGGGCGCGGGCGTAGTCGGCGGTCTGGAGCAGTTCGGGCACCGCCCTGGGCTCGTAGCAGCGGATCAGCCGAGCACCCTGTTCCAGTCCCAGGTAGGTGTCGAACCACTTGGGTAGCCAGTCCGAATCGCGGTGCCACCAGCCCGAGGCGTTCGCACGACGAGCCAACTCCAGGAACTCGTCACGCTCGGCCTCGTCGGACACGCCGTACAGCGCCAGCAGGTCGACCAGGTCACGCTCACGGAAGCCGGTGCGTCCCAGCTCGAGTCGGCTGATCTTCGAATGCGATCCGCGGATCGCCTCGCCGGCTTCCTCTCGCGTGATGCCGCGCCCCTCGCGCAGTCGCCGCAGCTTGCCGCCGAGGATCATTCGAAGCACGGTGGGACCACCTTCGTGCGCGGATCGTCTTGCCGAAGAGGAAGATTCATGACGGGACACGTCGAACAGCCGGCCTTCCGTAGAACGCATCCATAGAGTCTGCCATGCGCGAGAGGTATGACTCCACAACTAAACCGGAGTGTCTTCCGTCATATTCTTCACCCGCGAACACCGTTCCCCTCAGCCGTTTTCCGTGTTGGCTACGCTGGTGCGGACGCGGCAGACACGGCCGCGTCCGGCGCGGCGCGAGGAGGGACACGCGATGACACTCCAGGAGCGGATCCGCCTCGAGCGGCCACGGACCTGGATAGCGGCCCTCGTCCTGTGCGCCGCCCCCGGGATCACCGCATGCGGTTCCGAGGCCCCTGCTCCCATGACTTCGGCGCCCACAACCTTGCCGCTGTCGATCACCGCCACGACGGCGCCCCGCTCCACTTCGGCCTTGGCGCCACCGACCGTGGACCCCTACGCCGGACAGCCGTTGATCGAGCGCGTCGCGTGGACCGAGGGCCAGGACGGGGCCAGACTGTTGGTCTTCCCCACCCGTGCGGGCCGCGACACCACCTTTCCCGGCGCCGAGGAGCGCGCCTGGGCGGAGATCCGCGCCCACTCCCCCGCCGCCGAGTCGCCGGGCATGTACGACCAGTTCATCTGCCATTGGCACTGGGCCCGGCTGGTCCAGCCGGACAAGCCCAGCTGGAACCTCGAGCCGTGGCGCCCCGCCGTCGGGTATGAAGGAACCGTAGCGGCCTCCTGCAATCCCGGCGGCCCGGAGCGCTGACCCTCGGGCGGCACGCGCGCGAGATCCGGCCCTCCCACGAGCGCGACAGGAAGGATTCGACCATGGATGTGGCGATCGCGGGGGGACACGGCAAGATCGCCTTGCGCTTGGCCGAGCAGTTGAGCGGGCAGGGGCATCGTGTGCGCGCACTGATCCGCAATCCCGAGCACGCCGACGACGTCGCCGCCGCGGGAGCGGTCCCGGTGATCCTCGACTTGGAGCAGGCGAGCGCCGACGAGCTGGCCGAGGCCATCGCCGGCGCCGACGCGGCGGTGTTCGCGGCGGGTGCGGGCCCGGGCAGCGGCGTGGCGCGCAAGTACACCGTCGACCGGAACGGTTCGATCCTGCTCGCCGACGCCGCGCAGCGCGCGGGGGTCCGGCGCTTCGTGCAGATTTCGGCCATGGGCGCGGGCGAGCCGCCCGCGCCGGGCGGTGACGAGGCCTGGACCGCCTATGTGGAAGCCAAGACCCAGGCGGAGGACGATCTCCGGTCAAGGGACCTGGACTGGACCATCCTTCGGCCGGGACGACTGGTCGATTCCGCACCGGTCGGGTCGGTCACCCTCGACACCGGGCGGGTGGGTCGCGACAGTATCGCCCGCGCGGACGTGGCCGCGGTCGTCGCCGCGCTGCTGCCCGCCGCGAATACCGTGCACACCACGCTCGAGCTGGTCCAAGGCACGACCCCGATCGGCGACGCCGTCGCCGCGATCGTTAGCTGAAAAATTGCCCAACTGAACTGCGTGACAAAGGGATCAGAACCTAACAACCGGTCGGGTTTCGTCTGCGATCGCCCCGGTGGATTCGTTTTCATCACGATTGCGCGTGCCTGCTCCCCTTCCATTGACAGAAGCGGTAGACCAAGAGGGCAAGGCGGGCGACACAGCGCGGAGCAGTCCGACCGCACCGCGCAAGTCGTTCTCCGGACACGAAGGTGAGTACCGGCACGGACCACGCCGGCCCTCATCGACAGCTTCACCCCACGCCCGGCCGGTCCGTCGAGACCCGATCCGACAGGCCATGAGCGGCGACAACACCGCCGCGCCACGGGCAGCGCTCGGTATTCACCCGGGGATGACGGGATGCAGTCATCCATAGCGATACCCCCGGCCGACACGATCGGAGCATGCCGCGAATACGCGAAAATCCCACTGTGTGAATACAAATGGACCTTGCAGATGTACTTGCATTTGCAAGAGGCACGGTCCTAGACTCGGAATCGCATAGCTGATCAGGGGACAACCAGTGGCGGCTGTTACGGCGAATCGATGGCTATGTCGCCAGAGATTAGCCGCCGCCAAAAGTCAGGGGCGTTCAGATGAATCATTCACTCATTGACGGCCACGTCGGTCTCGTCGAACCCACGCCGGTCGTTCAGCCACCGAACGGTAGGACAATGAGCACACCGCCGGCCCGCACCGGGCACGCGCAATCCAGGTACACGCGGGAAACAGCGGTCGCTTTCGTCATCGATGCTGTGGAGTCCACGGGCGCGGCGACGCGCAACGACTTCGACATCGATCGGATCGTCAGCACCGCACACGAGCTGGCCGAGGACTGGGATCTGAACTCGCTGCAGCCGGAGACGTTCTGGCGGATCGCATCCACCTGCATCAGGCCCTGACATCACTGTGGCCTGCCCGGGATCGTTCCGGGCAGGCCACAGTTGTCTGTCGTCAGCGGATCACAGGCGACCGGCGAAATCCTTCAGCCACTCACGCGAGGTATCCGGGGCCATCGCCTGCACACTCAGGCGATCCATCACCGAGCGGTACAGCGCCAGATCCTGGCTGCGTTCCAGGTACAGCGCACTGGTCAGGTGCTCCAGGTACACCACGTCGGGCAGTTCCGCCTCCGCGAAACGCAGGATGCTGAACGAACTTCCCGCGGCGGCGTGCTCGCCCGCCGAATACGGCAGGACCTGCACGGTCACATTGGGCAGATCGGAGTACTCGATCAGATGCTCGATCTGTTCGAGATGCACCCGCGAGCCGCCGACCGGCCGATGCAGCGCCGCCTCGTCGATAACGGCCCACACGATCGGTGGATCGGCGCGGAGCAGAATGTCCTGCCTGCGCCGACGGACGGCTACCCGTCGGTCGGTGTCCGCGTTGTCGCTTCCCAACGCGAGAACCGCCCTCGCGTAATCCGGTGTCTGCAACAGGCCGGGCACCAAGTGCGCCTCGTAGGTGCGGATCTTGCTGGCCGCCTGTTCCAGCCCCAGATACGTGCCGAACCACTGCGGCAGCAAATCGCTGTAGCGATGCCACCACCCCGGTTCGTTCGCCCGCCGCGCGAGATCGAGGAATGCCTCACGCTCGGCGGGATCCGTGACACCGTAGAGAGTGAGAAGATCCCGGATGTCACGTTCCTTGAAACCCGTGCGCCCCAACTCGAGACGGCTTATCTTGGCATGCGAGCCGCGGATCGCGTCCCCCGCTGCCTCGCGGGTGATGTTGCAGCTCTCCCGTAGCTTCCGTAGCTGACCGCCGAGCGCGATCCGCAACACGGTCGGACCACGTTCCGCGGCGGGTCGCGACGCACGGCCGTCATCGTGAGGTTGCGCATTGGGATCTGCGATCATTGAGCTCGTCTCCGATACTCGAGTTTGCCCACCAGTGTGTCACATACGTCGTCGCGCCATACGCAGCTCAGCGTTACAGCCATGGCGAACCCTTCGGCATCCGCCCGGCGCCGTAGGACACACCGCATCGATCGCAATGTTACCTTTCAGTTAGTCAAATCGTCGAATTCCCCAGCCTTCGCGCCGCGGACGAACGCGTCGATCTCCGGACGGGTGTAGAAGACGACCGGACCTTCGGGGTCGCGCGAGTTACGCAGGGCTACACGACCATCGGTCGCCTCGGCCAGTTCGACGCAATTCCCGCCGCTGGGACCGCTGAACGAGCTCTTGCGCCAAGCACCGGTGACACGGTGCGCCTTGTTCTCCGACATATCCACTCCTCTGTGCGCAGTGCGGAAGATTCGTACGAGTCGGTTGTGCAGATGCAAAGTCAAACGTTCTTGCATCTGCACCGCCGCGCGAACGATAGCACGGAGTTCACCGCGTGTGGCGTTGTGCGACAATCTTTTTCGAACCTAACGGTCGGCTTTGTTAAGCCGGTCGAGAACCGCCCGAAGAGGGTCCACTCAGCTATCGCATCCACCCCGCTCCCGGAGCACGAATCTTGTACTGTCACTGAGCAACATCGGATGTACCGACATTCGCGACACGCCCCACGCCGATTTCCTCGGCGCGCCGCAGCGGGATGGTGCGTCCACCACCACGAAGTACATCGCTCGTCCGAGCTAGTCCGAGGAGCCGCACACCATGTCCGAAACCAACGCACCCTTGATCCGGACCGATATCCCGCATTCCGCGCGTATCTGGAATTACTGGATGGGCGGCAAGGACTACTACGAAATCGATCGGGTAGCGGGCGACGCGGGCATCGAGGTCGATCCCGACATCACCACCATGGCGGTCCAGTCACGACAGTTCCTCATCCGCGCCGTGAGTTATCTGGCCGGCGAGGTGGGGATCCGTCAGTTCCTCGACATCGGCACCGGCCTGCCGACCATGCAGAACACCCACGAGGTCGCCCAGAGCATCGCTCCCGAGACCAAGGTGGTCTACGTCGACAACGATCCCCTGGTGCTGACCCACGCGCGCGCGCTGCTGACCAGCACCACCCCCGAGGGCGTGACCACCTACGTGGACTGCGACTTCCACGACGCCGACCAGATCGTGTCCGACGCGCGCAACGTGCTCAATTTCAACGAGCCGGTCGCCGTGATGTTCATGGGAGTGCTCGGCCACGCCAAAACCTACGACGAACTGCGCCGCATCGTGGACACCGTGCTCGCCGCAGTGCCCTCCGGCAGCTACCTCGTCATGTGGGACGGCACCATCGACAACCCCAACTATGTTGCGCTGTGCAAGAACTATGCCGAGACCGGTGGCGTTCCGTACACCGCCCGTACACAGGACGAGATTCGCGCCGTCTTCGACGGCCTCGAGTTCGTCGAGCCCGGATTCAGCTCCATCACCGAGTGGCGCCCGGATGCCACCCAGGTGGGCGAGATCCGGCCCATCTCGGCGTACGGCGGCGTCGCACGCAAGCCCTGAGGTATCAGCCGAAAGTCGTTGTGGCACACACCAGGCCGTCGTCCCGCCGGACGACGGCCTGGCCGTTTCCAGACCGCCCGGAATCCTTTCGGATGTACTTGCATCTGTAAGCGACAGACGCATAAACTTCCGGCAAACATCAACCGGGGAGGTGCGTCGAACCCGTAGGCGCGACTTCGATTTCGGTGTCCGCCACGATGCCGATGCACGAGAAATCGCCTCCCCATCGCGAGAGGCGAGGGGCGGTCCGATGAGCCAACCATTGCGAACCCCGTACCCGGCCGGCATCGGTGCCGCGACCGGTAGGGGAACCGACATGCTGCCCGCTCGCGCGGATACCTTGCGCGCCAGGATGTTCACCGAGATCGCCGCGGCGGACTGCACGACCGAGCCCGGTGGGCTGACATATCGTCGTGCCCGCGACATCCTCCAGGTGCACGAGGTGCACGGACCCCGGTGCAGGCAATGGCTGGCAGCGGCGGCCTATCTATCGGCGGGTCTGGACGACGAATGAGAGCGGGGCGCCGGTATCACCGACGCCCCTCGTCATCGAGCACGACGGCGATTCACCAGCGCAGCACGGGCTTCACGATCTTTCCCGCACGCTGGTCGTTCAGCGCGACATCGATCTCGGGGCCGGGATAGACCGACACCAGCCGCTCCAGCGGGAACCGACCGGCACGGTGCAGCTCCAGCAGCTGCGGGATGAACACCGACGGCACGGAGTCACCCTCCAGGCAGCCACGAATACTCTTGCCGTTCATCACCATATCGCGCACATCCACCGGGGGCGTGCCCGAGCCGAGCCCCAACGCGACGACCGTTCCACCGACCGCGAGGGCGCGAACCGCGTCGCCGAGCACCGCCGGAATGCCGGTGGTGTCCACGGCGTGCGCCGCCCCGGTTCCGGTGAGTTCGCGAATACGCTCCGCTGTGCCGCCCCCGGCGGGATCGATCACTTCGGCCGCGCCGAGCTCGATGGCGAGATCACGGCGCTGCGGCGAGGTCTCCACCACGACCGTACGCAACCCGTCGACCGTGGCGGCCGCCAGCAGCGCCGCCATCCCGACCGCGCCCGCGCCGAACAACGCCAGCCAGGAGTCTCCCTCCGGGGCGAGAACGTTGAGCACCGCACCGGCACCGGTCTGGAAGCCGCAGCCCAACGGCGCCGCGAGCGCGAGATCGATCGACGGGTCGACGACGACGGTGTTGTCCTCGGTGGACAGCGCGTAGCCCGCGAGACTGGATTGGCCGAAGAAGCCGTCGAGCACGCGCGCGCCGTCGACGGTGACACGCGACGTTCGGTCTGCGCGAGCTCCGAAAGTGTTCAGCGCGTTGGCCTTCAGACAGTAGGCCGGACGGCCCGCGGCACAGTTCCGGCAGTCGCCGCAGTGCCGGAACGTGAGCACCACGTGGTCCCCCGGACGCACCGAGGCGACCTGGGCACCGACTTCCTCGACGATGCCCGCCCCCTCGTGCCCGAGCAGTACCGGCCGCTGGGACGAACCGGCGGCGCGGCTGACCAGATCGGTGTGGCAGATGCCGGACGCCACGATGCGCACCAGGATCTCGTCGGCACGGGGCCCGTCCAGGGTCACCTGTTCCAGGCTGAACGGCTCCCCCGGATCGCGGGACAGCGCGGCGGTCGTGACGGTGGTCATCGGACCGCGCCCGCCTCGGGATCCCGCTCCAGCAGGAAGTAGAAGTGTTCGTCGCGACTGAGCACCAGCTCGCGCCTGCCGTTCATGATGCCCATGAGGGTGTTCTCGTCGAGCCACTTGAAGTGGTCGAAGACCGCACGGCCGTCGTAGACCATGGTCGCGGTGACCTCGCCGCGGAACTCGATGTTCCACAGCGTCGCCTCACCTTGGCCCAGCTCGATGTTCGAGAACAGATTCCCCTGCTCGTCACGGCAGATGAGCGGCTTGGCGTCGTCGAGGGCCAGGAAATGCTTGCCGTGCCAGCGGCTCGCGGCCAGCGCCTTGCACAGCGGATGGCCGGTCTGGAATGCGGCGCCGCGCCACGGCCCGAGGATGTCCTCGGCGCGCGCGGTGGGCAGCTGGGACCAGAGCTGGTCCAGATCGCGGGGCGAGACGCCCTCGCCCACCTCGCGCAGCACCCGCCAGTCGATCCGATCGGTCGTCACAGTCCCTACCTCCGCACAGTATCGGCTCCGCTGCCGCCGACTCCGGATGGCGCGACGGTCGTCCGGGGCCTCCGAACCCGACGATATATCCGAACCAAATGGTTCGGCAAGCTAGGATCAACGCCATGCGGGCAGCAGGAGAGGCGACCAGAGAGCGAATACTCGCCGCGGCGAAAGCGGAGTTCGCCGAGTTCGGGGTGGCGGGCGCGCGCATCAACCGCATCGCCGCGGCGGCGCGGGCCAGCAAGGACCGTCTGTACGCCTACTTTCCCGGCAAGGACGAGTTGTACGCGGCGGTGATCCAGCGCTGGGCGGCACAGACGACCACGGAGACAGCGCTGTCGGCCGACGATCTGCCCGGCTATGTCGGGCGGCTGTTCGACCACTTCGTGGCCAACCCGGACAACGCCCGGCTACAGGCCTGGGCCGATCTGGAGCCGGCCGTGCACGAAGCCGTCGTCGAGATACTGCGAGCCGAGGTCGCGCCGAAGCTCGCCGAGGTCAGGCGCGGTCAGGCCGCGGGCACGGTGACCGAGGAGTTCCATCCGATCGCGCTGCTGCGCATTCTCACCGACATGGCCCGCACCTCGGCCACCCACGCCGTGCAGGCTGCCGACGAGGCGAGCCGGGCGGCTCAGCGCGAGGCCGTCGTGCTCGCGGCACGGCGATTGGTTGAACCGCACACCTGATCGGCGAGATCGTCTGGCGGACAGGCTTTTCAGCGCCCTACCCGCTCAGCGGTCCGGCGCGTCGCCGTAGACGATCAGCCAGATCGCGCGACCGAGCGCTTTGGCCATCGCCTCGTCGTCAGGACCGGAATCCCGCGCGAAGGCCGTCGCGATGGAACGTTCCACCATCGAGGTCAGCACCACCGCGGTCGCAGCCGGGTCGACGCCGGGGTCGACACGGCCCGCGTCCCGCTCGGATGCCAACCGGGCGCGCACGATCTCGACGAAGGCCGCCACCCGGCTGCGCCAGTAGTGGCCGACGTCGCGGTCGTAGGAGGCGACCTCGGCCAAGGCCAGCAACAGGAAGCGGTGCTCACGGAAGCCGGCGATCATGGCGCTGATCGCGGCGACGACCCCGGCCTGTTCGTCGGCATGTTCGGCCTGCCACCAGTACTCGGCGGCGCGGAACAGATCCGCGGTCGCCAGTTCGGCCATGCGGACCAGCAGCCTGCTCTTGTCCGGGAAGTAGCGGTAGAACGTCGAGCGCGCCGCCCCGGACGCCGCGGCGATCCGTTGCACCGCGATCTCGGTGAACGGCGTTCCGTCGGCGAGCAGCTCCTCGACCGCCACCAGGACGCGCTGCTCGAATTCGGCGCGCCGATCGTCGTCCGCTTTGCGCGCGGTCTTGCGGACCCGGGTCAGTGACGCCATCCGGCGCCCGTCGCGTCCACGGCGTGACGCCGCCCCGAGCGGCTGCATGACTGCATGCCGCCCATTCTGCCCACACATGTGCGGTTGTTGACAATCGCGCGGACCGACCTCACCATAATCGGACAGTGTGTCCGAGACTAGGTGACCGAGGCGGTTCGGATGGACGGCTCACCCGCTGCGCAGGGCGAAGAAACCGAGGTCATCATCGTGGGAGCGCGTTGTGCCGGGTCCGCGGCCGCGGTCGCCTTCGCGCGCGCCGGACGCTCCGTGGTGGTCCTCGACGCCGCGAAATTTCCTTCCGACACGTTGTCCACCCACCTGCTGTGGCCTGCGACAGTCGCCGAACTGCGACGTGCGGGCGCGTTGGCCCGAGTGCGAGCGATCGGCGCGCCCGAATTGCGATCCGCCTTCGCGGCGGGATCCGGCGTGGACGTCACCTCGGACTTCACCCCGGCCGAGGGCATCGACTACGCACTCTGCGTGCGGCGCACCGGCTTGGATGCCGCGCTCGTGGAGACCGCCCGGGCGGCGGGCGCGCAGGTGCGCGAGGGGTCGCGCGTGGCGGAACTGCTCTGGGACGGGCGGCGCTGCGTCGGTGTCCGGTACACCGACGCAGCGGGGACACACGAGCTGCGAGCCGCCCTGGTGGTCGGCGCGGATGGCAGGCGCAGCACGGTCGCCCGGCTGACCGGGGCTACGACACCGTGGCTGGCTGTTCCCAGCGGGCGGGACTGCTTCTTCGCGTACTGGCGCGATGCCGCGGACTCGTGGCGGCACATCGCCGCGCAATGGCGCGAGGGCACCGATCTCGGCACCGCCTTCCCGTGTGAGGAGGGCTTGGTGCTCAGCCTGGTGCAGCCGGCCGTCGCCGAGGGGAAGCTGCGCCCCGGTGTCGCCGAGCGCAGCTATACCCAAGCGCTGCAACGACTTCCCGGACTGACCGAGCGGCTGTCCGGCTGTGAGCGGGTCGGCCGCGTGCGCTCGGCGACCGGCATCGAGTCCTATTTCCGGCACGCGGCGGGCCCCGGCTGGGCGCTGGCCGGGGACGCCGGCCATTTCAAGGATCCGGTCACCGCGCAGGGCATTCGCGACGCGCTGCGCTACGGGCGGCTGCTGGGCGAGATGGCGGCACCGGTCCTCGACGACCGCGCCGAACTCGATGCGCTGCTCCGGGATTGGGAGCGCAGGCGAGTGGCCGATTGTCTCGAGATATTCCAGTGGACCAATCGGCTCGCGCGCGGCACGGCGATGAATTCGCTCGAGATCGAGCTGTACCGCAAGGCCGCCACCGACCGCGGCCTCGCCTCGCAGGTCACCGAGATCTTCTCCCGCACCAAGCGCCCCTCCGACATCCTCGGACCGACCCGCAGCGTCGAACTCACCGCCCGCGCGCTGCGCCGTTCCTTTCCCGCCCTCACCCCGGTGCTCGCCGATCTCGCCGGTGAGGCGCGCGATCTGGTCTCCGATTGGTGGCAGGCCCGCGGCGTCACCGCCGCCGGGCACCTGCCGCCGTCCTCCCCCCGCCGTGACATTCGGCCACTCGTGTGATCACCCCCTCCGACCGCCGTCTGTTCAGGAGAGCGACATGGATGACAAGCGACCCGCCACCGGACCCACCCGCCGCGACGTACTGCGTGGCGCGCTGGCCGCGGGCATCGGCCTGGCCGCCACCGCGCCGATGGCCGACGCGACCGGCTCCAGGCGCACGCCGTGGCTACGCACCGGCGGCGGCCGCACGGTCGCTGTGTTCGGCGGCGGCGTCGCCGGACTGTCGGCCGCGCACGAGCTGATCGAACGCGGCTACCAGGTGACCGTGTACGAACCGTCCTATCTGGGCGGCAAGGCGCGCAGTATGCCGGTCCCCGGCACCGGGCGCGACGGACGGCTCGATCTGCCAGGTGAGCACGGATTTCGCTTCTTTCCGGGGTGCTACCAGAACATCCCGGAGCTGATGAGCCGAATCCCGTTCCCCGGCAACCCGAACGGTGTGGCGGACAACTTGATCCGGGTCGAGGGCACGGTGGCGGGCTTCCGGGGCAAACCGCCGATCTTCGTGCCGGTCGAACTCGGCGCGGTCGACCAGCTCACGCCGCAGCGGTTGCAGAACAGCATCATCGGCGGATTGAGCTTCATCCCCGAACTGCCGCCGACGGAGCTGGCCTTCTTCGGCAAGCAGATGATGATGTGGTTCACCTCCTGCGACGAGCGCCGGTTCGGGCAGTGGGAGCACATGACCTGGGAACAGGCATTGCGCGCCGACGGCAAGTCCCCGGCCTATCGCGACTATCTGGTCTCCGCGCTGACCAGGATCACCGTCGCCGCCAAGCCGCACATGAGTTCGGCACGCACCATCGGCACCATCGGCGAGGCGCTCGTGCTCGCGGGCACAGGATTGATCCCGCAGTACTCCGGCGGCATCGACCGCATCCTCAACCGGCCGACCAACGAGGCGTGGATCGACCCATGGGTGGAGTATCTGCGCGCACGCGGCGTGCGATTCGTGATGGGTCAGGGCGCGACCCACTTCGAGATGCGCGGCGGGCTGGTCAGCGCGGTGCGCACGGCGGGCTCGGCCGGATCGAACACGGTGACCGCCGACTGGTACCTGTGCGCCGCACCGGTCGACCGTACCGTCCCGCTGCTGAACGAGGCCCTCCTCGACGCCGATCCGAGCCTGGCGGGAATGCGGCAGCTGATCGTGGACTGGATGGTCGGCATCCAGTACTTCCTGCGCACCTCGACCGAACTGCCCGAGGGCCACGTCGCCGCGCTCGGCACCCCCTGGGCGCTGACCGCGCTGAGGCAGGCGCCCATGTGGGTGGACGACTTCGCGAGCAGGTACGGCGACGGTACGGTGCGCGAATGCCTTTCGGTCGACATCTCCGACTGGGACACACCCGGCATCCTCTACGGCAAGACCGCCAAGCAGTGCACCAAGACCGAGATCGCGGCCGAGACCTGGGCCCAGCTGAAGGAATGGCTCAATACCGGTACCGGCTGGCTGCGCGACGAGGATGTGCACTCCTGGCATCTGGATCCCGGCATCACCTGGAACGGCGGCGCGATCGACAACGCCACCCCGCTGCTGGTCAATACGGTCGGCTCCTACGCCCACCGACCGCACTCGTACTGCGCCGTCCCCAACTTGTTCTTCGGCGGCGACCACGTGCGCAACCACATCGATCTGGCGACCATGGAGGGTGCCAACGAGTCCGGACGCACCGCGGCCAACGCGATCATGGACGCCGCGGACGATCCCGGTCCGCGGGCGCCGGTGTTCCCGCTGGTGCGGCTGCCGATCTTCGAGGCAGCCAAGGCGGTGGACGCCGATCGGTATCGGGCGGGGTTGCCACACGTGCTGGATCTGGTCTAGCCCGGGGGATCCGGTGCGGTTGTACGCGCCCGCGGGGTGATGGGTCAGGCGGGCTCGGCGTCGAGCGCGGACATGCAGGAGCGACTGTCGGCTGCGGTCGTGCGCCGCTGTCCGCCGTCCGGGTCGTCGGCACTCACCGGCCGAGCAATTCGCCGAAGAACACCTCGAAGACCGTTCGCGGGTCGTGGATCCACCGACTCGACGTGGACGGCACGAACGGCATGCCCTCGTTGGTGTCGGTGACGACGTAGTTCGAATGCGAGCCCGGCGCCGGGTCGACCAGGCCCGTACAGTCCGGCCCGCCGGTGGCGTTCACCTTCGGCAGGTCCTCGGGGTACCGGTACGGCTCCGCACCGAACATGAAGTGGGCGTTGAAGGCCGCGCCGGGTTGGTTGCCGCCGAAGATCGCCTCGCCTTGCGGCAGTACTGTGACGACGGCGTTCACCACGCAGTTCACCGCCGGGCTGTACCGGTGCAGCAGCGCGGTGGCCGGGGCGAGCAGGGCGAGGGAGTCGGCGAGGTTCTGTTCGTTCTCGGAGAGCACCGTGCCCACGGTCTGTGCCAGGCCGGTGACGTTCATCAGCACCTCGTCGAAGTCGGCGCTGTGATCGGCGAGGGTGGCCGAGGTGACAGTGGCGTTGTCGACCGTGCGCAGCAGGTCCGGTGTGGTGTCGGCATAGATCCCGGCGACCTGGGCGGTGGCGGCCATGTCGGCGCGCAAGGTGGGCAGTGTCGGATTCATCTCCCGCAGATAGGTGTCGGCGCGTTCCAGCAATTCGCCGAGCGTGGCGCCACGGCCGCGCAGCGCCTGACCGAGCGCGGCCAGCGTCGCGTTCAGTTTCGAGGGTTCGATTCGCGCGAGAATCGTCGACAGCCGCTGGAAGAGCGTGTTGAACTCGACGGTCACGGCGTCGGCGCGGATCAGCGCGCCGTCGCTCAGCGATGCCGCCGACGGCTGCGGCGGATCGACGAAATTGATGTACTTCGCGCCGAACACGGTGGTCGAGCGGATGTCGACCAAGGCGTTCTCCGGCACCATCGGCATCAGTGCCGGATCGAGTTCCAGGGTCAGGCGCACCCGGTCGGAATGGGGCTCGACGGCGGCCACCCGGCCGATCTCCACGCCGCGCATGCGGACCTCGGCGTCGGGGTCGAGCACCAGGCCGCTGCGCGGAGCGTCCACGGTGACCACGGCGGTGTCCTGGAAACGCCCGGCGAAGGCGGCCAAGGCCAGCAGGATCACCACGACTCCCGCCGCCACGAACACCAGACCCGCCGCTTTCAGGCGTAGCGCCTCCCAGACTCTACGCAGGTGAGAGTGCCGATTCCGGGGGATGTGCTGACGTGGGTCCACTGTTCACCTCTCGCGAGGGTGCCGGGTGCGCGGTCCACCGCGGCTCTCTTGCCCGGTTCCCGTTCGTCATAGTACTGTCCAGACACGTGTCCATCATGTGAATTGGACAGGTATCTGCGGAAGGATTCCGATGACTCTGGTGAAACCACAGCGGGTCTCCGGCGGGGAGCACGAACACGGGCACCTCGAGGAGTTCCGCACCGACCCGATCGCCCTGATGCGGCGCGTACGAGCCGAATGCGGCGACGTCGGCGCGTTCGAGCTGGCGGGCAAGCAGGTCATCCTGCTCAGCGGCGCCGAGGCCAACGAGTTCTTCTTCCGCGCGGGCGACGAGGACATGGATCAGGCCGCGGCTTACCCGTTCATGAAGCCGATCTTCGGCGACGGCGTGGTGTTCGACGCCAGCCCGGAACGCCGCAAGGAGATGCTGCACAATTCGGCCCTGCGCGCGGAGCAGATGCGCGGGCACGCGAGCACTATCTCCGCCGAGGTCGAACGCATGCTGGCGACCTGGGGCGACGAGGGTGAGATCGACCTGCTCGAGTTCTTCGCCGAACTCACCATCTACACGTCCTCGTCGTGCCTGATCGGCGTGAAGTTCCGCAACGAGCTCGACGACCGGTTCGCCAAGCTCTATCACGAACTCGAGCGCGGCACCGACGCGTTGGCCTATGTCGATCCCTACGCTCCGATCGAGAGCTTCCGCAAGCGCGACGAAGCGCGCGCCGCCCTGGTGGAGTTGGTGCAGCAGATCATGGACCAGCGCGCCGCCGCCCCACCCACCGACAAAGCCGAGCGCGACCTGCTCGACGTGCTGGTCTCGGTGCCCGGCGACGACGGCGGGCCGCGATTCTCGGCAAGCGAGATCACCGGCATCTTCATCTCGATGATGTTCGCCGGCCACCACACCACCTCGGGCACCGCGGCATGGACCGTCATCGAACTGCTGCGCCACCCCGATCTGCTGAGCAGGGTGACCGCCGAACTCGACGAGATCTACACCGACGGCCAGGACGTGAGCTTCCACGCGTTGCGCCAGATCCCGCTGTTGGAGGCGACGCTCAAGGAGACCCTGCGGCTGCATCCGCCGCTGATCATCCTGATGCGGGTGGCGCAGGGCGATTTCGAGGTGTGCGGGCACCACATCACCAAGGGCGATCACGTGGCCGCGACACCGGCGATCTCCAACCGGCTGCCCGAGGACTTCCCCGATCCGGACGCCTTCGATCCGGGCCGATACATCGACCCCAACCAGGCCGATCTGGTCAACCGCTGGACCTGGATCCCCTTCGGCGCGGGCAGGCACCGCTGCGTCGGCGCGGCGTTCGCCCTCATGCAGCTCAAGGCGATCTTCTCCATCCTGTTGCGGGACTGGGAGTTCGAGATGACGCAGCCGTCGGAGAGCTACCGCAACGACCACTCCAAGATGGTCGTGCAATTGGCGCAGCCGTGCCGGGTCCGCTACCGGCGTCGCACCGGGAGGGCCTGAGCCCACGTCGTCATCACCATGCCCGGCACCGTCGGAACTGCTGCGCCACAGCATGAACCGGCCACGGGCAGACCAGCGCGGTGGCCGACGTGTGTGCCGTCGGCCACCGCGTCCGGCTTCCCCGGCGACGACCTGCCCGGTATTCGCGGGTGGTCCGGCGTCGACGCACAGGCGTCGCCTCCGCTGGGGGACGCGACGAGGGCGGCCGGGGTACTCGGCCGGTGCGCTCGACGGGAGTCGACGGTCCCGACCATCACGACCACGCTCCACGGGGCGGACGGGTCGTTCGTGACGGCCCACGCATACCTCGTCACCATCGATGGCGACGAGGTATGCGCCGACGCCGCGCGGACCTATTCGTAGGCGACCTGCCAGCTCTTGATCCCGTGGATCCACCCGTTGCGCAACCGCACCGGCGCGGACAGCTCGCGCAGATTCGGCATGGCGTCGGCGATGGCGTTGAACATCAGGTCGATCTCGAGCCGGGCGAGATTGGCGCCGACGCAGTAATGCGTGCCGGTGCCGCCGAAGCCGACATGCGGATTCGGGTTGCGGCCGATGTCGAAGGTGAACGGTTCGTCGAAGCCGTCCTCGTCGAAATTGGCCGAGCCATAGAACAATCCGACCCGCTGCCCCTCGCGGATGAGCTGTCCGCCGAGTTCGACGTCGCGGGTCGCGGCGCGTTGGAAGACCGTCACCGGCGTCGCCCAGCGCACGATTTCATCGGGTGCGGTACGGGGGCGCTCGGCCTTGAATCGTTCCCACTGCTCGGGGAAATCCACGAACGCCTTCATGCCGTGGGTGATGGCGTTGCGGGTGGTCTCGTTGCCCGCCACCGACAGCAGGATGACGAAGAAGCCGAATTCCTCCGACGCCAGCGCTTCGCCGTCGATGTCGGCCTGGATCAGCTCGGTGACGATGTCGTCGGCGGGACAGGCCCGGCGCTGCTCGGCCATGTTCCAGGCGTAGCCGAGGACTTCGGCCGAGGCCATCGCCGGATCGCCGAATTCCGGGTCGTCGTAGTTGAGCATCTGGTTCGACCAGTCGAAGACCTTGCGCCGATCTTCCTGCGGCACGCCGAGCAGTTCCGCGATCGCTTGCAGCGGCAGCTCACAGGCGACCTGCTCGACGAAATCGCCGCTGCCCTCCTTCTTCGCCCGGTGCACGATCCGCGCGGCGCGTTCGGTGAGCGCGGCGCGCAGGCTCTCGACCGCGCGCGGGGTGAAGCCCTTGGAGATGATGCGGCGGATCTTGGAGTGCTTGGGCGGATCCATGTTCAGCAGCAGCGCGCCGGTCTCGTTCATCTGCGCGGGGGTGATATCGCCGGGCAGCCGGATGATCGAGCCCTTGCGCTGGGAGGAGAAGTCCTCGGGATTCCGCGAGATCTCCTTGATGTCGTCGAGTTTGCTCACCACCCAGTAGCCGCCGTCGTGGAATCCGCCGGAGTCCGCATCGGATTGGGCGTTCCACCACACCGGCGCGGTGCGGCGCAGCAGGGCGAACTCCTCCACCGGTCTGCGGTCGGCCCACAGCGCCGGGTCGGTGAAGTCGAACCCCACAGGCAACGACGGTGAGCTCACGTGTTCCTCGCTCAATTCTGTCTCCTGGAGTGTGTGGCGATGCCGAGGTGCGCGAATCCGCCCAGCAGGGGCAGGTCGCGGTAGGTGCGTACGCCCGGTTCCGCGGCGACCACCGCGGGCACCGAGTTCACGCAGTGCAGGGCGGTGGCCACGATGCCGGGGTGGCGGGTCAGCGCCGTGGCTCCGTCCTCCGCGGCCAGGCGGGGTTTCTCGGCGTGCATGCCGGTGATCACCGCGTGCGCACCGGGATCGCCGACGATGCGGATGTCGTAGCGTTCGCCCGCGGGACCGAACTCCCAGGCCGGCTCGAGGTTCTGTTCGCCCATCAGCCAGTTCACCCCGACGGTCACCACCGGGTTCCCGTCGACAGTGCCCTGCCAACGGATACGTTGCGCGGCCACCCGTCCGGGCTGGATGGGCCCGATCGGGGAGTCGATGGGTGCGGTGGCGACAGCGACCTCGTGCACGGTGCGCAGGTCGTCGTCGAGGTCGATGCCGAGCGTCTCGCCGACCAGTCGTACCGACTGCCCGTACCCTCCGGCGAGCATGCCCGCCATGAATCCGCCGGTCGCCTCCTCCGGTGTGGCACCGAAGCGCATCCAGTCGCGCACGACTTCCGGCGCGCCGTAGGTGCGGATGTCGGAGTACTCGTGCGCGTGGACCTCGGTGATCGAGCCGGAGAAGGCCGAGAGCACGATCGGCAGTTTGTCGGTCATGCCGCCGGGGTGGATGCCGGTGCCGTGCAGACTGACTCCGGCGTCCCGGCACACCGCCTCGAACTTCGCGCGCTGCGGGCCGGGCGGATGGAACCAGCCGAGCGGGGTGACCAGGTTCTTGCCCGAGGCCAGGATCGCCCGCATGACCGTGGTGTCGGCCTGTAGCGGGCTGTAGATCACGCAGTCTGCGGCCAGGGCCAGCAGCGCCTCGGCGTCGGTGGTGGCGCGCACCCCGGTGTCGGCGCGGCCGACCAGTGCACCGACGTCCACACCGTTCTTGTCCTCGCTGTGCACCCATACGCCGACCAACTCCAGGCCGGGATGGTCGAGCACGCCCTCGACTGCGGCCCGCCCGACTCCCCCGGCAGCCCATTGGATGACGCGAATCCTGTTGTCTTTCATGGTCACACGCCTCGATACTCGTAGACCTGCCGCTTCACAGCACGGTGAGCGGCAGCGGCTTCCCGCGATCGGCGAAGGCGAACTCGGCGCCGGTGCTGAAGCGGGTGACAGCGACCTCCGATGCCTCCCTGAACGGCTGATCGGCCAGCGTGAATTCGACCGTGAGACCGTCGGGCTCCCGGACGGCGCTCGCGACATAGCGCGGATTCACGCCGCGCGCCAGTGCGTTCAGCGGGGCGAGATGATCCACATCGAGCACGGAGGGCCAGGTGCCGTCGGTCCGGGCGCCGCTGTCGGCGGGTACGTGCAGACGCACGCCCTCGCCCTCGTGGGACACCTCGATGCCGGTGTAGGACAACGGGTTCAGCGCCGGGTGGACCGACAGGACCGCGGCCAGACCCGCACCGTCGTCGCCGGCTCCCAGGCAGCGCCGCAGTCGCTCCGCTGTCAGTCCCGCGATCCCGGTGAACTGCTTGCGCACGATATCGCGCGCCTCGTCCTCCCCGGTCCTGGCGCGCACCGCGATGCGGAAGCCCAGGGTCAGCAGGTGCTGTTGCAGGCACACCTCGCCCGCGATGCGCGCCAACGCCGAGTGGGAGAAGTCGCCGAAGCGCAGATCGCTCAGCAGCGGTCCGGAGTAGTCGCCCCGACCGTCGTCGTCCGGGTCGATGGGATCGAGGACGACGTGCGCCGCGGCGGAATCGGCCAGCAGATCGGAATTCGGCGGGATCGGCGGCGGCTCGTGCGCGGCGTCGATGATGACCGTCCACGCGCACATCGGTTTCCGGTCCGCGGGCATCCGAGGTGGCCGGTGGATCGGACGGACCTGCGCGCGCGGGTTGGTCGCCAGCGCGGTGGCGTCGAAGGTGGGGTCCTCGATGTCGTGGCACATCGACACGACGAACTCCTCCCCCATCGGCTCCACGTCGGCCAGCGCACCGCAGTGGTCGAGCCAGAATTCCCCGTGGTCGCGGTCGTGGATTCGGAACCGGAAATCCATGAACTGCGGCGGGGCGCCGATATCGAGCTGCAGGCCCTTGAAGATGGTTTCGACGCTGTCGCCGACGAAGCCCAGTGCGCGCTGCATGCGGCGGGTGTAGACCGGGCTGGCGGTCTGCCATTCCTCGATCGCCACGCCCGCCATGCCTTCCCGACCGAAGGCGGCGATGGTGTAGGCCATACCGCAGCGGTCGATGAGGTGTCCGCACAGCAACAGTTCGGGCACCAGCGCGGCCAGTGTGTCGCGCGACAGCGATCGGAAGGCCGTCACTTCGCACCCTCCGATCGGGTATCGGGCTCGTCGTCGACGAGCGACAGCGCTTGTGTCGGGCAGTAGCGGATCGCGTTCGCGACATCCTCGCGCCGGTCCGGGCCGGGTCTGGGATCGAGAATCTCGACCTGACCGCGCTTGGGCACGGAGAAGATGCCGGGCGCTTCGGCCTGGCAGGCGGCGTGGCCCTGGCACAGATCAAGGTCGACGACGATCCTCACGGCGCGTCCCCGGTCGCGGCGGGGCGCGCCTCGAGCGGCGCTTCCGGCTGCACCTCCACCAGCACCAGATGCGCCCCGCGCGGGGCACTGACCACCGCGACCACCGCGGATGCCAGCTGCGAGGCACGCAGGAAGTACGGATGCCGGGCGAAGCCCCACTTCTGCCAGGCTTCGAGCATCGGCCCGACTCGTTCGGCGGGCGAGGTCAGTCCCATGCCGGTCTGGGTCGGGCCGGGACGCACCAGCGACGCGCGGATTCCGGTGCCCTCCAATTCCATGCGCATCTGGTTCACCATCGCCTCGACGCCCGCCTTGGCCGCGCTGTAGGCGCCGGTCTGCGGGCGCGGGAGCTCGGCGCAGTCGGAGCTGATGAGCACGATGTCGCCGCGCTGCCGCTCCAGCATTCCCGGCAGCACCCGGTGCACCATCCGGTGCGCGCCCACCAGGTGCACCTGCACCTGCCGCAGGAAGTCCTCGGTGGGCATTTCGCCGACCGGACCGAATTCGATGTCGCCCGCGCCGGAGACCAGCATCTCGGTGGGTCCGTGAGCGGCCTCGGCGGCGGTCACGAAAGCATCGACCGAATCGCCGTCGAGCACGTCCAGTCGATGCGCCATGGCGGTGCCGCCGTCGGCCCTGATCTTCTCGGCCAATTCCGCACACAGCTCCACCCGGCGCGCACCCAGGGCCACCGGATGGCCGAGCCGGGCCAAGGCCACCGCGGTGGCCGCGCCGATGCCCGAGGACGCTCCCGCGATCACCGCGGGGCGGATCGTCGGATGGGGTTCGAAACGAGGCATTCAGCGCACCTCCACGGTGATCGGCAGATGGGCGAAGCCGCGCACGTTGGTCGAGTGCACGCGCTCGACGCCCTCGGTCACGACTTCGTAATCGCGCACCCGCGTGAGGAATTCACGCAGCGCGACATCGGCCTCCAGTCGCGCCAGGTGCGCGCCGAGGCAGAAATGCACGCCCGCGCCGAAGCTGGCCAGGGCGCTGGTGTGGGTCCGGTCCAGCCGGTAGGTGTCGGCGTCGTCGAAGGCCGCCGAATCGCGGTTGGCCGAGCCGATGAGCAGCAGCACCTTCGAGCCTGCCGGGATGACGCCGCCGTGCATCTCGATGTCGACCGTCGGGCAGCGCGCCACCATCTGGCTCGAGGTGTCGTAGCGCAGCGTCTCCTCCACCCAGTCCGGCACCCGCTCCGGATCGGCGGCGACCTTGGCGAACTCGGCCGGGTTGCGCCCCGCCCAGTACACCGCGTTGCCGAGCAGCTTGGTGGTGGTCTCGTTGCCGGCCACCACCATCAGGAACATGAAGCCGATGATCTCGTCGTCGGACAGCGAGTCGCCGTCGATCTCGGCGTCCAGCAATGCCGAGGTCAGATCGTCGGTGCGCCGCACACGCCGGTCCTTCACCATGTCGGCGTAGTAGCCGACCAGGCGCAGCGAGGCGTCGATCGCGGCGTCGGGCACGTCGAGCACCCCGTCTTCGCGGTGCACCACCAGATCGGCCAGCCGCCGGACCTCGGCGCGATCGGATTCGGGCACGCCCATCAGCTCCGAGATCACATCCATCGGCAGCTTGCCCGCGAAGTCGTCGATCCAGTCGAGACTGCCGCGCTCCAGGGCGGGACCGAGGTACTCCAGGGTGATCTCCCTGATCCGCGCCTCCATCTCGGCGACGCGGCGCGGGGTGAAGCCCTTGTAGACGAGCTTGCGCATGCGCATGTGCCGCGGATCGTCCATCGCCAGGAACGACATGGTGCGATGCGCGTGCGGGCCCCAGGCGGCGGGGTCGAGCGAGACGCCGTTGGCGCTGGAGAACCGGCCCGCGTCGCGGAAGGCCGCGATGACGTCCGCGTGCCGGGACAACGCCCAGAAGTCCAGGTCCGGATTGTGGTACAGCGGCGCCTCGGCGCGCAGCCGGGCGTAGATCGGGTACGGGTTCTCGTGGAACGCGTAGTCGTACGGATCGAATGTCAACGGTTCCACCGACGCCGCGGTCATCGCACCGTCCCCCATTTCGATAACAGGTTCTTCCCGCCGGGCATCCCCATGACGCACCGCGAAGACAGATAGCTGGACATGTGTCTGGACAGTACCATCGACACCATTCCATAACAATGGGCACCGCGAACACTTCCATGAAACCCCTCGCCCGGTCCGCCCGCACGACATTCGCGGCAACCGGCCACCAGCACCCGAACCGGAACACGTTCCTGCGATCGAGGGCAGTCGGCCGGTCCACCGCGCGTCACCCGGCACCGCGGCAGGAACGCGGACTACGGTGTGTCTCGCTGTCTGCACTTCCCGTCAGCAGCGGCCGGTCCCGCACGCCCCGGCGCACAGCCGGCCGCTGACCTCCGTCACCGAAAGCGCGGTCATGACAGACGAGAACGCTCGGACCTATGACGTCATCGTCCTCGGCGCCGGCCCGGCGGGCGAGAACGTCGCCGATCGGACCGCGGCCGCCGGCCTCCGCACCGTCGTCGTGGAGTCCGAACTGATCGGCGGTGAATGCTCGTACTGGGCCTGCGTTCCCAGCAAAGCGCTGCTGCGCCCGGCGCTGCTGCGCGCCGAGGCCGCCCGTATGCCCGGCGTCGACACGATCGTCACCGGCCCGCTCGACACCCCGGCCGTCCTGGCGCACCGCGACGCCATGGTCGCCGGCTGGGACGACCACGGGCAGGCCGACTGGCTCGAATCCGCGGGCATCGCGCTCATCCGCGGCGTCGGCCGGATCGCCGGGCCGCGGCAGGTGCGGGTCGAGACCTCCCAGGGTGAGGTGCTGCTGACCGCGCGGCACGCGGTGGCCGTGTGCACCGGCTCTCGCGCGGCCGTGCCCGCTCTGCCCGGCTCGGACGGCGTGCGGATCTGGACCAGCAGGGAGGCCACCGGCGCCCGCCGGGTGCCGAGCCGATTGATCGTGGTCGGTGGTGGCGTGGTCGCCACCGAGATGGCGACCGCGTGGCGGGCGCTGGGTTCGCGGGTCACCGTCGTCGTCCGCGGCGAGCGCCTGCTGCCCCGCATGGAGGCCTTCGCCGCGGACCTGGTCGTCGAGCGGCTGAAAGAGCGCGGCGTCGATCTGCGATTCGGTGCCACCGTCACCTCCGTCGAACGCTCGGGCGGTCCAGGCGATCGCATCGATGTCACGCTCGGCGACGGCACCCACCTCGTCACCGACGAAATTCTCTTCGCGACCGGCCGCGCACCGCGGACCGACGACATCGGCCTCGACACCGTCGGGCTGACCCCGGGCGAGTGGATCGAGACCGACGACACCTGCACCGCCACCGGGGTCGAGGGCGCCTGGCTCTACGCGGTGGGCGACGTCAATCACCGTGCGCTGCTCACCCATCAGGGCAAGTACCAGGCACGTATCGCGGGCGCGGCCATCGCCGACCGGGCGCGCGGGAACGCGCTCGACACCGCCGAGTGGGGACGCCATGCCGGCACCGCCGACCGGCTGGCCGTGCCGCAGGTCGTGGTCACCGACCCGGAGATCGCCGCCGTCGGCCTCACCACCGCTGACGCCGCACGCGCCGGACTCGAGGTCGACGTGGTCGATTACGACCTCGGCCGGGTCTCCGGCTCGGTCCAGTACGACCCCGCCTACCGCGGCTCCGCCCGAATGCTGGTCGACCCGCGTCGCCGCGTCGTCGTGGGCGCGACCTTCGCCGGACCCGGCGTCACCGAACTGTTGCATTCGGCGACCATCGCGATCGCGGGGGAGGTCCCCCTCGACCGGCTCTGGCACGCGGTTCCGTCGTTCCCGACCATCAGCGAGATCTGGCTGCGGCTGCTGGAGACCCATCGCGACGAGCATCGTTCCCGCGGCGGCGCCTGACCCCGGCGGAGCTCGACGCCTCGACATACGGCCGACGGCCCGACCCGGTACTGTGAACACCGAAAACAGGAACACGTTCTTGCGATCCATGATCGAATCGGACTATATTCCGAACACCTGTCCAGACAGTTCGGAGGGGCCCGCCGCGCCGCCGCGGCAGACCGTTCGCACGATCGAGTTCGAGGAGCCACGCATGCGGCGTTCTTCCCCCAGCCCCGGCGTCGGGCCGGACACACGGTCATGAGCGGGACGCAACCGGCCGAGCAGCAGTCGCGGACACGGGCGCGCGGACTGGCGAAGATGGGCGAGGTCTACGGTTTCGACTTCGCCGACGGTCAGGACGAGCTGTTCGCGATCACCGCCGACCACCTCTTCGCGGGCATCTGGTCGCGTCCCGGGCTCACCCTGCGCGATCGCAGGCTGCTACTGCTCGGCGCGCTCGCGGCAGGCGACATGTTCGATGTGGCGGGCATCCAGGTGGGCGCCGCCCTGCACAACGAGGAACTGAGTGCCGAGCAGTTGCGCGAGGCCGCCCGGTTCCTCGGTGATCATCTCGGCTCCGCGCCCGGCGAGGGGCTCGACGCGGTCGTCACCGCCGCACTCGACGACGCCTGACCCACTCCCTCCCCGGCCCCGCTCGACCCGGCACCGCTCGACCCGGCACCGCTCGGCCGGTACACCGCACAGACAAGGCAGCGATCATGCGCTACGGCATCGTTCTCTTCACCAGCGACCGCGGCATCACCCCCGCCGCGGCGGCGCGGGCCGCCGAGGACAACGGCTTCCACTCCTTCTACGTCCCCGAGCACACCCATATCCCGGTCAAGCGCGAGGCCGCGCATCCGGGCACCGGCGATGCCACACTGCCCGACGACCGCTACATGCGCACCCTGGATCCCTGGGTGGCGCTGGCGACGGCCGCCGCGGTCACCGAACGGATCGAACTCGCGACGGCGGTGGCGCTGCCCACCGAGAGCGATCCGATCACACTGGCCAAGACGATCGCGTCGCTGGATCACCTGTCCGGTGGGCGCGTGCTGCTCGGCGCCGGATTCGGCTGGAACACCGACGAACTCACCGATCACGGGGTGCCGGCGGGCAAGCGCCGGACCGTGCTGCGCGAGTATCTGGAGGGCATGCGCGCGCTGTGGCGCGACGACGAGGCCGAGTACACCGGCGAGTTCCTGTCCTTCGGGCCGAGCTGGGCGTGGCCGAAACCGGTGCACCGGAACGTACCGGTACTGATCGGCGCGGGCGGCACGGAGAAGACCTTCCGGTGGATCGCGAAATCCGCCGACGGGTGGATCACCACACCGGGCGAAACCGACATCACCGACAGACTCGCACTGCTGCAACAGATCTGGGCCGAAGCCGGTCGCCCGGGCGCGCCGAGAGTCGTGGCGCTCGACATCAAGCCGGACGCAGGGCGCCTCGCGGATTGGGCCGCTGCGGGCGTGACCGACGTACTGTACGGTTTGCCCGATAAGCCCGAGGACCAGGTACGGGCCTACCTCGAGCGTCTCGCCGCCAAGCTGGCCGTACCGGCCGGGGAAGGACACTGAACCGTGCGCATCGCCCTGCTGTCCTACCGGAGCAAAACGCACTGCGGCGGACAGGGCGTCTACGTCCGCAAACTCAGCGCCGGACTGGCCGAGCTCGGTCATGAGGTGGAAGTCTTTTCCGGACAACCGTATCCGGAGGACCTCGATCCGCGCGTTCGGCTGACCGAAGTGCCCAGCCTCGATCTCTACCGCGAACCGGACCCGTTCCGCACACCCCGGCTCTCGGAGATCCGCGACCGCATCGACGTGCTCGAGGTCGCCACCATGTGGACCGCGGGCTTCCCCGAACCGCGCACCTTCAGCCTGCGCGCCGCACGGTTGCTGGCCGAGCGCGCGAACGAGTTCGACGTGGTGCACGACAATCAGTGCCTGGGCAGCGGACTGCTCGACATCGCCGAGTTCCTGCCGGTGGTGGCGACCGTGCACCACCCCATCACCCGCGACCTCGCCGTCGATCTGGCGGCCGCGCCGCTGCGCCGCAAACCGCTGGTGCGCCGCTGGTACGGCTTCCTCGGCATGCAGAAGCGGGTGGCACGGCGTATCCCCGAACTGGTCACCGTCTCCAGTTCCTCGGCCACCGATATCGTGGCCGATTTCGATGTCGATCCGCGGCAGCTGAGCGTGGTGCCGCTCGGCGTCGACACCGAACTGTTCGCGCCCCGTCCGCAACCGCGGGTGCCCGGCCGCATCGTCGCGGTCGCCAGCGCCGACAAGCCGCTCAAGGGCGTCTCGCACCTGCTGCGCGCCTGCGCGCGCCTGCGGGTGACCCACAGGATCGAGCTGCAGCTGGTCGCCAAGCTGGATCCAGAGGGCCCGACCGAGAAACTGATCGCCGAACTGGGCCTGTCCGACATCGTCACGGTACGTCCCGGGCTCAGCGACGACGAGCTCGCCGAGCTGCTGGCCTCGGCCGAGATCGTTTGCATCCCCTCGCTGTACGAGGGTTTCTCGCTGCCCGCCGTGGAAGCGATGGCCAGCGGGACGCCGCTGGTGGTGAGCCGGGCGGGCGCGCTGCCCGAGGTCGTGGGCGAGCCCGGCGTGTGCGCCGACCTGATCACCCCCGGCGACGCGGAGGAGCTGACCGCCGCGCTCGGCGCGCTGTTCGACGCGCCGCTGCGCCGCGCGGAGATGTCTCGGGCGGGGCGCGAGCGGGCGGTGGCGGTGTTCAGCTGGGCGTCGGTCGCAGCGCAGACCACCCGGATCTACCAGCGTGCCATCGCCCGCGCGAACGGCGCGCCGGAATCGTCGATCGCAGATCCAGGCCACATCACACCGCAGCGCACACAGGAGGATCACCGTGCTGACCGTTGACTTCGACCGACTCCGCATCGCCCCGGGCACCCGGGTGATCGACGTCGGTTGTGGTGCGGGCAGGCATTCGTTCGAGGCCTACCGGCGCGGCGCCGACATCATCGCCTTCGATCAGAATGCCGAGGATCTGGCCGGAGTGCAGACGATGTTCGAGGCGATGGCCACGGTCGGGGAGGCGCCCGCGGGCGCGACGGCGCGCACCGTGTGCGGCGACGCGCTGGCACTTCCATACTCCGACAACCACTTCGACATCGTCATCGCCTCGGAGATCCTCGAACACGTCCCGGCCGATGATCAGGCCATCGCCGAGCTGGCCCGCGTGCTGAAGCCGGGCGGCGATCTCGTGGTGACGGTGCCGCGATGGCTGCCCGAGCGGGTGTGCTGGGCGCTGTCGACCGAATACCACAGCAACGAGGGCGGGCACGTGCGGATCTACCGTGCCGACGAGTTGCGCGACAAGATCGCCGGGCGCGGACTGCGTTTCGTCCGCAGCAGCCACGTGCACGCGCTGCACGCGCCCTACTGGTGGCTCAAGTGCGCGGTCGGAGTGAACAACGAGAACAACCCGCTGGTGCGGGCCTATCACAAGATGCTGGTGTGGGACATGATGTCGCGGCCCGCGGTGACCCGGGTGGCCGAGACCCTGCTGGATCCGCTCATCGGCAAGAGCGTCGCGCTGTACTTCGCCAAGCCGGCGGTGCAACGTGCGGTCGTCTGAACTCCCGAGCGTCCCGCTGGCACTGACGCGTAAACAGTGTCTGCGGACCGGGGAGTCGATCGCGGCCGCACAGGAACCCTCGGGCGCGATCCCCTGGTTTCCCGGCGGCCACACCGATCCGTGGGACCACGTGGAATCGGCGATGGCGCTGTCGATCACCGGGTTCCGGGACGAGGCCGTGGCGGCCTACCGGTGGTCGGCCTCGACCCAGCGGCCGGACGGGTCGTGGCCGCGGCAGTTCCGGGACGGGGTGATCGAGGACGCCAATTCCGAGACCAACTTCTGCGCCTACCTCGCGACAGGGGTCTGGCACCACACCCTGTGCACCGGCGATCTGGGTTTCGCCGCCGAGATGTGGCCGACGGTACGCGCGGGCATCGAGCATGTACTCGCGCTACGCGGCCCGGACGGTCAGATCCCCTGGGCGGGAAGCGAAAACGGTCCGATGGCCGAGGCGCTGGTGACCGGATGCGCGAGCATCCACCACAGTCTCGGCTGCGCCGTCGCGCTCGCCGAGGCGATGAACGATCCACGCCCGGAGTGGGCGAGCGCGCAGGCCCGGCTGGGGGCGGCACTGCGGTCGCGGCCGGAACTCTTCACGCCGAAAGACCGCTACTCGATGGACTGGTACTACCCGGTCCTCGGCGGTGCGCTACGCGGTCCCGCCGCGGTGGCCCGCATCGATGCGCGCTGGCACGAGTTCGTGGTCGGCAATATCGGCATCCGCTGTGTGGCGGACCGGCCGTGGGTGACCGGTGCCGAAACCTGCGAGCTGGTACTGGCTTTGGACGCCATCGGCGACGCCGATCGGGCGCACCGGCTGTTCGCGGCCATGCAGCATCTGCGTGAGGGTGACGGATCGTACTGGACCGGATTGGTTTTCGCCGATGGGAAGCGCTGGCCTGAGGAGCGGACCACGTGGACGGCCGCCGCGGTCGTGTTGGCGGCGGACGCGCTGTCCCGGACCACGCCCGCCAACGGACTCTTCCGCGCCCTCACGCTGCCGGTCCCCGTCGGCGTCGGAGTCTGATCGGACTCCGGCTGATCGGACCGCCGGTGATCCCGGCCGAGCCCCCGACCGCCGTCCTGCCGGGGACAGCGGCAGGACGGCGCGGCCGGCCGGGGACAGCGGCCGGTGGACCGCTGATCGCTCAGTGGATGCGTTCGAGGATCCGCAGCGACCCCGTCGCGCCCACCTCACGGAACTCTCCGCTGTCGAGCGCACGGCGATAGATGTTGTACGGGGGCCTGCCGCCGTCGGCCGGGTCCGGGAACACGTCGTGGATGGCCAGCGCTTTGCCCACGGCCACGAACTTCGCCCAGCCCGAATAATCGTTCTGGGCGGCTTCTTCGGTATGGCCACCGTCGATGAACAGTACATCCAGCGGCGCGCCCCACACCGAGGACAATTGCCGCGAGGACCCGACCAGCGCGACGACCGTCTCGCCGAGTCCGGCGCGCAGTATCGCGCGGCGGAATTCCGGCAGCGTGTCGAAACAGCCGGTCTCCGGGTCCACGAGGCTGGTGTCGTGGTATTCCCAGCCGGGCTGGTGTTCTTCGGAACCGCGGTGGTGATCGACGGTGTAGACGACCGAACCGCGGGCCCGCGCCGCCGCGCCCACCAGAATCGTGGATTTGCCGCAGTAGGTACCGATTTCGACGACGGGACCACCGGAGGCATAGCGCAGTATCGCGTCGTGCAACTCCTGCCCCTCGTCCTCGGGGAGAAATCCTTTGACCTCGCGGGAGATCTGGAACAATTCCTCGTCCGACTTCGCGGACGCGGCGCCGAGCCGCGAGGGGGACTGCTGCGTCATGAACCGACCGTGCTCCTTCGGATGTTGCTGCTCGAGAACGCCGATAGTAGCATCCAGACACATGTCCGAACGCGATTCCAAGACCCTCGAGGCGACTCGGCGGCGACTCAGCGGCAAACAGGCGGACACAGTCGAGAAGTTGACCAAGGCCGCGCTCGCCGTACTCGGGCGGGAGGGCTACAGCGGCATGACCATCCGGATCGTGGCCGCCGAGGCGGGGGTCGGGGCGGCGACCGCCTACACCTACTTCTCTTCCAAGGAGCATCTGGTCGCCGAGATCTTCTGGCGGCGACTGCACGCCTCGCCGAGTCCGGTCGCCCCCGAGGCCGAACGTACCGCCCGAGTGGTCGCGGAACTGCGCAGCATCGCCCTGCTGGTGGCGAGCGAACCGGAACTGTCCGGGGCGGTGACCAGCGCACTGCTCGGCCGCGACCCCGATGTGCGGCATCTGCGCACCCGCATCGGCCTGGAGATCCGCGCGCGCATCAGCACGGCATTGGCGCCCGACCCGGACCCGGAGATCGTGGAGTCGCTCGAGCTGATCTACGCCGGAGCGCTCATGCGGGCGGGTATGGGGCACGAGTCCTATACCGACATCGCCGACCGGATCGAGCGCTCGGCGCTGCGTGTCCTGCGCTGACCCGGCGCGCTCCCCCGCTCGATCGGGCGGGCGCAGGCTCGGCCGTCTCGGCTACTCGCCCGTCGCGACCGGGTTGGCCGGGTCCGAGGACCATTGCGACCACGAACCGGGGAACAGCGCGACCTCGATGCCCGCCGATGCGGCGGCGGCGACGAGAACGGCCGCGGTGACACCGGATCCGCAGTAGGCGCCCAGCGGGGTCGCACCGTTCACGCCGCGCCGGGCGAAACGCTCGCGCAGTTTCTCGGGCTCGACGAATCCGCCGTCCTCGTGCAGCACACGGGTGGACGGAAGGTTCACCGAGCCGGGGATGTGCCCGGCGATCGGGTCGACCGGTTCCAGTTCGCCCCGGAAGCGCTCGGGCGCGCGGGCATCGAGCAGGACGCCGCTTCCGGCGATCCGCGCGGCCTCGGCGGCGGTCAGGACCGGCAGGGCACCGGCGTACAGATCGTCGTGCGCGACGGTGACCGAGCCGGTGCGTTCGGCCGCGCGGCCGTACTGGACCGATCCCCCCGCCGCCAGCCAGCCTGCCAGCCCGCCGTCGAGGATGCGCACATCGGTCAGACCCGCGGCGCGCAGCACCCACCAGGCCCGCGCGGAGCCCGCGCGGTTCCAGTCGTCGTAGGCCACCACGGTGTCGCCGTCGTCAATTCCCCAGCGTCGCAGCGCGGCTTGCAGATCGCGGCCCGAGGGCAGCGGATGGCGACCGCGGCCGGTGACGGAGTGGTCGCTCAGTTCGGTCTCGAGGTCGACATACACCGCGCCGGGGATGTGACCGTCGGCGAAGGCTTCCCTGCCGTCGGGGCGGGTCAGTGTCCAGCGGACGTCGAGCAGTCGGACCGGGGCGTCGCCGGCCAGCAGATCGGCGAGTTCGGTGGCCGTGATGATGGTCATCGTGTTCCCGTCGGGTTGCTGACTTCCCGCCCCGCCTGGGCGGATTCGGGCCTCTCGAGATCGGCAGGCCACCAGATGCGGGGGCCGATGAGGGCGAACAGCGCGGGGACGACGACCGTGCGCACCACGAAGGTGTCCAAGACGATGCCGATGCCGACGATGATGCCGAGCTGGGTCAGAGTGATCAGCGGCAGCACGCCGAGGACGGCGAACACCGCCGCCAGCACGATGCCCGCGCTGGTGATCACCGGCCCGGTCGCCGAGACCGCCCGCACCATGCCACCCGCGGTGCCGTGGTCGAGCGTTTCCTCCCGCGCGCGGGTCACCAGGAAGATCGTGTAGTCGACGCCGAGGGCGACCAGGAACAGGAAACCGAACAGCGGGACGGTGGTATCCAGTGCCGGGAATCCGAAGATGTGTTCGCTGACCAGGCTGCCCAGACCGATGGCGGCCACGGAGCTGAGCACCGTCACGCCGATGAGCACCAGCGCGGCGGGTACCGCTCGCAGCAGCACCAGCAGCACGATGAAGACCACGGCGAGGATCAGCGGGATCACCAGCAACTGGTCGTCGCGTGCCGCCTCGGCGGTGTCGAGCTGCTTCGCGTCGCTACCGCCGACCAGCGCCTCGGCGCCGGGCACCTCCCCGAGCCTGCCACGCAGGTCGCGAATGGTGTCGAAGGCTTCCGCGGAGGCGGGCGGCGCGTCGAGGATCACCGCCCAGCGGGTCATGCCCTCGTGCGGCGGACCGGTCCGCGCGGCTCGGGAGACTCCGGGCTCGGCATCGAGCGCGCGCTGCACGTCCGCCTCCGCTTCGGTGCGCGCCAGCACGATCGTGGGATCGGAGGCGCCGGAGGGGAAGTGCGCCGCCAGCGTGTCGAGCGCGTCCACCGACTCAGCGCGTACCCGGAACTGGTCGGACTGCGACAGACCGACCTCGGCCCCGAGCAGTCCCGCCGCGCACAGCAGCAGGGCGGCCAGGGCGCCCGCGGCGACCGGCGCGGGCGTACGCACCACGCGGTCGGCCAGCTTGTACCAGGCGCCGGAACCGGCGTTGTCGGTGCCGTCGACGGCCGGGATGAACGGCCAGAACACCCGGCGGCCGCACAGTGCCAGTGCGGCGGGGAGCGCGGTGAGCACGAACAGCGCGGCGGTGACCAGGCCGGCCGCCGCCATCAGACCGAGGCTGCGGGTGTTGGGCAGCGCGGCCAGCAGCAGGGTGAGCAGCGCCAGGACGACGGTCACATTGCTGGCGACGATGGCGGGACCGCACCGGCGCACGGCTCGGCGCAGGGCGTCGCGATGGTTCTCGTGGCGGTGCAGTTCGTCCCGGTAGCGCGAGATGAGCAGCAGCGCGTAGTTGGTGCCGGCGCCGAAGACGAGCACGCTGGTGATGCCGGAGGTCGAGCCGTCGAAGGTCAGGTCGGTAGCCCGGGACAAGAGCACGCCGAGGCTCACGGCGATGCGGTCGGCCAGACCGATCACCAGCAGCGGCACCAGCCACAGCACAGGCGAGCGATAGGTCAGCATCAGCAGCACCGCGACCACCGACGCGGTGACCAGCAACAGGGTGACGTCGGCGCCGGCGAAGGCGTTGGCGATGTCGGCGCCGAAGGCGGGGCCGCCGGTGATCTGGGTGCGCAGCCCGTCGGGGGCACGGTCCTCGGCGAGCGCGCGCAGGCGCTCGATCTCGTCGTTGAGCGGGGCGCCGCTGAGTTCGGAGGACACCGGGATCTGGCCGAGCGCGACCATCCGGTCCTCGGAGATCGTCAGATCGGCGGGCGGGCCACCGGCCCGACCACCGGTCTCGGCGCGGATCGCCGCCACCGCCTCGGTCGCGGCCGACAGCTGGGCATCGGAGAGTTGCTCGCCGTCGAGCCGGTCGAACACCACGATCGCGGCGGTGTCGCGACCGCCGGGGAATTCTTCGACCATGCGCTGCACGCGAGCGGACTCGCTCGACTGGGGCAGCGAGGTGGGCCCCGCTCCCGCGGATTCGTTGGAGCCGGCCAGACCCATCACGGCTCCGGACGCGAGAAACACCAACAGCAGCACCAACCAGGACCGCCGGCCGGTGACAGCCGCGGCGAACCGATCTCCAGGTTTCACGATCAACAGCCTCTCAGAACTACCTGAGAGAGATTCTCAGGGCCCTCACCGGTGTGTCGGCGTGTCGGCGGCCCGCGCCGAAAGCCATTTGCGCACACATGTGTTCATGCAGATGCACTTGCACTCGAAGAAAGGTGACCCTTAGGATTTCGGGAAACAGGGGAGCTTCACACCCGCAGAAGGCCAGGCGTCATGAATCAGCCACTTCACCATTCACCACATCCGGAGCGGTCCCGTCGTCTGGGCATCGCCGATGTCGCCGCAGCCTACGGCACCGAGGCCCTACAACGCCGGATCGCGCAACTACACGCCTCCGGTCAGCACTACGCCGCCCTGGCGATCGAACGTGAGATCCGCAGCGCCACCATCTCCGACGCGGGCTGATCCGGCGGCCCGCGTGAGCGTCCCACCGCTCTCGTTCTCACCGAAGCGGCCCCGCGAGCGGAGTCGTCTACCTATAGTGAGGCTCGATTCGGGCCGGTCATCGCGTGTCCGAGGTGGTAGTGGGAGCACACACCTATGAGTATCGCCGCACCGGACCTTCCGCCGGAACCCTCGGCAGGCAGTAGCGGCGTCGCACCGGCCGCGGTACCGCGGCCCGGCACCGCCCCTCGCCCCACCCGGATGCCGGTCCCGCTCTCGGCGAGCGCGGATCGGCGCGGATCCCCCGGCGACGCCGGGCACACGGCCGCGGCGGCCGGGCCCGGCGGGGCGACAGGGGCCGCCGAGGTGGCCAGGTTCTGTCGCACGGTGGCCACGCAGGCGTTCGACGTCGGTAAGGCGCCCCGTGAAGAGGAACTCGCCCGGTTGGGCGAGGCCGCCGCACGGTGGGCACGCGATGCACTGCCGTTGAGCGCGGTGCTGCGCGCGTGCCAGGAGAGCCTGCGCGCGGCGCTGGCCTCGGCCGCCACGCGCCCGGTCGCCGAGGACGCCGGCAAGGCGCTCGACGCCACCGAACTGATGCTCGAACTGCTGCGTGTGGTCACCGCCGTGGTCTGCGACGCCTATGTCGACGAAGATCAGCAGTTGGCCCGCGAGCGCCACGCCGCGGCGCACGCTCTCGCCTCGGCGCTGCTGAGCGGGCGGGCCGGTTCCGCCGCCGCCCGGCACACCGGTGTGCCGATCGCGAAGTCCTATCAGGTGGTCGCGCTGTCGGCCCCCGCCCACCGTGGCGACCTCGACGACGGATTCAGCGCGCCGACCGCGCCCGGGCACGCCCTGCGCAGGCTGCACTCGGCGGTGTCGAGCGTCCTGGGCGCGCAGGTGCTCGCGCTGCTGTCGCCCACCGGCGGAACACTGCTGCTGCCACGGGGCGCCGACGAGCGCGAACTCACCGCCGAACTGCTGGCCGAACTGTCCGCCGTGGCCGGAGTCGCGCTGTCGGCGACCGCGGTCCTCGCCGACGCCGGGCAGGTACCCGCGGCCGCCGAACATGCGCACGAGTTGCTCGAATTGGCGCGCATCGCCGGTCGCGGCCCCGGCTTCTACGGGCTCGCCGACCTGGCGATGGAGTACCAGCTCACCCGGGGTGGGCCGGCGGGGCGGCAGCTGGCGGGCCTGCTCGACCCGCTCGATGCCCATCCCGAACTGTTCGACACCGCGCGCGCCTACCTGCGCAACGACATGAACCGCAGGCTCACCGCGCGGCAGTTGTTCGTGCATCCCAACACCGTCGACTACCGGCTACGCCGGATCGTCCAGCTCACCGGCATGGACCTGGCGACCGCCACGGGCATCGCCCAGGCCACCGCCGCCCTGCTCGCCCGCGGCGCGCCGGGACGCCGCGCGACAGCGCCCGATGCCGTTTCGTGCTGGTCACCGGCACGGGGAAGCGAGATGCTGGAACCCCGTGAGTCTGGATGGTGAACAGATGCGTATAGCGGAGATCCTGCGTAGGAAGGGCAGCCACGTCGCCACCGTCGTGCCTGCCACGACAGTGCGCGAACTGCTCGGCATCCTCGCCGAGCACGATATCGGCGCGGTGGTCGTCTCCCCCGGCGAGGGGGTGATCGCGGGCATCGTCTCCGAGCGCGACGTCGTACGCGGGCTCCACGAGCACGGCGCGGGCCTGCTGGACACACCCGTCGGCACGCTCATGACTACCCGGGTGCGGACCTGCGCGCCCGACGACCGGGTCGACAGTCTGCGCCACATCATGACCGAACACCGGGTGCGGCACCTGCCGGTCGTCAGCGACGGCAGATTGGCGGGCATCGTCAGCATCGGCGACGTGGTCAAGAGCGCCATCGACGAACTCGCCACCGAACGGCAACTGCTGGTCGACTACGTCGAGGGCGGGTACTGATCGGCTGCTCCGGGCGCTGTTGTCCGCCCCGCACCGCTCACGATCCCGCTCCGGGCGTCGGCACGACCACTCCGACGGGACCGTTGCCGACGCACAGTGTCAGTCCCGGCGTCACGGTGCGCACACGCAGGGCCCGACCCGCGCCGAGCAGCCGCACGAACACCTGGTGCAGGCCCGCGCGGACGGGAACCCGCACAGTGTCCTCGCTGCCGTCGAGGCCGAGTTCGATGTCGCCGTCGGTGTTCGCGTAGTAGTTCAGGTGCACCGCCCATTCCCAATCCATGAGGGGCCCGCCCAACGGCAGCTCCGCGGACCCGCCCGCGACGCGATGACCGCAGCCGGGCACCGGTCCCTTCCCGAGGGCGCGGGTCCAGGTGACAGTGGCCGGGACCAACCGGCCGGAATCGTCGAGAACGCGCAGGACCTCGGTGGATCGCCGGAACTCCGGGCGCTCGCGCAGCGGACCGAAGACGGAGCTGACGCGGTTGTGCGGGTGCGCGACCGGCAACAGGATGTGGATCGCCACCGGGTGATCCAGGATCGGGGTGCTCTGGTCGGCGGCGAGCCCCGCCCGCGCGTTCGCCAGATAGCCGACCGTCGGATTGTCCCGCCAGCGCTGCGCGAATGTCACCGTCGAGCACAGGCTGCTCACGACGAACGCGGTGACCGCGACCACGACCACGACCACGACAGAGTGCGATCGAGTCCGGGACAGGGCGTACGAGGGGCGCACTGCCGTGCGACGCGGAGCGCGGGCGATCAGTGCCCACCCGAGCGCGATGAGCACCGCGCTGTCGGCGACGTAGCGCAGTGTCTGCGCCAGCTCGTCTGCGGTGTCGGGGCCGGTGCGCACCAGGATCATCGAGGTTTCGGAGAGGGCGATATAGACCAGCAGCATCGCCCACACCGCGGCGGTGCGCTGCCGATACCGCAGCGACCAGGCCACGGCGACGGTGACGGCCAGCCATCCGAGGACGACCAGACCGACCGGCGGCGTCGCCCACGGCGGGCTCGGCGGCCACCGCTCCCACGTCCAGGGGCCACCCAGCAGAGTCGGCACCAGCCCCAGCGAGGTGGCGTGATGGACGAGCTCGGCAGCCTCCGCCGCGGTCGGTCCGGCCGGCCGAGGGTCCGTGAAACGCAGGTAGACCGCCGCCCAGGACGCGACGACCACCGCGAGCGGAATCCACAGCGCGCGGCCGCGCACGAGCGTCGTGCGCACTGCTCGCGGCACCCCGTCCACTCGATACATCAGCGCCACGGTCACGAACGCCACCAGCGGCACGAGCACCGATTTCTCGAAGAACGCCAGCGACACCACCGCGACCATCGCGCCGGAGACCGCGAACCGGAGACGCCCGGTGCGGCACAACGCGATCGCGTCCCCGGCCACCCACGCCAGACCGATCTGCAGCGGCAACGAATTCAGACCGGCCGCCCACCACGCGAACGACGGCAGGGTGAGCGGCGAGAACAGGTAGAACGCCAACGGCGGCAACAGCACCGGCCGCGTGCCCACCACCAGCCGCACCACCCGCAGCACCGCCAGCGAGGCGAGCGCCTGCCCCGCGATCGATGTCACCGCGGGCACCGTCCAGTCCAACGGCGCCAGGGCCGTCGACAGCCACGCGAGCGCGAAGGCCGCGGGCATGAAATGACCGTCGTGGTCGTAGAGCAGGAACTCCCCCGACAGCAGCGGCAGCTGTCCCGATCGCCCGATCAGGATCAGATCGTCCCAGTAGAAATCCCCGGAGAAGGCGACCGCCGCGCGGATCGCCAGTTGCAGCGCGATGAGACACCCCGCGGCGACCATCACCTGCCGGGCGGACATCAGCACCCATCGGCGGCGCTCCGCCGTATGCCCGGATTCGGCGAGTTCCTCCCTGGTGTCTGTCGCCGAAACCGCTCGCACCCACACGCCCCTTTCCCAGCCGGCACCGCCGGAGCACAGCCCTACTTACGCTCACCGCTTCTCGTTCGTGACTCCCGCATCAGCGTTCGCCGGCCCGGCGTCGTCATCCACCGAACTTTCAGTCCAAGCCCGCGCTGTCGCAGGTGAATTCATCACCGCCGACGGACGCTGCGAATCGGTTTGTTCCTCTGTCACGTGTTCGGCCCCCGACCGATCGAGGCGCAGGCGTTCAGTCGAGCAACTCGTCGGCCTGGTTGATGTCCAGGGCGCGACGGAGCCACTTCTGAAGTCGACCGAGATCTTCGCAGGACAACACCGTGTCCCGAATCTTGTCGGGCACGTCGATTCCACGAGCGTCGAGGACGGTCAGGATCGACTTGGCCTCGCCGACCGCCTCGCCCTGTGCCCGACCTTCGGCGACGTATCTGCGAGCGAAGTCGCTGGTGAAGTTGTCATCGCTCAGACCGGTCGACATGAAAGCCTCCCACACAGGACGAACAGCGCGCGGCAGCATCGTCAGGATGACGTCATGGTATCGCAAGGCGGGATCAGCTCCGAGGTTTCGCAGGCCGACGGCGACCGCCCGCCAGATCTCGGTGTGGTCGGGGTGCCGTGGGTGCGCTACGGCAGACAGCACAGCGAGTTCCGGCAGTTCGATCGCCACGTCGACATCGGTGACCACCGGGACCGCCGAAGGGTCGAGAACCAGAGGCGTCAGCGTCGTAGGCGGGTTTCCTTGACGTCCTCCCCTGCGAGGAACCGGGGCGGTGCGTCACATGTCGGCGATCGCCCCCAGATCGGCGGAGAGCCAACGCTGTGGCCGCATGGCGACCACCACCTGCGGACCGAAGCCCTCGGCCATGCGGAGATAGGCGTCGACCTCGTCCGGCGGCAGGTACCGGGAGACCATTTCCCGGTGTTGCGCGTCGGTCATCGGGGCGACCTCGGTGACCGGGCCTTCGACACTGACATAGCGCACGGTCGGGGCCTCCTGGTGCACCATCAGCGAGAACCGGCCCGCCTCCCTGATGTGACGCATCTTCGTCGATTCGGGACCGGTCAGCACCCAGACCTGGCCACCGGGCTCGTACTGGTACCAGATCGGCACGACCAGCGGGCCGCGCCCTGCCACGGTCACCGACAGTGCCGCCACATGCGGCGCGGCGAGGAATTCCTGACGTTCTTCCTGGCTCAACGACATGGGCGCGAGTGTAGGCGCGGGGTACGACATCCCGGCGGACCCACGCGACGGCGGGGCGCCGACTGCCGCGAGACCGGGCGCCGGGCAGCGCGGCGTGTGTGATCGGCGCCGAAAAAGGTTGTCTGCCAGAAACCTTCGAGCGCCGGGCGATCGATGCGTATCGTGGATCGAGTCCGCCCGGTGGTCGGAGGGAGGGTCGCGGTGGGGACGTCCATGCCCGGCTCGGCGCCGTCCACCGACCCGCCGCCCTCCGATGTCCGCGAATTGTTCCCCGCCCTCGGCACGACCGACACCTACCTCGACAGCGCGGCGACAACCCAGAAACCGCGTCCGGTGATCGAGGTTGTCACCGACTACCACCGCCGTGCCACCGCCAACGCCGGTCGCGGCTCCTACCCGTGGTCCTCGCGCCTGGCCACGCGGATCGCCGAGATCCGTACGCGCACGGCGGAATTCGTGGGGGCCGCGCAGCCCGACGAGATCGTCTTCACCTCCGGCGCGACGGCCGCGCTCAACGCGGTCGCTCTGTGCTGGGCCCTGCCCGAACTCCGCGACGGCGATCAGATCCTGTTCAATCCACTCGATCACGCCTCGAACGTGCTGCCCTGGCATCATCTGCGCACCCTGCTCGCCCGGGCGGGCCACCGGATCGACCTGATTCCCTATCGGACGACCCCCCATGGCGAGGCCGACATCGACGACATCGTCACCAAGGCCGGTCCGCACACCCGGCTGGTGACCCTGGCGCACCTGCACCACGTCTACGGCGGGCTCACCGACGTGGCGCGGCTGCGCGCCCGCCTGCCCCCGGCGACGCTGCTGTGCGTGGACTGCAGCCAGAGCGGCGGGCACCTGCCGGTCGACGTGCGCGCGCTCGGTGCCGACTTCGCCGTCTTCGCCGCGCACAAGATGTTCGGCACACCGGGAACGGGCGTGCTCTACTGTGCCCGCCGGGTCCACGACCGGCTGCTGCCCTTCCTGCCGGGCGGCGACACCGGTGTCCGGCTGACCGCCTCAGGGCTCGAATCGACCGGCATGCCGCGCCTGCTCGAAGGGGGCACCCCCAACATCCCGGGTATCCTCGCGCTCGGCAGCGCGCTCGCGGTGCTCGAATCCCTGGACCGGCGGGTGATCGCCGAGCACAACCGCCTGCTCACCCGGCGCATCGTGGACCGGCTGCGCCCGATCCCCGGCATCCGGTTCCTGCCGGGGCCCGCTCACCCGGTCACGAACTCGATCTCCCCCGGCTACGGAATCGTCTCGTTCGCCCTCGACGGGATCGGTTCGCGGGATCTGGGGTTCGTCCTCGCCGAGCACGGCTTCCTCGTGCGCACCGGAGCCCACTGTGTTGCGCCACCCGAGCCGGACGCCGAGAGCGATTCGGTCCGGGTGAGCACTCATATCTACACGACGGTCGAGGAAATCGACCGTTTCACCGCCTGTGTCGCATCCATCGCCGAGGAGATCACGTGAGCGGCAGTATCGTCCCCTACAACAGCGCCTCCCCCACGGGCAGCGCCGGTTCCGGCGCAAACACCGGGCCGCACGGAAGCGACCTGTCACGCTACGACCGCCGGGCGGCCTCGCAGGTTCTCGCCCGGCTGGCCGAGCCGGGTCTGTTCGACGCGCCGCAGGGGCCGGTCGGGCATCGCGACATCGAGTTCCTCAGTGCCGCGGTGCGCTGCGAGCCCGGCAGCCACCTGACCACCTCGCAGCGGCTGTACCTGGAGCGTTTCATGCGCCCGTGCAGGCCCGAGCAGGTCACCACCGCCACGCATCGGCTGACCTGGACCGACAGCGACGGCATCCCCAACACCGGGCACTACCGCGCCGACGGCCTGGGTCCGATCGTGCCGATCGCGGCCAGGGAAGCGGTGCTCGTGCTGTGGCACGCGCTCGAGGCCGACACCGCGCTGGCCGCGCGGATCGCGGGCTTGGACGCCCGCGCACAGGCCGTGCTGCTCGGCACCACCACCGATCACCAGCCGATGGAGATCTTGCGCGTCGGCGTCGAGGCGGCGGCCCGCACGCTGGCCCAGCACGCGCTGCTGGCACGGCGTACCCCGTACCGTACGGCCGCCGAACTGGCTCGCGGACTGCGGGATTCGGGCATCTTCACGGCGGTGGCGACCCGCTGGTACTGGGAGCTGCAGGCTTCGACCTACCGGCGCGGCATGATCCCGGTGACACTGGCCTGCCAGCCCGACGGCAGCGTCCGCTACACCGCCGAGACGGTGGCGACCCTGCGCGCCATGAAGGACACCACCATCGCCGAGGCGCACGCCGTCATGCGTCGTGCGACCACGGTCGAGGGACTCTCGGTGGCCGAGGCCATCGACAGATACCACGACGACCTCGACCTCATCTCCCGCCAGTACGCGCTGTTGGCGCCCGGCACCCGCCCGTCGTGCCTGGCTGCCATGCCGCACCAGCTCGAGGGCAGGCACTACACGCTGCTCCCGCTGGTGGTCGACCGCTTCGTCGACACGTTCTGCGCGGTGCTCGACCGCTGTCGGCTCACCGAAGGCCGCGTCGACCCCACCGCACTGTCGGACGCTCCGATCGATGCCGAGGACCAGGTCTTCCACGTGCCGGACATGAGCTGTCAGCACTGCGTGCGCACCATCACCGCGACCCTGGAATCCATGGGCGTGCCGGTGGCCGAGATCGATCTGGCGAGCAAGCGGGTGGTCGCGGAGTTCCGCAGTCCGCGCAACCGGGCACGGGTTTTCGATGTGTTGCGCGACGGCGGCTACAACCCGGTCTCCGCTCCCCCGTCCGCCGGCGCGGCGGCGACCGAGAATGCGATATGAGCGCGGAACCTCCGGCGCTACCCGCACTGCTGCCCACGCTGGTCGGCGCGTTCTTGGCCGACCGCTGCGGACTCGCGGGCGCCCTCGCGCACCACGGCACTCCCGTGCATCTGATCTTCCCGCAGATCTTCGCCGAGAACGTCCGGGCGCTGCGTGCGGTGCTCGACCGCGAACACGTGCGTTACCGGCTCTTCTACGCGCACAAGGCGAATCAGTCCGCGACGCTGGCACGGACGGCTCGACACTGCGGAATCGGCATCGATGTCGCCTCACCCGAGGAATTGGCGGGCGCGACGCGAGCGGGGTTCACACCCGAACAGATCGAGGTGACGGGCCCGAAAGGCGAAGCGTTCACGCGTATCGCGCTGGGCGCGGGCGTCACGATCAATGTCGACAATCTGTGGGAACTGGACCTGATCGACAGGATCACCCGCGCCGAGCACGCGACCGGCGATCCGGTGACGGTGCTGCTGCGGGTCGGGGAACTGCCCGCGACCCCCTTCAGCCGCTTCGGCATCCCGCTCGCCCGGATCGACGAAGCGCTGACCGTGCTCGCGTCCCCCGGCTCACGAATACGTCTGCTGGGCTTCGCCTTCCACCTGGACTCCGGGGCCGTCGACGACCGTGTGCGGGCCGTGCAGACGTGCCTGGGCCTGATCGAGCGCGCGCACGGGCAGGGGCTGTCTCCCACCGTGATCGATATCGGCGGCGGACTGCGGCAGGTCTTCACCGCCGACGCCGACCGGTTCGACGCGTATGTCCACGCACTGCGCGAGGGATTGGCCGGGCGCGGCGAGCCGCTGGCCTGGGCAGGTCACAGCTTCGGATATCACATCGAATCCGGTGCGACACATGGTACTCCGGTGTTCCACAAGTACGGCAACACTGTCACCGCGGCCGACATGCTCGCCGAACTGCTGGCCGCCGAACTGCCCGAACACGACCATCGTCCGCTGGCCCGGGTGCTGGCCGACAACCTGCTCGAGCTGTGGCTCGAACCGGGCAAGGCCCTGGTCGACCACGCCGGCGTCACCGTCGCCGGGGTCGAGTTCACCAAGGAACTCGGCGACGGCACGCCGCTGGTCCACCTCGATCTCAGCCGGGACGCGGTGACCCCCGCCGACCAGGAGGTGATGGTCGATCCCCTGGTCGTGCCGTGGTCGGCTCCGCTCACCGGGCCGCCCACGGGGGTGTTCTTCGCGGGCAGGCTGTGCCTGGAGCGCGACATGGTGACCAATCACCGCGTGCACCTGCCGGGCCTGCCGCGACCGGGCGACCTGATCGTCTTCCCGAACACCGCCGCCTATCACATGGATCTGTCGGCGACCGCGGCGTCGATGCGATTACCTCCTCGCAAAGTGGTCGTCGCCCATACCGAGCGGGGCTTCTCCGCGCTGCCCGACGGGCACGCGCGCGCGTTCCCGAAGGAGATCTGATGCGCTACGACCACATCGCCGAACTGATCGGCAACACACCGTTGCTGCGCCTGGACCCGGCCAGGCACGGGCTCGCGAACGTCGAGTTGTTCGCGAAACTGGAGTCGCACAATCCGTTCGGCTCGGTCAAGGACCGGGCCGCGGCCGCCATGCTGTACGACGAGCTGCCTCGACTGCGCACCGAGGGCCGCGCGCTCATCGAGGCTTCCAGCGGCAATACCGCCAAATCGCTGCGGGTGCTCGCCGCGATGGAGGGCATCGGTCTGCGTGCGATCACCAACCGGATCCGAGTCACCGAGGTGCGTGATCTGCTGTGCCTGCTCGGTACCGAGATCGTGGAGCTGCCCGGGCTGTCGGAGTGCCCGGACCCGACCACTCCGAACGACGTCTACGCCGTCATCGACTCGATGCTGGCCGCCGAACCCGCCAGGTTCCATCATCTGTCGCAGTACACCAACGAGAAGAACATCGAAGCGCACTGGGCCGGTACCGGTCGCGAGATCCACGACGATCTCGCCGCGAGCGGCATCGAGCGCGTCGACTATCTCGTCGGCGGCCTGGGCACCACCGGATCCACCCGCGGCGCCGCGACGTATCTGCGCAAGAGCAATCCGGATCTGTGCGCCATCGGTGTGGTGTCGGCGCGCTCGGACTTCATACCCGGTATCCGCTCCGAGACCGAGATGTGGGATGTGGGACTGTTCCAGCCGGAGTTCTACGACCGGATCACGGCCGTGGAATCCGCCGACGCCATCGAGGCGACGCTGACCCTGGCCACCACCCACGGCGTGCTCGCCGGGCCCACCAGCGGCGCGGCCTACGCGGCGACGCTCGCGGCCCTTCGCGCGCACGATCCGTCCGGACGCGGCCCTGGCGACCCGTTGGTCGCGGTGTTCATCGTCTGCGACCGGCTCGAGCCGTATCTGTCGTATCTGCGCAAGCGCCGCCCGGAACTGTTCGGCGGTCGCGATCGGCCCGCGCCGCCCACCGACGCCGAACTCGCCACCATCCCCCGGGTCGCCCCCGTCGAGCTCGAGCGGCGCGATCGCGACGAACGCCTGACGATCGTCGACACCAGGGGCGCGATGGCCTACCGCATCGGGCACGTGCCCGGCGCGGTGAACATCCGCGACGACCAGCTCGACGACATGATCGCCCAGGGCATGCCGTTCCCCCGCTCCCGCCCGATCGTCTTCGTCTGCCCGGTGGGGGACATCGCCCTGCGCTTCGCGGTGCTCGCCCGTCGAGCGGGCTACGACGCCGCGAGCCTGGACGGGGGCGTCATCGGTTGGCGCGATGCCGGCCTGTCACTCGAGCGGGGCGGCTGACACCGATCCGGCCGGGCAGCGGTGTCCCACACGCACTGCGCCGGAGCACGGATCGAGCCCGGCGTGTCCTGGCCGAGACGGGTATCCGGCAGTCCGGGTCACAGGCACTAGTCTTGGGCCGGTGCAAACAGGCCAGGATTCCGAGAGCGGCGGCCCCCGCATCTGGGGCGGGACGACGCTCACCGAGCGCAGGGAAGCGCGCCGCTCGGCACTGCTCGACGCCGCGCTCGACCTGATCGGCGAGGCGGGGGCGGCGGGTGTGACCATGCGCGCGGTGTGCAGACGCGCCAATCTCACCGACCGCTATTTCTACGAGAGTTTCAGCAGTCGCGACGAACTGCTCGATGTGCTCTATCGCGGTGTCGCCGAGGAATTCCTCGGCCCGATGACCGCCTTCACCGATGCCGACGATCCCTCCCGCGACCGCGCGCTCGCCGAGATCTTGGTGGACAAAGTGCTCTCCGATCCACGGAAATCGCGGTTGTTCCTGGTCGAGCCGTATTCCAGTACCGGGCTGGGGCAGACCACCATCGCGGTGATGCCCACGTTCACCCGGTTGATCCAGGATCATCTGTTCGTCCACATCGAGGACCCGGTCCGGCGCAGGCTGGCGGCGGTGAGCATGGCCAGCGGAAATGCGGGCATGTTCTCGGCCTGGCTGAACGGTTCGCTGCGCGCCACCCGGGAACAGATCGTCGAACATTGCGTGGCCACCCTCACCGTCTACCGGACGATTTACCGCTGAGCCGACGGCGGCGAATCCGGCGCTCGCGGAACGACAACACCGGAAATGGCGAGTTAGAGTTGCCCGATAGCTAGAGTTGGCGCATAGCTGGCAGCGGCGGCGAGGAGCGGGTGTTGGTGTCCATCGGAAAATTGGTGTCGTTCGACAGTTCACGCGGGTTCGGATTCATCCGGCCGGAGGACGGCGGCCCCGACGTGTTCGTCCATGTCAACGACATCGGGCTCGACGAGGACGAACTGCGCCAGGGCCGGGTATTCGAATTCGATATGACCGAGGGCGATCGCGGCCCGAAGGCGATCAATCTGACCGCGGTCGGCGGGGCGCCGAGTCCGTCGCCGCGCGCCCGTAAGGAGCGCTCCGGTGGTGGCGGTCAACTCTCGGCCGACGAGCACCGGCGGCTGATCACCGAACTGCTGCTCGACGCCAGCCCCGCACTCACGGCCGGGGAGATCCTCACCATCCGGGAGCGACTGACCACCTTCGCCTCCGAACACGGCTGGCTCGACTAGCCAGGCGAGGTCCACGGACTTGTCGGCTCGGCGTCCTACCATCGAGCCGACCGCCGGGGCGATGAATTCGCGCCCGCCACGGCGTCTCGAAGGGTGAGCGGCGTGATGGGTGCGGACCTGCCCGAGGAGGAAACGTGGATCTACCGGTGATGCCACCCGTCAAACCCATGCTGGCGAAGTCGATGCCGTCGGTGCCGCGCGGTCCCGGTCTGTACTACGAGCCGAAATGGGACGGCTTTCGGTGCGTGGTCTTCCGCGACGGCGACGAGATCGAACTCGGATCACGCAACGACCGCCCGCTGACCAGGTATTTTCCCGAGCTGGCCGAACTGCTGCGCACGGCGCTGCCGCCGCGCTGCGTCGTCGACGGCGAGATCGTGGTGGTCACCGAGCACGGCCTGGATTTCGACACCCTGCAGAACCGGCTGCATCCGGCCAAGTCGCGAGTGGAGAAACTCGCCCGCGAGACGCCCGCGAGTTTCGTGGCCTTCGATCTGCTCGCCCTCGGCGATACAGACCTCACCGGAGCGCCGTTCGCCGAGCGCCGCGGCGGGCTCGAATCCGTCCTCGGCGCCGCATTCGATCGCGTGCACCTCACCCCGATCACCCGCGACCCCGACGTGGCGCAGGACTGGTTCACCCGGTTCGAGGGCGCCGGGTTCGACGGGGTGATGGTCAAGGGCGGCGACCAGGCCTATCACCAGGACAAGCGGGTGATGTTCAAGGTCAAGCACGAACGCACCGCCGATTGCGTGGTGGCCGGCTTCCGGATGCACAAGGACGGTCAGGGCGTGGGGTCGCTGCTGCTGGGGCTCTACGACGACGAGGGACGGCTGCACCACGTCGGCGTGGCCAGCAGCTTCACCGCCGCCCGGCGCGCGGAACTGGTCACCGAGCTCGCGCCGCTGAAAGAGAACGCCCTGGCGAACCATCCATGGCGGGAATGGGCCGACGCCGCCGCCCAGGCCGCCGTCCAAGCCGGGACCGAAGCCAAGATGCCGGGTGGGCTGAGCAGGTGGAGCGCGGGCAAAGACCTGTCCTGGACAGCACTGCGCCCGGAACTGGTCGCCGAGGTCCGCTACGAGCACCTGCAATCGGGCCGGTTCCGGCACGGCGGCAGGCTGGTGCGGTTCCGCGCGGACCGGACACCGCGGTCGTGCACCTACGCACAGCTCGAACAGGTCGCCCCGGCCGAGCTGACGGCGATCTTCACCGAGACGGCGGCGCGCTGATGAGTCCCAAGGAGAGCGTCGCGCTCGAGGTCGACGGACGCACGCTGACCATCAGCAATCCGGGCAAGGTGTACTTCAGCAAGCGCGGCGAGACCAAGCTGGACCTCGTCCACTACTACCAGGCCGTGGCCGAGCCGCTGCTCGGGGTGATCCGGGACCGCCCGCTGCTGCTCGAACGCTATCCCGACGGCGCCTCGGGCAAGTCGTGGTTCCAGAAGCGGGTGCCGGCCTCGGCCCCGGACTGGCTGCACACCGTGCAGGTCAGCACCCCGAACGGGACCACGAGCGAGGCCTTGGTCGCGCACGATCTCGCGCACGTGCTGTGGGCGGTCAACCAGGGCTGCCTCGGTTTCCACGTCTGGCCCAACAGGGCCGGTGATCTGAACATCGCCGACGAACTGCGCATCGATCTGGACCCTTCCCCCGGCATCGGCTATCCCGACCTGGTCGAGGCGGCGCGGCTGACCAAGGCGTTGTTCGACGAACTGGGCATCGAATCCTCGGTGAAGACCTCGGGGTCGCGCGGCCTGCACATCTACGTGGCGCTGGAGCCGCGCTGGGACGGCTACCAGGTGCGGGCGGCCGCGGTCGCGCTGGCGCGTGAACTGCAGCGACGGCATCCCGAGCAGATCACCGCGCAGTGGTGGAAAGAGGAACGCGGGCAGCGGGTGTTCGTCGATTTCAATCAGAACGCCCCGCACAAGACGGTTTTCGGAGCTTGGAGCGTGCGGCCCAAGGTCGGCGCGCAGGTCTCGACACCGCTGTTCTGGGACGATCTCGATACCGTGGCGCCGGAGGATCTGACCATCGCCACCGTCCCGGACAGGTTGGCCGTCGTCGGCGATCCGTGGGCCGATCGCGCGCCGCAGTCGATCGAAGCGCTGCTGGAGATGTCCGAACGGGACATGGCGTCGGGATTGATGGACGCGCCGTGGCCGCCGCAGTATCCGAAGATGCCGAACGAGCCACCGAGGGTACAGCCCAGCCGGGCGAAGACCGAATAGCGCGCGATCGCGAGCGCGCGATCGCGGCGGTATCGACCGGTCCTGCGAATCTGCCTCAATCGGTCCAGCGGACCCAGGCGCCGCCCTCGCTCCCCTGGCTCTCGCATACCAGTGCCCTGCCGTCGGCGGTGCGGCCGGACTTGGCGATGGTCTCGTCGCAGGTCTGGCCGGGTTCGAAGACTCCGGTGCCGATGTTGTACGGGCCCGACCAGTGGTAGGTGCCGCTCGAACTCGAGGCTTCCAGGCACAACAGCGTGCCGCCGTCGATAGCGGTCCCGATCGTGCCGAGCTGGCTCGCGGCGCAGGCAGCGCCCTTGCGGACCACCGGAGCCTCCTCGGTCGTCGGCGCCGGGGTGGGCCGCGCGGAAGGAAGTACGGCGGTCGGCGCCTGCGCCACGGTGGTCTGGTCGGCGGTGATCGTGGTGGTCTGGACAGCCGCGTCGTCCAGATCGGCCAGCGTGTCGGTCAGCGAGCTGCCCGTCAGCACCACCACCGCGGCCACGGCAGCCGCCTCGGCGATACCGAGCAGGACCGCGAACGTGGCCATGGCCCGCCCTCTCGGGTGCCCGAAGGCGATGAGCCCGAACACGATGGCGACCGGAAACAGGGCCAGTAACGCCGCGACGAGCGCGATCACCGCATAGGGATTGACGATGGGACGGGAGTCGGCGACGAACGGGTCCTCGGGGTCCCGCTCCTCGGGCCATGCCTGGGGCCATGCCTCGGAGTCCTGCCAATCCCGCGTCCGTGCCATCCCGGTCCCTCTCGCATGTCGAGCTCTCGCGCGGCGCCCCGGAAGCGGCGAACCCCACCAGCTACCGGGAGAGAATAGTGGCCGGAGGAGAAACTGCCACCGGAATGCGTGAGTCGGCCGCCCGACCGGTGAGTAATGCGGGTCACACCCGGGTGCGGTATCCGATATCCGAAATTGCGCCGGGAATCGGAAACGCAGCTCGAAGGCCCGGCCGGATATTCGCTCGGCAAACTACCGGCGATAAGCGCTGACGTCCCGGTGCGCACGAACAAGGCCGGTGGGCGCACCCGGATTTCCGAGTCGCCCACCGGCCGATGCGTTCGCCGAAGCGGTATTCAGGACGTGTGGCCCACCTTCGCCATCGTCTCGCTGACCAGTGCCCACAGCAGGTCCGCGAGCAGATGGTGCACCTGTTCGCGGGTCAGGTTTCCGCGGGTGATCCATTCGCGCCCGGCGGCTTTCACCAATCCGCCGTATGCGCGCACCATGGCCCGCAATTCCGCGCTGTGCGCCGAATTCGCGAGCCCGACCATGCACAGTGTGCGTTCGGCCGCCGCGTCGTCGGCCTCGTCCAGGATCTGCTGGACCTCGGGGTCGTCGCCGACGCCCTCGTGGCTGGTCACCTTCACCCAGGTGCTGCCGTGTTCGGCGATGGTGTCGAGCAACCACCGCACGCTGGCGTCGACCCGCTCGCGCGGGGTGCCGGTCGGCACCACCATGTCGTCACCCCTGGGCAGGGTGACCATCCGGCGCACCACCGCCAGATAGAGGTCGCGCTTGTTGCCGAAGTAGTGGTTGATCAGCCCGCGGGCGACGCCGGCGCGCGCGGCGAGTTCGGCGGTGGACACCGCGGCGTACGGCCGCTCGCCGAACATCTCGATCGCGCACGCCAGGATCTGCGCACGGCGCTCGTCGGGTTCCAGGCGTTTGCGACGCGCGGGCGGTTCATCGGATTCGGTGCGCGCGGACACCGAGGCAGTACGACCGGACACCGCTCCAGTGTGACCGGCCGTCCCGGAGCGAGCGGACACCTCAGAGCGATCGGGCAATGAGATCCTTCATCACCTCGTTGCTGCCGGCGAGAATGCGCAGCACGCGGGCGCCGGTGTACAGCTCCGAGATCGGGTACTCGGTCATGTAGCCGTAGCCGCCGAACAGCTGCAGGCAGCGGTCCACCACGATGTTGAGCTGGTCGGTGATCCAGTACTTGGTCATCGCGGCGGTGGGGATGTCGAGTTCACCGCGCAGGTGCTTGACGATCGACTCGTCGAGGAAGGTGCGCGCGACCTTGGTGATGGTGGCGCATTCGGCGAGCTCGAACTTCGTGTTCTGCATCGCGTACAGCGGCTTGCCGAAGGCTTCGCGGCCCTTGGTGTAGTCGACGGTCAGCTGGACGGCCTTCTCCATCATGGGCACCGCGATCACGGCGGTGACCAGTCGCTCCTGCGCGAGCAGCCGCATCATCTGGTAGAAGCCCTGACCTTCGGCTTCACCGAGCAGATTGGCGGCGGGCACCCGCAGGCCGTCGAAGAACAGCTCGGCGGTGTCCTGCCCCTTGCCGCCCATCTTGCTCAGGATGCGGCCGCGCTTGAAGCCGGGGGTGTCGTCGCCCACCTCGGCGAAGATCAGCGAGACGCCCGCCGCGCCCTTGGTCGGATCGGTCTTGGCGGCGATGATGATGCCGTCGCAGAGCCAGCCGTTGGTGATGAAGATCTTGGAGCCGGTGATGACGTACTCGTCACCCTCGCGCACGGCCCTGGTCTTGATGTTCTGCAGGTCCGAACCGGTGCCCGGCTCGGTCATGCCGATCGAGAGCACCATCTCGCCGCTGGCGGCCTTGGGCAGCACCCGGCGCTTGAGTTCCTCGGAGCCGAACTCGGCGATGTAGGGGGCGATGATCGAGCTGTGCACGGGCATGCCGAGGGCGCCGTCGCCTGCGAAGGTCTGCTCTTCGATGATGGCGGCCTCGTGCGCGAAAGTGCCGCCGCCACCGCCGTATTCGGTGGGCACCGCGGTGCACAGCAGGCCGAGCTCGCCTGCCCGGTTGTACAGCTCGCGGTCGGGGTGGCCCTGCGCGACGAACTTCTCCTCGTGCGGGACGACCTCCTTCTCGAAGAAGTTCCGGGCGAGTTCGCGTACCGCCTCGACCTCGTCGTCACTCCATGCGGCGCGTGCCATGTGCTCACGATCCTTTGCTCGATGTGACCCGGCCTCGGGCGCCGGGACCCCGGCATCAGATTCCCAGCACTATTGGCGAGTTGTCAACAGCGTGCCGAACGCGGCGGAATCCGGAAAGTCGGCGTTTGCGACAATGGACCCCACGATCGCGGCGCGCCACCGCACCCGGTCACCCCGATCCACTGCGTTCGCACCCCAGCTCACGAAGGATGTCCGAAGACCCGATGGCCGAGAACAGTATCGATCCCGACGAGCTGGCCACCTGTCTACGGGTTCTCGAGCAGGCCGCGGAACTGGACAAGGATCATGCGGATTCGATCGCCGTGCAGCGAGCGGTCGGGCACATGTTCAAAAAGCTCAAGCAGCGCAGGCGCGAGGAAGCGCGACGCAAGGTCGCCGAGAACGACAAGGCGGTGGTGGCGGCCACCGCGACCGGCTCGCCGAACCGCATCGACGACGAGACCGCGGGCATCCCGCTGAGCTCCAACGCCGCGGGGGCGAGCGCGGGTACCCTGATGCGCTCGCGGCCCTGTTACATCTGCAAACAGCACTACACCCGCGTCGACGCCTTCTACCACCAGTTGTGCCCGGACTGCGCGGCCGACAGCCACGCCAGGCGCGACGCGCGTACCGACCTCACCGGCCGCCGCGCGCTGCTCACCGGCGGGCGCGCCAAGATCGGCATGTACATCGCGCTGCGACTACTGCGCGACGGTGCGCACACCACCATCACCACCCGCTTCCCCAACGACGCGGTGCGCCGCTTCGCCGCCATGGAGGACAGCGCCGACTGGCTGCACCGGCTGCGTGTGGTCGGCATCGACCTGCGTGACCCCGCCCAGGTGATCGCGCTGGCCGACGACATCGCCGCGCAGGGTCCGCTCGACATCCTGATCAACAATGCCGCGCAGACCGTGCGCCGCTCGGCAGGCGCCTACAGCGCGCTGGTCGAGGCGGAGTCGGCACCGCTGCCCGCGGGCGCGCTGCCCGACGTGGTGACCTTCGGCAAGACGATGCAGGCGCACCCCAGCGCGCTGACCGCCTCGCTGTCGCCCTCGCTGCTCGCGGCCCCCTCGCTCACCGCCGCCGATGTCGCCGAGCTCGCGCTGGTCGCGGGATCGGCCACGCCCGAACGCATTTCGCGCGGCGTGGCCATCGACGCGGGCGGGCTGGTGCCCGATCTCGCACACACCAACAGCTGGGTGCAGACCGTCGCCGAGGTCGATCCGACCGAACTGCTGGAAGTGCAGCTGTGCAATTCGGTGGCGCCGTTCATCCTGGTGTCGCGGCTGCGCCCGGCGATGGCGGCCGCGCCCGCCCGCCGCAAGTACATCGTCAACGTCTCGGCGATGGAGGGCCAGTTCAGTCGGGGCTACAAGGGCCCGGGGCATCCGCACACGAATATGGCGAAGGCAGCGCTGAACATGCTCACCCGGACCAGCGCCGGGGAGATGCTCGAGACCGATGGCATCCTGATGACCGCGGTGGACACCGGCTGGATCACCGACGAGCGCCCGCACTACACGAAAATGCGCCTGGCCGAAGAGGGCTTCCACGCGCCGCTCGACCTCGTCGACGGCGCCGCCCGGGTCTACGACCCGATCGTGCGGGGCGAGAACGGCGTCGACCTCTATGGCTGCTTCCTCAAGGATTACCGGCCCTCACCCTGGTGAGGCGGGGCCTACCCTTGGCATATGGGTTTCCGTCTGCTCGCCGACCTCACCGCGTTCACGCACTTCGCGTTCGTGGCCTACGTCGTGCTCGGCGGTTTCCTGGCGTGGTGGCGGCCGTGGGCCTTCTGGCCCCATCTGGCCGCGGCCGTCTGGGGATTCGGCTCGGTGGTCATCGGCTACGAGTGCCCGCTGACGCATGTGGAGAACTGGGCGCGGCGATCGGCGGGGACGGCGGAGTTGCTCTCGACCGGATTCATCGACCACTACATCACGGGGGTCGTCTATCCCGAGGACGCGGTGGGACTCATCCGCCTGCTCGTGGCGGCCGTCGTCGCGGTCTCCTGGGCGGGCGCTCTGGTGACGTTCCGCCGCCGACCCGCGGGGCGCGCGGCGGCATCCCGGCGCGCGGCGGCATCCCGGCGCGCGGCGGCATCCCGGCGCGCGATCCGGTGAGGTGCGCGGTTCGTCAGCGCAGGCTGCGGGTGACGAGCGCGGCGACATCGTCGGGCCGCTCGTCGAGGTAGAAGTGCCCACCCGGGAAGGTCTCGCGCCGGAATGCCGCGGAGGTGAAATCCCGCCACTCGTCGGCCTGTTCGACGCTCATGGTCGGATCCTCCGTGCTGACCAGGGCGGTGACCGGGCAGCGCAGCGGATCGCCGGCGCGCTGGGCGTAGGTCTCCACCGCCTGATAGTCGCCGCGCACGGCGGGCAGCACGATCTCGGCCAGGCCCGGCTCGCTGCGCAGCATGGCGATCGGGGCCGGGTCGGCGGCGAGACGCTCGAGATCGGCGATCAGATCCTCGTCCGGCCCCAGGTGCAGTCTGCCCGGTTCGGCGAAAGTGGGCGCGGGGCGTCCGGAGACGAACAACCGCGACACCGTGCGGCCCGCGGACTCCAGTCTGCGGGCGGTCTCGTAGGCGACGGTGGCGCCCATGCTGTGACCGAACAGCGCGAGGCCGGGCACGGCGGGCTGGGCCAGCAACTCTTCGGCGATCCGGTCGGCCAGCACATGCAGATCGGTCACCGGAGCTTCGCCCAAACGATCTTGACGGCCCGGGTATTGCACGGCGAAGACCGCAATCCCCGGACCGACCCGACCGGCCAGATCCCGGTAGGCGGTGGCCGAACCACCTCCCGGGGCAAAACACACCAGGTAGTGGCGTGGCGCGGGCTCGATTCGCAAGGCGCGCAGCCATTCGGTGGCCGCGATCGCAGTCTCCACGTCGGTCTCCTTCTGCTTGTAACCGCTAGTCTCGGACTGGTGAACGCGCACAATCGGCTGGTCCACGAGTACGAATCCGGAATCGGCGTCCCGGCGTCCGGCGTTATCGATTCGCCTGATCCCGGCAGCAATCTCGCTGCGACACTGCCGGTGTGGACGCTGGCCGCGGGATCGGTGGCGGCCGTGGCGGCCGCGGCCAATCGTATGCGCGACGCGCACGGGCTCGCACCCGTGTCCCATCGGATCGACCCGGAACGCATCACCGCCGCGTTCTCCAGCGACCACCTGCTGCGCGTCGACGGCAAGCAGGTGCAGAGCTGGGCCGACCTGTCCGGCTTCTTCCCGACCTTCGACGGCTGGGTCCGCACCCACGCCAACTACCCGCACCATCGTTCCCGTCTGCTCACCGCCCTCGGTCTACCCGAGGACATCCCGTTCGACATCGCGGTCGCGCAGATCGCCATGAGCCGTGCCTCCGACATCGAGGACAATGCCGCCGCGGCGGGCGCTGTCGCGGTCCAGGTACGTACCGAGGAGGAGTGGGCGGCCACCCCACAGGCCGCCGACGCCGCCGCCGGGCCCCTGGTGTCGATGGAACAACGCGAGGACCGCGCGGGCACCCGGCCGCGTTCGGAGGCCACCCCGTTCCAGCCGCTGCGCGGGGTGCGCGTACTCGACATGACCAGGGTGATCGCCGGGCCCGTCGCCACCCGCACCCTGGCGCTGCTCGGCGCGGAGGTGCTGCGCATCGACCCGCCGTGGCTGCCGGAACTGCCGTGGCAGTTCGCCGACACCTGTCAGGGCAAGCATTCGGTGCTGATGGACATGCGCGGCCACGCCGTGGCCTTCCACGATCTGCTCTCCCAGGCCGATGTGCTGGTGACCGGATACCGGCCGGGCGCGCTGGAGAGCGCGGGCCTGATCACCGCGGTCCGGCGCGGCCTGATCCACGCCAGGATCAGCGCCTGGGGCGAATCGGGCCCGTGGAGCGGGCGGCGCGGCTTCGACAGCATCGTGCAGGCCGCGACCGGTATCGCCGTGCTCGAGGGCGCCCCCCAGATGCCCGGCTCGCTGCCCGCGCAGGCCATCGACCATTCGACCGGCTACCTGCTCGCCGCGGGCATCATCGACGCGCTCGCCGCGCACACCTATGACGGCGTCGGCCGCGATGTCCGGGCCTCGTTGGCGCGCACCGCTTCCTGGCTGCTCAGCGCACCGGGCCGCACCCTCAAGCATCCGCCGCCCGCGGTGCCGAACCTCAACGCGGTGGTGGCGCACGGAAACCTGCACACCGCCGCTCCCGCGCTGGCCGAGTATCCGGACTACGCCTGGCCCGCGCCCCAGATCGGGTCGGGAACACCGGCCTGGCCGGTGCGCACGCGCTGACGTCTGGTCGTTCCCGGCCCGGCAGCCCTGCCACCGGGTCGCCCGCAGATGTCACCGACCCCGTGTCGATGCCGTGGCCGAGCAGCCCGCGGTAGGCCGGCGAGCCTCGGCGTAGCCGCGAAGCCCGCGTCGGAGGTCCGGCTACGCCGTCGACGGTGGCTTGCCCAGGTGCGGGCACCGTCCTCACGGGAGCCGACAGCGCACGCTCGGACGCGGCGATTAGGCTCGGGGCGTGCGGCAGAAGATCATCGTGGACGTCGATACCGGGATCGACGACTCGCTGGCGCTGCTCTACCTGCTGGCCTCGCCCGAGGCCGAGGTGCTCGGCATCGCGTCGACCGCGGGCAATGTCGGGGCCGCGCAGGTCGCCGCCAACAATCTGGCCTGGCTGGAGGTGTGCCGCGCGCCGGAGATCGAGGTGGCGCTGGGCGCGGACCGACCGCTGGCGATCGAGTTGCGCACCACCGAGGACACCCACGGACCACAGGGCATCGGGTATGCCCGGCTGCCGGTGTCCGGACGGGCGCTGTCGGACCGGTCGGCGGCGCGGATGTGGGTGGAGTCGGCACGGGCGCATCCCGGCGAGATCATCGGATTGTGCACCGGACCGCTGACCAATCTGGCCCTGGCGCTACGGCTCGAACCCGAGCTGCCGCGCCTGCTGCGCCGGCTGGTGGTGATGGGCGGGGCGTTCAACCACCCGGGCAATACGACGCCGACGAACGAGTGGAACGTGCACGTCGATCCGGAAGCGGCCAAAGAAGTCTTCGACGCCTTCTCCGCGGCACCGCCCGACCGCAGGCCGTTGATCTGCGCGCTGGACGTCACCGAGACCATCGAGATGCGTCCGGGCCATCTGCGTGTGCTGGCCGAACGGGCGGGCAGCAGCCCGGTCGAGGTGCCCGCGCCCACCGATCCGCCCGGACGATGTTCGACGGCGAGCAATCCGATCGTGCGGCACCTCACCGACGCGGTGCGCTTCTACTTCGAGTTCCACCAGTCCTACGACCAGGGGTATCTGGCGCACATGCACGACCCGTTCGCCGCGGCCGTGGCGCTGGACCCCTCGCTGGCGGTGGTCCGCCCGGCCACGGTGGACGTCGAGCTGACCGGCACGCTGACCCGCGCCACCACGGTCGCCGACTGGGCGGGCATGTGGGGCAGGCCGTTCAATGCCGACATCGTCGTGGGCACCGATCCCGAGGCGTTCTTCGACCGTCTCCTCGCCCGGGTGGGTGATTTCGCGCGCTCTGTGTATCCGCCCACGCCGCGCGTGGCGCACCGTTCGAGCCTGGAGGTCTCATGACCGGTCACAGCCACCACGGCGAGTACTCGCTGTCGACCGACTACGCCGACGACACCGCCTACCTGGCCGCGTTCCGGGATCGACTCGGCCTGCCGGGCATCGTCGACGTGCACACCCACTTCATGCCGGAGTCGGTGCTGCGCAAGGTCTGGGCCTACTTCGACTCGGTGGGCCCGCTGGTGGGCAGGCAGTGGCCGATCACCTACCGCGACGAGGAGCAGGTGCGGCTGAAGACCCTGCGCGGGTTCGGTGTCCGCGCCTTCACCGCGCTGGTGTATCCGCACAAGCCGGACATGGCCGCGTGGCTCAACGACTGGACCGCCGAGTTCGCCGCCCGCACGCCCGACTGCCTGCACACCGCGACCTTCTACCCCGAACCGCAGGCCGCCGCCTATGTCGCCACGGCGATCGAGCGCGGTGCCCGGGTGTTCAAGGTGCACATCCAGGTCGGCGATTTCGCCCCGAACGATCCGCTGCTCACCCCGGTGTGGGGGCAGCTGGCCGAGGCAGGGGTTCCGGTGGTGATCCACTGCGGGTCCGGGCCCGCGCCGGGGCGGTTCACCGGGCCGGAGCCGATCGCCGAACTGCTGAGCCGGTTTCCCACTCTGCGACTGATCGTGGCGCACATGGGCACCCCTGAGTACAGCAGGTTCCTCGACCTGGCCGAGCGTTATCCGAACGTCTCGCTCGACACCACGATGGTGTGGACCGATTTCAGCGAGGCAGGCGCGCCGTACCCGGTCACCGAGTACGACCGGCTGCGCGCGCTGTCCGAGCGCATCCTTTTCGGCAGCGACTTCCCGAACATCCCGTACCCGTACGCGCACGCGGTCCAGGCCGTCGAGCGCCTGGATCTCGGCGCGGACTGGCTGCGGAAGGTGTTCTGGGAGAACGCCGCCCGCATGTTCGACCTGAGCTGAGAACCGCCCTCGGACGACCGAGGACAGGCGCGGGCCGTGATCGCTGGGCCGGTTCGGCCCGCGGCCGAGGCGGGCGGCGGGCCGAACCGGGCGCGGCTCAGATGGTCACGCGCCTGGCGAGTCCGCTGGCTCGCAACACGCGTCGCCCGACGGCGGCGCGGATCGCTTCCTCGGTGCCGATGACGCGGACGTGCCCGCGGGCGCGGGTGATCGCGGTGTAGAGCAGTTCCCTGGTCAGCAGGGTCGATTCGGGTTCGGGCAGCACGATGGAGACGGTGTCGTACTGGCTGCCCTGGCTGCGGTGGATGGTCATCGCGAAGACGGTGACGACAGAGGGGAACTGGGTCGGATGGACCAGATAGGGGTCGCTGCCGCGCAGCAGGGCGGCGCGCAGCGAGCCGTCGGGCATGGTGACGATGACACCGGTGTCGCCGTTGTAGATGCGCGCCTGGTGATCGTTGGCGGTGACGAGCAGGGGCTGACCGGGATACCAGGGTCCGGACGCGCCGTCCTGGCCCGCGCCCGCGGCGGCTGCCCACTCCCCCGCCATCCGGTCCCAGCGCTCCACGCCGAAGGGACCGCGGCGGTGGGCGCACAGCAGTCGGTGCGATTCCAGGGCGGTGAGAGCGGCCGCGGCATCGCCGGCGCGGGCGGCGTCGGAGACCGTGCGGGCGGCGCGCACCACGTCCGCGCGCACGGCGTCGATGTCCTCGGGCTCGCACAGCGACAGGTCGGCGCCGCCCGCGCGTAACAACTCGAGGGCGCGGTCGGCGTCCCCGGCCCGGACCGCGACGGCCAGTTCGGCGATGTGGCCGCCGAAGCGCCTGCCGCGGGTGAGGCGCACGATGCCGCCGCGTATCCGGGTCCGCTCGAGTTCGGTCACACCCTCCGGGTGCTCGGCGGCGTCCGGGGGCGGCGTGCCGAGGATGTCGTCGAGCACCGGGTTGGGCGCACCGACGACCGGTCCGGCCACCAGGTCGGCGAGCACGGCGCCCGCGTCGACGGAGGCGAGCTGGTCCGGGTCGCCGACGAGCACCAGCCGGGTGTCGGCGCGCAATGCCGACAGCAGGCTGCTCATCATGGTCAGCGACACCATGGAAGTCTCGTCGACGACGACCACGTCGTAGGGCAGGCGATTGAACTCGTTGTACCGGAAACGGTTTCCGCGCCCGCGCTGCCAGCCGAGCAGCCGGTGCAGTGTCGCGGCGGCCAGCTCGGGCAGGCCGAGTTCGCCCGCCTGCTCCCGGACCGCCTCCTGCAGGCGGGCGGCCGCCTTGCCGGTGGGCGCGGCCAGCGCGATCCGCAGCGGCGCGGCGCCCGGACCGGCCCGCCGGTGCGCCTCGAGCAGCGCCAGCACGCGGGCGATGGTGTGCGTCTTGCCGGTGCCGGGACCGCCCGCCACGACCGTGGTCCAGTGGGTCGCGGCGAGTGCGGCGGCCAGACGCTGCCGGTCGGGGGCACCGCCGTCGACGCCGAACAGCCGGTCCAGCTCGCGGCGGACCACGGCCGCGTCGACCGTGGGGTGGCTCGCCGCCCGCTCGGTGAGCACCCGGCGAATGGTCTGTTCCTGCCGGTGGTAGCGATCGAGATAGAGCAGCGGGCCACCGTCGTCGCCGGGCGCGGGCGGCACCACCCGCAGCGGGCACAACGGTCCGGCCGGACCGCCGCACACCAGCGGGCTCACCCGCAGCGCCGCTGTCACCGCGTCGATGTCCGGCCAGGGCAGGGCGGCCGGGTCCACGCCATGACCGACATCCCAGTCCTCGTCGACGTCCACGCCGATCTCGCGCATCCGGTCCAGTTCCAGGCACACCGATCCCGAGCGCACCGCGCGCACCGCCAGTGCGGCCGCGAACAGCACCAGCTCCGATTCCTCCCGGCCGAGCCTGCCCAGGCGCACCGCGACGTGCACGTCGGCCGCCGAGAGCACACCGGCTTCGTTGAACACGCGCAGCAGCCCCGTGCCGCGCTGAGCCACCTGGATCGCGGTCATCGCGCTCCCTCTCCCGTGCCCGCCAGCAGGTCCGAGAGCGCGACGACCAGGTCGACGGGCGGATGCCAGTCGAAGACGCCGTGGCCGGGCGGGGTGTCCGGGCCGATCATGCCGCGAACGAAGTGGTACTGGCACCCGCCGAGATGACGAGCCGGGTCGTAGTCGGGCAGTCGCCAACGCAGATACCGGTGCAGGGCGACGGAATACAGCAGCGCCTGCAACGGGTAGTGCGAGCGCAGCATCTCGGCGGCCATGCGCGGCCGGGTGTAGTGGTCGACCGTCAGCAGGTCGATGCCCAGGCGGTTGGTCTTGTAGTCGACGATGACGAATCGCGGCCCCTCGGGGCCGATGACGCGCAGGACAGCGTCGATACTGCCGGTCAGATAGCCGCGCAGGGCGCGGTCGTCGAGACCGGCGAGCAGATCGGCGTAGGGGCACAGGTCGTCCTCGGGTGCGAGGTGGGTGCGCAGCAGGTCGGCAACGGCGCCCAGGGTGGCGCACCGCCCGGTGGGGGTGTCACCGCCGGCCAGCGGCAGCTCGAAGTCCAGCTCGCTCAGCCGATCCCGGGCAGCGATGTCGGCCAGGCAGCCGAAACCGAGCGGGGTGCGCAGGACCGCGTGCAGAGCGCTCGCGAGGGTGTCGACGTCGAGTTCGGCGAGGAGTTCGGCGGCGGTCTCCTGGCAGCGCCGCCGGACTTCGGCGGCCAGATCCGCGGCGTCGGTGTCGACGCGTTCGAGGACCGCGTGCACGAGGGTGCCGAACTCCGCGCCATAGGGCAGGTCGTTCATCAACGACGGCGCGGCGGACGCGGTGTCCGGTTCGATCGCCACCAGCGCGGGCGTGGTGGGCTCGTCGCCGGGGCCGCGCAGATCCTCGGGTTCGGTGTCGGTGACGGTCTCGTGCGCGCCTTCGGTGAGCGCCGAATAGGACGTGCGCCGCCACAGCAGGTCCAGAGTGCGGTCGAAGCGTGCGGCCGCGAGTTCGGCGGTGTCCGGTTCGACGCGGACGCGGCGTGGCGCGACGGATTCGGCGGTGTCCACGGCGGTCACCGAGATCACCTCCGCCGCAGGCTCGGCCCACGCCGTGATCGCGGGCACGGCCCGGGCCTCGGCGGGCACCGGCGCGCGTTCGGGCACCTCCGGGCCGCGGTCGGCGCGGCCGAGCATCATCCGGTGCAGCGGCCCACCCGCCGTCGTGGCCGAGGGCGCCCACCAGGCGACGACCTGGCACATGGCGCGGGTCAGCGCCACGTAGAGCAGGCGCAGTTCCTCCCCGGCCTCCTCGGTTTCACAGCGCTGCCTGCGCCGGGCGTAACCGCGGGCTTCGGGGCCGCCGACGTCGAGCACGCGGGCGCCGTCGTCGTCGTGGAACAGCAGTGTGGGCGGTTTCGGGTTCTTGGCGTTGTCCCACGCGAACGGCAGGTACACGATGGGGAACTCGAGCCCCTTGCTGGCGTGCACGGTCGCGATCTGGACGGCGGCGGCGTCGCGGTCCAGGCGGCGCGAGCGGCCGGCCACCGCGCCGGACGCGGGGTCACGCACCCGCTCGCCCAGCCACCGGGTCAGCGCGGTCAGTCCATAGCCCTCGGTGGCCGATACCTCGTCGAGCAGTTGGGCGATGTGGCGCAGGTCGGTCAGTGTGCGTTCGCCGTTCTCGACGGCCAGCAGGCGCGCAGCGAGCCGGGAGCGGTCGGCCAGCCGCTCGAACAGCGCCGCGAATCCGGCGCGCCCGAACAATCGGGCGGCCTCGCGCAGCTGGGCGCTCAGCGTGCCGACCAGATCGGCTCCGCCGCTGTCGAGTTCGGCGGCCGTGCATCCCAGAATGGGTGTGCAGGCGGCGAGGCGGACACGATCGGAGCGGTGCGGCTGTTCCAGCGCGCGCAGCACCCACAGCCAATCCGTGGCGCTGGGTGTGGCGAAAACGCTGGTGCCGCCTGCCAATACCGACGGGATGCCGACGCGGTCCAGCGCGTCGCGCACCAGCGAGACATGGGACCGTTTGCGCACCAGGACTGCGATGTCCCCGGCGGTGACCGGACGGCGGGCCACCGCCGCACCCCGGCCGACGGTCACTTCGGTCCCGGATTCGAGCAGGCGGACGAGATCGGCGGCCAGATCTCGGGCGACGACGGCGCGCTGGCGGTCCACCCGGGGGAACCCGTTCTGCAACGGTCCGACGCCGGTGCGCGGCAGGCAGCGCACCCGCAGCGGGCGGATCTGTTCGGCCCGCCCGGACAGCCTGCTGCCCGCTCGGGTGGCGGCCACTGGGTACACGCTGATCTCCGGGTGGCCGAGGGCGGCCCCGCCGAGCAGGTGGTCGAGGGCGCGCAACAGGCCGGGATCGCTGCGCCGGTTGCGGGTCAGCTCCTGGCGGTGGTCGGCGAGGGAGACGGCGTCGAGATAGCTGAGCACCTCGGCGCCGCGGAAGGCGTAGATGGCCTGCTTGGGGTCGCCGACGAGCACCAGCGTGGTGTGACCGTGGAAGCAGCCGCGCAGGATGTCCCACTGCAGCGGGTCGGTGTCCTGGAACTCGTCGACCAGCGCGACGCGGAAGCGGGACCTGATCCGGGCGCACGCGTCGGGACCGTGGCCGGGTTCGGCGAGCACGTCGTGCAACAGCACCAGCAGGTCGTCGAAATCGCGGAGTCCGGCGAGACGTTTGCGGCGCTCGGTCTCGGTGCGCACCGCCTCGGCGAAGGCCACCCGCTCCCCCGCCGCGCCGTCGTCCTCGGGGGTCAGGCGGGCGTGGCGGTCACGAATCGCCTCACGGGCCAGCGCGTGCGCCTCGCGCAACGCGAACGGCGGCTCGGTGCGGGCGTAGCGCTGTAGGTACAGGTCCTCGACCACGGCGTGCACCAGATCGTCGACGGCTTCCACCAGGCGTGCCGCCGGGTCCCGCTCCCCGGCGACGCCGAGTTCGTCAAGCATGCGCTGACAGAAGCTGTGTGTGGTCGCGATGGTGCCCGCGTCGAAATCGGACAGGGCCGTGAGCAGGCGGGCGCGGCGCAGGCCCACTGTCTCGTCGGGCGCCGCGGCGAGGTGGGCGATCAGTTCGTCCTCGGCGGCGCGGGCGCGCTCCGGATCGGCCAGGGCGGCGGCGACGGTGACGAAGCGGTCCCTGGTGCGCTCGCGCAGTTCCTGGGTGGCCGAGCGGGAGAAGGTGACCAGCAGCAGCTCGGAGATCCGGACTCCGGCTTCGGCGACGTAGCGCACGGCCAGCCCGACGATCGCGTAGGTCTTGCCGGTACCCGCGCTGGCCTCGAGCACAGTGGTGCCGGACGGCAGCGGGCCGCACAGGTCGAAGGTGTCGCCGCCCGGGGGCCGCGGCGCCGGGATCGCGGTCGCGTGCGGGGAGACGGTTGCGGGCGGGACGGTCACGGTTGCCTCTGCGTTTCCGCGGCGAGCAGCGGCGCCCACAGCCGCACGGCCAGCGCGCCGAATCGGGTCGGCTCGCCGGCGGTTCCGGCGGGCGCTGGGGTGGTCAGGAGATGGTCCAGCCGCGGGGCGGGGCCCAGGACGTAGCGCAGATGCCGGTCGGTGTGATCACCGAAGGCGCCGAAACCTTCTGCTTTGCCGTTGAATTCGCGCTCGGCGGCGAGAACGGCATCCTCCGTCGCGCCACCGCGGACCCGCCGCTCGGCATAGGCGGCCGAGGCGGTGGGAGTCAGGGGCAGCGGTTCGGTGAGGCCCTCGTCGCGTAGACGCACCAGGTCACGCAGGAGGGCGAGGGCGTCGGGGCGGTCGGGGGCAAGGAGTTCGCACCGCCAGGCCGGACGGTGCCAGCCCCCGCGCCCGATGGTGACCGCGCGCCACGGCCGGTCCTCGGCGGTCGCCAGCGCGAGCAGGCCGACCCAGGCGGCGATCCGGTGCCTGGCCTTGACCTGCGAATAGGTGGTGCGGACCAGCGCGTCGCCGCGGACCTCGGGAACGGTGCCGACGAGCCTGCGCCCGTCGCCGAGATCCACCGAGATGTCCACCGCGCGCGGTTCGGCGGCATAGTCGGGCTGGGCCGCCCGCACCAGGGTCTCGACCGTGCGCTCGATCTCGGCGAGTACCGCGGCGCCCAACTGGAACGGCGGCAGGGTGCCGCGCCGCCACTCCGCCTGGCGCAATGCCACGGGGTCGGCGCCGTTGAGCCGGGCGGTGAGCATGCGTTCGCCCACTTCCCATTTCGCCAGCCCGTCCAGTTCGATCGGCAGGTTCTCGGCGATGTCCTCCTCGTGGTCGGGCACCCGTAGTCCCAGGCGCTGCCAGAGGAAACCGCGAATCGGGTGCTCGGCGAAGGAGATCAGTTCCGACAGCGCCACATCGGCGCGCTCGAGTGCGGGCAGCGGCGCGGCAGGCAGTGGCGGGGCCGGGCGCGCGAGCGCCGCCGCGGCGCGGGCGCCCGCCAGCGCGACGGTGTCGAAACTGCGGGGCCGGGCGGGGTCGAAGTTCCGCCGGTCGAAGCTCTGCAACGGATGGCGGGTCACCACCGCGGCCATGGCGTCGTCGCCGACGTGCGCGCGCACCGCGTCGAGCAGTTCGGCGACCGGAATCGCCGGTGGCCGAATCGATCCCGTCACGGGGTCGGCGCCGGTGTGGAAGATCAGCAGTCGCTCCCCCGCCGCGCACACCGCGTCGAGCAGCAGCTGACGGTCCTCCCCGCGGGCGTCGCGTTCGCCCGGCAGCGGGTCGCGGGCGAGCACGTCGTCGCCGTCCACGCCACCGGCGCGGGGAAACACCTCGTCGTCGAGGCCGAGCAGGACCACCACCCGGTGTGGCACCGACCGCATCGGCACCATGGTGCACACGGTCAGCTCGCCGGTACGGAAGTTGGCGCGGGTGGGCCGCGCGGCCAGGCGCTCGCCGAACAGCACCGTGACATCGGCCAACCGCAAGGGCACGTCGGCGGCGTCGGCATCGCGCGCGTCGGCCCCGGTGGCGACGGCGATCTCGGCGCGGGCTTCGGTGCGAACCCACGCCTGGTGCTCCGGGACGTCGGTGAGCAGGTCCAGCGCGCGGCCCAGCACGTGCGCCCATTCGCGCGCGGGCCGGGGCCCGCGCAGGTCGCGCAGGCACACCGCGAGGCGGTCGACGAATTCGGCGAAACGCCCGGCCAGGTCGACGTCGTTGCTGTCCACATCGGCCAGCGGCAGCGCGAGATCGAGCCAGTCGTCACCGGATTCGTCGGCGGTGACGCCGAGCAGGATGCGGTCCACCGCGCCGTTGAGGGTGTTCTGCGCGAAATCCGCGAGCCCGAAAGCCTGACGCTGGCGCGCGCCGATGCCCCATCGGGCGCCGGACGCGGCAGCCCATTCGCGCAGCCGCTCGAGCGCGTCGTCGTCGAAGCCGCAGCGTCGGCGGACGGTGTCGGAGGCGGCGAGGTCGAGCACCTGCGTCACCGTGACGCGACCGTCGGCCAGTTCCAGCAGGGTCCGCGCCACCGCCAGCAGCGGATTGGTGACGCCGCGCCCGCGATCGGCCAGCCGGACCCGCAGCAGCTGCGCCGGATGTGTCTGCTCATCCGGCTCGTCGGCGCCGCGTACCCCGAACGCGGCCCGCACCAGCGGGGCGAAGGTCTCCACCTCGGGGCACATGACCAGCACATCGCGGGGTTCCAGGGTGGGGTCGGCCGCGAACAGCGCAGGCAACCGATCCCGCAGCACCTCCACCTGACGGGCCGATCCGTGGCAGGCGTGCACCTCCACGGTGCCGTCGGGCGCGACGCGGTCGGCGGGCGGCCAGACATCCTCGCGCAGCCCGGCCTGCAGCGCGCGGAGCAGTGTCGGCTCGCCCGGCGCCGCAGGCGCGAGACAGCCGGTGTCCCCGGCGTGGACGCCGATACCGGACAGGCGTTGCTGCAATTCCCTGGCCTCGCGCGCCAAGCCCGCGAGCAGCGGGTGACGCACAACGGTGGCGCTGGTGTCCTCGGCGCGGGAACGGGCCGGGCCGAGACCGGCGAGCGCACGCCACATGGCCGGGCTCGGATGCACCAGCCACAGATGCACCTCGCGATGCGCGCCCAGCGCGTCGAGGACGGCGAGCTGATCGGTCGCCAGCCTGGTCACGCCGAACAAGGAGATCCGATCGGGCAACTCGGCCACCGACGGCTCCGCGCGCAGTCTCGCGCAGGCGGCGGCCAGGCGTTCGGCGGGGGCGGGCACCCCGATCTCCTCGCGCAGCATCCGCCACAATCGCGGCTGCCAGCGCAGATCATCGGGCACCCGGCCGCCCGCGCCGTCGCCGTCGCCGCCGCGAGCCCAGTCGAGGACCAGTTCGGGACGCTGCGCTCCATAGCTGTCGAACAACGCGGCCAGGTGCGCGGCGGTGGCGTAACGACGGCCGATCCGGTGATCGCGACCCTCCGAGGCAGCGCCGAGGTAGCGAGCGGGCACCGCGCACCACGGCTCGGCCACCGCACGGTCCAGTGCCCGCAGCACCGGCCACACCAGCCGGTCCCGCGCCCACGGATCGTCCTCGGGGTCGATACCGGTGCAGGAGGCGAGGACTCCGGCGACCAAGGCGGCCGGTGAGGGGAAGTCGATGTTCGCGGCGATCCCGTCGGACCCGTTCGGCGACACACCGAGCGTCCCGGACAACCGCTGCGTCAGCCAGCGCTCGACGCCCTTGGCGGGCACCGCGATCACCTCGGGTGCGAACGGATCCGGTTGCGGCACCGCCGATCGCACGGCGAGAGCGTCGACCAGGGTGTCCGCGCGCTCGGCCCGATGGATGTGCAGCGGCATGGTCCGTTTATACGTCAGCGACCGGTGCGCAACTCCTCCGGGCCACCCACGGAGAGTGAATTGGAACACACCGACGCGCGCACGCCGGTCGTGTCACCGCCGACCGCGCCGAGCGGTGTGCCACAGTCTCCCCTCACGGGGGGCTACCGGGAATGATTCGCGTCGAAAGGCTGGTCCGCGTTCATGGGTGCGAGGGTCCTCCCACTGATTCCGAAGGACGGATTCACCGTCCGCCGCGTGGGTGAGCACTGGGAACTGGTCAACACCCGGCATTACGGGCGTTCCGTCGTCCTGCACCACTGGCCGCGGGATCGGCACTCCGAGGCGTTCGAGCACTGTCACCGCCTCAACGGCCGCACCGTCGAGAACCTGCGCGCCGCCTTCCGCTGAACGGCTGTGCGCGCGCCGACGAATCCTCGTGCGGTGCAATCGATTCCTCCTCGCTGTGGGCGTCGAGGCGACTAGCACATCGGCACGCCGAGCTCAAGACGTGCATCCGGGGCTCAGGTGTGCCATCGTCGTCCCTCGTGCGTTATCCCAAGGCCGCCACCGGGGCCGTTCCCCGCGTGGCCGCAACCGCTTGTGTCCTGGCCGCCGCGGCGATCTTGATCCCCAGCGCGCCCACCCTCATGCCCGGCGCCGCCGCGCCGATCGCCCACGCCGCCCCCGGCGGCTGCTTCAACGGTTTCGACTGCGATATGAGCAATCGGATCCGCAACGCCGACCAGTACCTGCAGAACAGACCGGGCGTCACCGGATACGTGCTACGCGACCGAGTGACCGGCGCCGTCTACGCCAACGAGCACGCCGAGGATTCGGTGTGGACCGCTTCCACCATCAAGCTGGCCATCGCCGCGGATCTGCTCAATCGCGCCCGCGTCGGCGCGCTGGTGCTCACGCCCGAGGATCGCGGCCTGATGGAGTCCATGCTGTCGACCTCCAACGACGCCGCGACCGACCTGCTGTGGAACAAGCACGCGGGCCCGGACCGGATGGCCTTCAACAACGCCTTCCGCGCCAACGGCATGGCGAACCTGGTGCCGCTGCCGCCCGTCGGGCCGATGCTGTTCCCGGACTGGTCGTACCAGAAGTGCACTGCGGCCGATCTGGACCGGCTGATGAGCCACGTCCTGGACGCCATGCACCCCGACGACCGCGCCTACCTGCTCGATCAGATGCGCCGGGTCGACCCCAACCAGCACTGGGGCGTGTGGGGTGCGGGCGCGTCGATGCGGCCCGGCCTGAAGAACGGCTGGTCGCAGGAGGAGGGCGGCTGGGTGGTCAACTCGGTCGGGTTCGCAGGCCAGGGCGAGCGCTACACGCTGTCGATCATGACCGCGATGGGCGCCGAAGGTGGCTACACCGAAGGCGCCGAGACCGACACGAAGCTGGCGGAAACCCTGCTCGCCGGGCGCTGACGCCCGAGGCGCCGCGCCCCGCCGCGCATCGAGCGGCGGGCGCGGCGCACGCGCCGTAGTGCCCTCTCGTCGTGACGCCCGCCGACGGGCCGACTACGGTTGAGCTGTCAGAAGCACCGTTGGCGGGGCGAGCCCCTGGTCTGTCCCCTGGTCTGTCGAGGAGCACGACGATGAGCACTCAGCCGGTCGAGAAGCGTCGTCACCAGGTGGTGGTGATCGGTTCGGGCTTCGGCGGCCTGTTCGGCACCAAGCACCTCGCGCGCGCCGACGTGGACGTCACCCTGATCTCCAAGACCTCCACCCACCTGTTCCAGCCGCTGCTGTATCAGGTCGCCACCGGCATTCTCTCGGTCGGCGAGATCGCCCCCGCCACCCGGCTGGTTCTCCGCAAACAGAAGAACGTCCGGGTCCTGCTCGGCGAGGTCACCGACATCGACCTGGAGAACAACACGGTCACCTCGCGGTTGCTCAACCACGACACCCTGACCCACTTCGACAGCCTCATCGTGGCCACCGGCGCGCAGCAGTCGTACTTCGGCAACGACCAGTTCGCCACTTACGCGCCGGGCATGAAGACCATCGACGACGCGCTGGAGCTACGCGGACGCATCCTCGGCGCGTTCGAGGGCGCCGAGGTGGCGACCTCGCAGGCCACGCGCGACCGCCTGCTGACCTTCGTCGTCATCGGCGCCGGCCCCACCGGCGTGGAACTGGCCGGGCAGATCGCCGAACTCGCCGACCGCACGCTCGAGGGCACCTTCGACAACTTCGACCCGCGCGACGCCCGAGTCATCCTCATCGAGGGCGCGGGCGCGGTGCTCGGCCCGATGGGCCCCAAGCTCGGCGCCAAGGCGCAGCGACGGCTCGAACGCATGGGCGTGGAGATCCAGCTCAACGCGATGGTCACCGATGTGGACGCGCACGGCGTCACGGTGCGCGATGCCGACGGCACCACCCGGCGCATCGAATCCTCGTGCAAGGTGTGGTCGGCGGGCGTGCAGGCCAGCCCGCTGGGCAAGATGCTGGCCGAACGCTCCGAGGGCACCCAGGTGGACCGGGCGGGCCGGGTGATCGTCGAACCCGACCTCACCATCAAGGGGCATCCGAACGTCTTCGTCGTCGGCGACCTGATGTCGGTGCCCGGTGTGCCCGGCCAGGCACAGGGCGCGATCCAGGGCGCGACCTACGCCGCCAAGCAGATCAAGGCGGGGCTCAAAGGTCACTCGCCGCAGGAGCGCAAGCCCTTCAAGTACTTCAACAAGGGCAGCATGGCCACGGTGTCGCGGTTCAGCGCGGTGTGCCAGGTCGGCAAGCTGGAGTTCGGCGGCTTCATCGCCTGGCTGGCCTGGCTGGGCCTGCACCTGTACTACCTGATCGGCTATCGCAGCCGGCTGATCACCTGCATCCAGTGGTTCGTCACCTTCCTCGGCCGCAGCCGCGGTCAGATGGCGGCCACCGAGCAGTGGGTGTTCGCCCGCCTCGCGCTCGAACAGGTCTACGACGATCAGGACGATGCCGACGAACTCCATGCCGCGCTGGGGGCACCGCCCGCGCCCGGGCGCGCACCGGGCAAGAAGGCGGCCGATCAGCGCGCGTCCTGAGCGGCGTCGCGGTTCGCCGCGACCATGCTGCCGCGGGCTCCGCGCACCGACGGGCGACCGGTCCACTCGCGCACGTCGACTCCCGGCCGTCGACTCCGCGACCGTCTGCGGGGCCGCGGCCCTGGCCCGCGCACCGCACGAGACGACTCCGGCCCGATCGACACAGGGCACGGAGCCGGTCCTTCAGGGTTTCGGCGTGTCCGAGAGCCGGTCGCCGAGGCCGGTGTACAGACTCCCACCGGCTTCCAACGGCAGGCGGGCGGCCGCCAGGCCGAACATCTCGGCGGGACGGTCGTCGGGGTAACGCAATTCGCTGATCAGCGAACGGTGCGCGCCGAGAATGTCGTCGGTGGCGGCGCCCGCGCCCAATTCCAGCCGGTGCCGGACCAGCGGCAGGTCTCCGAGATCGGCGACGAGGTCGCCGCGCCAGCGGCCGTGACGCTCGCCCGAACGGCCGATCTGCACTTGTTCCCGCAGGCGCAGCCTGGCCGCGGGCGCGAGCGCGACGCTGGTCAGGGTCTGGTGCCCGGCCCCGCCGGCGACGATCATCGCCGGGGCGTCGACATCGAGTTCGCCCCCGTCGGCGACCTCGAAGCGCCAGTGCGCCGAGGATTCCACAGTGGCTCGGCCCGGCAGCGCGAGGGTGGCGGCCACGCCGCGCAGGATCAGGCGCGCTCCCGGCCCCACGAGCACGGTCACGCCGATGTGGTCGCCCCCCAGAGGGGTGGCGGCGGCGCCGATCAGGTGCACTCGATCGGCGCCGGTGTGCCGTGCGGTGAGTCCGCCGCGCGCGTCGATGTGCGCGACCCGGCCCTGCTCGGCGACGATGCGAAGCTCGGTACGCAGCTCGCTGCCACCCCCGGCCCTCGCTCGCCGGGGCTGCTCGCCTGCCGCGCGTCCCCTGCTTTCCGCGCTCGACCGCCCCGTCACGCCACCGACTTCCACACGCTGCTCCCGCATCGCGCGGCCGGTCGCCGCCCCAGGACTCGGCCCGTCGGCCTCAACGCGCCACGGAGGAATCGGCGCTCGCCACGCGATCCGCTTCGGCCGCCTCCGCCAGTTGCGCACGCACCCAACCCAGGACGGGGGTCGCGGCAGGATCTGCGGTGAGGGAGATCAGCGCGGTCGGGCGGCCCGCGCGCACCTTGGCGGCGTCGCGTTCCATGACGCCGAGGTCCGCGCCGACCAGCGGGGCCAGGTCGGTCTTGTTGACCACCAGAAGATCCGAGAAGGTCACCCCCGGACCGCCCTTGCGGGGCACCTTGTCACCACCCGCGACGTCGATGACGAAGATCTGCACGTCGATCAGGCCGGAGGAGAAGGTGGCGGTGAGGTTGTCGCCGCCGGATTCGACCAGGATCAGGTCCAGCGGCGGGTTGGCGGCGATCAGGTCGTCGATGGCGTCGAGATTGGCGGTGATGTCGTCACGGATCGCGGTGTGCGGGCAACCGCCGGTCTGCACGGCGGTGATGCGTTCGTCGGGCAGCACCGCGTGCCTGCGCAGGAAGTCGGCGTCCTCGGTGGTGTAGATGTCGTTGGTCAGCACGGCTAGCGACAGTTCTTCGCGCAGCTGCCTGCACAGCGCCGCGACCAGCGCGGTCTTGCCGGAGCCGACCGGGCCACCGATGCCGATGCGCAGCGGTTCCCCGGGGGTCCGCTGCCGCTTCGGGCGATCGTGCGAATGGTCGTGGGGTTCACCGTCGATCAGGTGCGGCGGCATCACAGGCTCCTTCTTCTCGGTCGGACTCAGCTGGCGAACAGCGGCATGTCGCGCAGTGGGTGGCGCTGTGCCAGCACATCCTGCAGCGGGTCGGACAGCGCGGCCGGGCCGGTCGCGGCCTCGGCGGCGGTGCGGTCGCACAGTTGCGCCAGGCGTACCGTGCACGCGGCGACATCGGCGGGGTCGAGCGCGAGCAGGCGCTGGGCAGCCGTGGCGGCGCCGGTCAGGGTGGTGTAGACGACGATGCCCGCGAGATCCGCGGGTGCGATGCCCGCGACCGCGCCGACCGCGCCGAAGGCCGTGGACAGGTGCGGGCGCGGTGACAGGCGCGTCCAATCCTCGTGCGGCCAGATCTGTTTGGCCAATCGCACCAGGCCACGCCCCTGCGCTCGGGAAGCCGCGCGGGCGGCCGGGGCCGGGGTACGGGCGTCGGCTTCGGCGTCCGCGCGCGTCTCGGTGAGTTCCCCCGCGCATACCGCGGCGGCCAGCGACGCGGCGACCAGTCCGGACGTGGTGATCCGGCGGCGCAGATATGCCTCGACCGTCGCGAGATCGCGGACCAGCCCGGAGGCGACCGCCTCCTCCACCCCACCGGAATGTACGTGACCGCCGATCGGCAGGCGCGAATCGGCGAGGGCGTACAAGATCGCCCCGGCGTTCACGCTCGTGTCCATTCGCACGATCCTATGTCGGGCGTGTCCTGCGCGCCGGGCGAGTCCCTGTGCCGGAGACCCCGCGGGTAGTGGTTTCTACCCGGGCCGATCACGGGGAAGCACAGGGCACCCGGTCGCACGCGGGTGCGACGATGCTGTGCAGGAGGAGGATTCGATGAACGCGAGGAATGAGGCCGGACCGCCACGGGTCGGCATCGGCGAATGGGTGGCGCGCGCGATCGCGGTCGTGCTGCTCGTTCCGGTGCGACTCGTCTGGGAGGGCGTGAAGTGGTGCGGGCGGGCGTTCGTCGCTGTCCTGGTCTTCGTGCTCGAGCAGGTGCTGGCGCCGGTGGGCCGGTTCGTCCACCTCTGGGTGATCCGGCCGCTGTGGTTCTTTCTGAAGGACATGGTGTGGGGGTGGGCCATCCAGCAGGTGTTGTGGGGCATGGTGCTCACGCCGCTGGGTTCGGCGCTGCTGAACTGGTTGCTGCGGCCGCTGCTGCGGGTGATCGAGCAGTGGCTGTGGCAGTCGATTCTGCGGCCCGCGCTGAACGCACTCCTGAACTACGTCGTCGTCCCCGTCGCGAAGTGGTTGGGGAAGTGGGTGCTCGGCCCGGCGCTGTACGCCATCGCGGTGAGCCTGCGATGGGTCTGGACCTGGTGCGTCGTCCGGCCGCTCGCGCTGCTGTGGCGATGGGTGCTGCGCCCGCTGTGGATCGCGCTGGCCGCCACCCTGTACTTCGGCTGGCGCGGGGCGAGCGCGATCGTCCGGGTGCTCGTCGTCGTGCCGTGCGCCTACCTCTACCGCCATGTACTGCGTCCGGCACTGGCCGCGCTCGCCACGGTGTGGCGGACGTGTGTGGTCGTTCCAGTGAGCTGGGTGCACCGAACCGTCCTGATGCCGATGAACCGGTTCGCCGCGGACGTGCTCGGGGCCGTGTTCGGGCGCTGAACGCGCGCACAACGGACTCCGCTCCGGATGCACTGTCCTCGTCTGCCGCACCCGCCGGCCCGGTCTCGGTCCCCGCGGCGCTCAGTCCTCGCGCCGAAGCGGCGATCAGTGCGCCGACGCGCTCTTCTCCTCGTCGCGCACCCGACCGGCCGAACTCCAGGCGAGCACCGCCATGAGTACCAGGATCGCGGCGCCCGCGGCCAGTGCGACGTGCATGCCGCTGACGAACGATTCGCGCGCGGCGGCGGCCTGCGGTGAATCCGCGCCGGATCGTGTGAGCGTCTCGCCCAGCGTGCCCGCGTAGTCGCCGTCGGAGCGGAACACCAGCGCGGCCAGCGAACCCAGCAGGGCCAGGCCGAGGGCATTGCCCAGTTCGAAGCTGGTCTCCGAAATGCCCACCGCCGAGCCCGCGCGCTCGGGCGGCACCGAGGAGACGGCGACCTCCGAGACGAGGGTGAAAGCCACGCCGTAACCGGCGCCCGCGATGGTCGAGCCGGCCAGATACCAGGCGATGCCGCCGTCCACGCCGACGCCGAGGACCATGAGGTTGCCCACCGCGGCGGCCAGCAGGGCGACGACGAAACTCGCGCGCACCCCGAGCAGCCGGCTCACCCCGGCCCCGCTCATCGAGCAGACGAACACCGCCAGCGCCATCGGGATGCCGAGCACCGCTGCCGCCAGAGGATCGCGGCCGGTGACCGACTGCAGGTAGACGCTGGTGAGATAGCCCAGCGCGGCCAGCGACATCATGCCTGCCAGGCTGGAGCCGATCGCCAGCCGGAACTGCGGGCGGTGGAACAGGCGCAGGTCCAGCAGCGGCTCATCGAGCACCTTCTGGCGGCGGACGAACACGATCAGCAGCAGCGCGCCGATCACGCCGACGACGACCGCCTCGAGGTCCACGCCTTCGGCGGCGGCGTGCTTGACGGCGTAGATCACCGGCAGGATGCCCGCGATCGAGAGCCCGACGCTGGGCAGATCCAGCGGACCGAGCGAGCCGGAACGCTGCTCGGGCAGCAGGATCGGACCGAGTACGAGCAGCACCAGCAGCACCGGGACATTGATCAGGAAGACAGAGCCCCACCAGAAGTGGTGCAGCAGCAAGCCGCCGATGATGGGACCGACCGCCGACCCGCCCGCGAAGAACGCGGTCCAGATGCCGATGGCCGTGGCCCGCTGCCTGGCGTCGGCGAACAGGCTGGTGATCAGCGCCAGGCTGGAGGGCAGCAGCGTGGCCCCGCCGATGCCCATCAACGCCCGCGCCGCGATGAGCACGCCGGCGCTGGGGGCGAAGGCGGCCAGTACCGAGCCGACACCGAACACGGCCGCGCCGACGAGCAGGATGGTGCGCCGTCCGACGCGGTCACCCAGATTGCCCATCGTGATGAGCAGGCCCGCGATCAGGAAGCCGTAGACGTCGAGGATCCAGAGTTGCTCGGCCGCCGAGGGGTGCAGATCGGCCGAGAGCGTCGGCAGGGCGAGGAACAGCACCGAGACGTCCATCGACACCAGCAGCACCGGCAGCAGCAGAACGGCCAGACCGAGCCAAGCGCGGCGGGAGCCGCTCGCCTCCGCTCCGATGCCGGCCGGCCGCTGCGTCTGTGCCTGTGTCATGTCCGAACCTTCCCCTGTCACGCGTACACCGTACGCCCGGTGCGGGTACAGTGTACGCAGCAGGGTCCGCGGGAAGCGAGTGGTTATGAGCGAGTGGTTATGACAGAGGCGAAACTCAGTCGCGAGGCGATCATCGACACCGCGATCGAACTCGCCGATGCCGAGGGTCTGGACGCGCTGTCCATGCGTCGCATCGCCGAGCGGATGGGGGTCGGCGCGATGTCGCTGTACCGGCATGTGCCGGGCAAGGACGAGCTGGTCGCGGCCATGACCGACGAGGTCGCCCGCCGCTACCCCTATCCACCCGCCGAAGGTCGCGGCTGGAGCTGGCGTGACCGGGTGCACATCGCCGCGGACGTCGACTGGCGGCTCTACCAGCAACATCCATGGGTGCTGCTGACCTTCGCCACGCCCCGGTACAGCTTCGGCCCGCAGAGCCTTGCCTGCCTGGGTTGGCTGGTCGAGGGGTTCGGCGAATTGGGGGTACCGGTGCGCGAGGCGACCCGGATGGCGTTCACGGTGTGGAACTACATCTCCGGAGCCAGCCTGCCGAATGTGAGCACCGCGCTGCTGAGCCGTAAACGCGCCGACCCCGACGAGAACAACGGCTTGCGGGCACTGCTCGACGGCAGGCCGCTGTGGGAGACGCCGGCCGCGCTCGCCGAACTGCACGGTGCGGGCAGCGACCGGCTCACCGCGCAGGAGTCGCTGCACGACGGGCTGGAAGCGATCTGCGACGGTTTCCAGGCGCGGCTCGGGTTCGCCGGGAAGAGCGCGCACGCGCCTGCGCAGGCGGAACCGTAGCCGCCATCGGCGACTCACCGGTGAGTCGGCGCAGGTCGCCGCACCCGAGCAAGCGGCACCGCGACCGGCGAGCCGCTAGACGACGAGCGCGAAGGCGAAGCCGTCCCAGCCTTTGGCGCCGACGGTCTGCAGCACAGTCGCTTCGAGCCGGCTGTCCTTGCCGAGCAGCTCCACCAGTTCGCGACTCGCCCGCGCCGACGGGTCGATCGTGTTCGCGTCGGCGAGCGCGCCGTGGCGAACGACATTGTCGACCACGATCACCGTGCCCGAACGCCCGAGCCGCACGGCCCAGTCGACATACCCGGGGTTGTTCACCTTGTCGGCGTCGATGAACACCAGATCGAACGGCTCCCCCTGTTCGGCCTCGAGCGCGGGCAGCGTGTCCAGCGCCGCGCCGACCCGGATCTCGACCCGTTCGCCGACGCCTGCCACCTCCAGATTCGCCCGGGCCACCTCGGCGTGGCGCGGCTCGTACTCGAGGGTGACCACCCGTCCTCCCTCCCCCACCGCACGGGCCAGCCACAGGGTGCTGAACCCGCCGAGGGTGCCGATCTCGAGCACGCGGCGCGCCCGCACGGATCTGCCGAGCAGGTAGAGGAACTTCGCCTGCGCCGCGGACACGTCGATCGCGGGCAGCCCCGCGGCCGCGTTGGCGTCGAGGGTGGCCGCCGAGGAATCGTCGGCGACCAGGTGCTCCACGACGTAGGCGTCGACATCGGACCAATCGGAAGGCGTCATGACGCAAGTCTGCCACCGGCCCGGACGCGCCCGCCGGAGCGCGCCCGGGGTTCGCTGGGGGTCAGCGATGTGCTCGATCTTCGCGACCGTGGCGATGGCCTGCGCCGCAGTCGCCACCGCCTGCGCCCAGCCGCCCGCGACCTCGGCCGGCCGCACAGCTGCCTCCGGGAATTCGTGGAGGCCTCGACGACGCCGGGGCTGCCCGCCAGTGCGTCGAGTGTTCGCGGGGGCGTCACCGTCCGGAGAACCGACGGACACAGCGATGAATTCCGGCGGCCGGATTCGTCATCACGGACGTATCGACCTTCGGGCCGCACCACAGGCCACCTACGCACAGGGAGACTCCGATGACATCCGCTTTCGCTCCGGGCACACCGTGTTGGTTCGACGTGACCGCACCCGACATCCCGGCCGCAGCCGCCTTCTATACCGGTGTATTCGGCTGGCAGGCAGAAGATCTCGGCCCCGAGGCCGGTCACTACACGATCCTGCACCAGGACGGCGCGCCCGTCGCGGGCATCGCGCCCGCCACCGCGCCCGACGGCGGTACAGCACCGCCGGTGTGGACGGTGTACTTCGCCGTCGAGGACATCGATGCCACGGTGGCGGCGGCAGGCTCGGCAGGCGCACGGGTGGACCTCGAACCGGTCGATGTCTTCGGGCGGCTGCGTTTCGCGGTGCTGACCGACCCGGCGGGCGCGACCTACGCGCTCGCGCAGCTGCTCACCCACCCGGGCTCCGCGAACTGGGCCGAACAGGACAACCCGTGCTGGGTGGAATACGCCGCGACCGGCTCCCCTGCGGACGCGATGGCCCATTACCGCACCGTGCTCGGCTGGCAGCACGCGAACGCGGCATGGGAAACCGCCACCGTCAACCCCTATCAGGCGCTGGCGCCGAGCACGGGTGGGCGTGAATTCGGCGGCGCGCATATCGCGGCCGAGGGCGAGCCCGCACCGTTCTGGTCGGTCACCTTCCGCGTCGAGGACTCCGACAAAGCGGCCGCGTGCGCGGTCGAACTCGGCGGCTCGATCGTCGAGCCCGCCAAGGATCTGCCCGGACCGTCGCGGGTGGGCGTCGTCGCCGATCCGGCGGGCGCGACCTTCGCGACCATGTCGTTCGGCTGACGCCCGGTCGATTCCGAAACCCACGCTCGATGTCGATCCCCGCGCTCGGGGGCTGCCACCGACACGGGAGTCGGTGCCGGTGCGCGGCGTGGGCAGGCACCGACGTTGCGGCTTCGGCTTCGAGCGTGGGCGTTGACTTCGAGTGCGCTCCAAGGATCAGACTGGCAGGGTGACACCCGTCGACACCAGCACCCGCACCTACTCCATCGCCGAGACCGCCAACCGGACCGGTCTGTCCGCGCACACCCTGCGCTACTACGAGCGCGACGGGCTGATGTTGCGGCGGGTCGGCCGCTCGTCCAGCGGCCACCGCCGCTACAGCGACCACGATCTGACCTGGATCGAGCTGGTCACCCGCCTGCGGGCCACCGGGATGCCGATCCGCGACATCAAGCGCTACGCCGAAATGGTGCGTGCGGGCAGCGGCAACGAAGCCGAGCGGCTGGCGCTGCTGCGCGACCACCGGCAGCGGGTACTCGACCAGCTCGCCGAGGTCCAGGACCATCTCGGGGCGATCGACCGCAAGATCGGCATCTACGCCGACCGTTTGGAATTCCGAGGCTTGACCTAGAGCGCGCTCGAAGGGATTGGATGAGTTCATGACCGAATCACACGCTTCCCTCGGCCACCGCACTCTCGGCGCCGGCGACCATGCCCTCACCGTCTCCCTCCTGGGGCTGGGCTGCATGGGCATGTCGGAGTTCTACGGCACCGCGAACGAGGCGACCGGCATCGACACCATCCGGCGCGCCCTCGACCTGGGCGTCACGTTCCTCGACACCGCGGACATGTACGGCCCGTTCACCAACGAACAACTCGTCGGCCGGGCGATCGCGGGCCGCCGCGACGAAGTCCAGCTGGCCACCAAGTTCGGCAATATGCGCGGTGCGAACGGCGAATTCCTCGGCGTCAGCGGGGATCCCGACTACGTCCGCAAGGCCGCCGACGCCTCGCTGCGACGCCTCGGCGTCGACCACATCGACCTCTACTACCAGCATCGGGTCGACAAGACGGTCCCGATCGAGGACACCGTCGGAGCGATGAAGGAACTGGTGGAGGCGGGCAAGGTGCGCTACCTCGGACTGTCCGAGGCCGCGGCGGGCACCATCCGGCGCGCGCACGCCGTCCACCCGATCACCGCGCTGCAGTCGGAATACTCCCTGTTCACCCGGCATCTCGAAGACCAGATCCTGCCGGTGCTGCGCGAACTCGGCATCGGGCTCGTCCCCTACTCCCCGCTCGGGCGCGGCATGCTGACCGGGGCGATCACCTCGGCGGATGACCTGGCCGAGGCTGATTCGCGCCGCCAGGGCCGCTTCCCCCGTTTCCAGGGTGAGGCGCTGCGAGCCAATCTCTCGCTCGTCGCCCGGATCACCGAGATCGCCGCGGACAAGGGCGTGACGCCCGGTCAGCTCGCCCTCGCCTGGGTGCTGTCGCGGGGTGACGACGTCGTTCCGATTCCCGGCACCAAGCGCGTGAAGTATCTCGAGGAGAACGTCGCCGCCGCGAGCGTGACCCTCGACGACAAGGATCTGACCCGGCTGGCCGAGGCCGTCCCGCGCGACGCGGTCGCGGGCGAACGCTACAGCGACCTGTCCTCGATCGACGCCTGACGAACCTCGGAACGTCGCCGCCCGGTCTCCTGTCTCCCGGGCGGCGACGTCCCGGCGGTGCCGGTCACCGGGACACCTCGTCCGAGTCCAGCGGGTTTCGCCTCCGGCGACGACCCCGCAGAGCCGAGACCAGCAGGTCGGGCTCATCGACGTACACGCTGATGTGATCGACCTCCCCGGTCTTCCTGCGTGCCGGTACGAGCGCGGGAAGCGTGACGGTGACCGGCGAGGTCAGCGTCAGATCGACCGTCGTTCCATCCGCACCGGGGAGGAACAGCCTACCGTCGACGACCGTAGGCGCGGTCTGCGTGAATCTTCCTCGGGCCACCACGGATTCGATACGCGCGCGGTCGATCACGGCCACCACTGCCCCGGACTGCCGGAGCACCAGCGAGGCGCCGGTCAGATAGTGCGGGTGCGTTCGATGCACGGCCAGGTACCCGGACAGCGCGATCAGCGACCACACCGACACGAGCGCCAGCGCGACGCGCAGCCACGCCCACGGCAGCAGCAGGTGCAGTGCTCCGATCTCGACCACGGTCGCGATCGCGAAAGCGACCGGCAGCGCCAGTGCACCCCGGCGCGCACGCAGGACGATCGCATCGGGTTCGACACCGCAGTCGCGGCCACGAATCGCCTGCCACAGCGCCCGATACCCCCGGATCTCGGCCCGGATAAGCGGCAGGAACGGGGAATGACCGAGCGCATGCACCATCGCCGACCGGACTCCATCACCCCGGCGTGTCCTGGACACCACCGTCACTGTGAAAGCTGTTGCGACAACGCACATCAACGGAATCTCTACTACGGCGAAAAGGACCAGCGCTTGCCGCACGGTGAGAACCCCGGTGGCCGACAGCGCGGCGTCGAACAGCACGACGATCACGGTGACCCCCTGCGCGACCCACTGGAATCGCCGAAGCCTCAGGCCCGTCCTCACCCGCTGCTCCGCATCACCGAACGAGCCGAGAGTTCTTCCAGGAAGCGCCGCACGACCGCGCGTTGCGCGCGGTCGGGAACGATCTCCTCGAGGGAGAACGCGCCGGACTCGGCACCGGCAGTTTCCGCCATGCCGACATCGATCCCGCCGCCGCGATCGTGGAATTCGAGCATCCGATGCACGAGAGCGTCGATCCGACCGGCCGCCACCACCGAATCGGGTTCGAGCCCTTCCATTTCCGCCCAGTCCGACAGCAGTGCCAGATAGTCCGCGCGAGCCTCGGCATCGCCCAACATCGCCGAGAAGCCGGAGACGAGCGCCTCCGGTGCCGCACCTGTCAGGACCACGGCTTCGAGCAGATCCCGCTCGAGGCGCAGCGCGGCGCCGACCGCGGGCGAGGACGCGGAGTCCACGGCACCGTTCAACGCGGTGACGAGTTCGCCGGGCAGCGCCGAGACCGGATGTCCCCGTTCGGCTTCGGCCAGCATGGCGGTCAGCCGGGCGTGACGCCGGGCGAGCACGGCCTGCTCACTTTCGACGGCCTCGAGCACGGCACGCAGATCCGCCACCACATCGCGCTCGTCCGCACTCGACATCCGCTCGGCCGACACGGCGGCGACCGAGCCGAGCGGCACCCCGCTCGCCACCAGCCACCGGATCCGCATCAGGCGCACGAGGTCGCCCACCGTGTATTCGCGATAGCCGTTGGCCAGCCGTCGTGGTTCGGGGAGCAGACCGAGGCGGTGGTAGTGCCGCACCGTCCGCGTCGTCGTCCCCGCGGCCTCGGCGAGCTGACCTATTCTCATGCGCCCCAGTCTCGACCATGACGTCGCGTCAAGGTCAAGACCGATCTCGCCGGAGACCCGCGGCCCGTGGACCGTGGGTCAGAAGAGGAAGTAGCGCTGAGCCATGGGCAGTTCGGTGGCGGGTTCCTCGGCCCACACCTCGCCGTCGACGCGGACGGTGAAGGTGTCGGGGTCGACGTCGATGCGGGGCATGGCGTCGTTGCCGGGCATATCGGCCTTGGTCACCTGACGAACGTCCTTGACCGGGGCCAGGCGACGACGGACCGCGATGCGCTCGGCCAGGCCGTCCTCGACGGCGTGGGCGGAGACGAAATGCAGCGAGGTGGCGGCGGCGACGGGGGCGGCGGCGCCGAACATCGGGCGCGGCAGGACGGGCTGTGGAGTGGGAATGGAGGCGTTGGCATCGCCCATGGCGGCCCACGCGATCGCACCGCCCTTGAGAACCGCGTGTGGGCGCACACCGAAGAAGGCGGGATCCCAGAGCACCAGGTCGGCGAGTTTGCCGGGTTCGACCGAGCCGACCTCGTCGTCGAGGCCGTGCGCGACGGCCGGGCAGATCGTGTATTTGGCGACGTAGCGGCGGACGCGGTGGTTGTCGGCGGCGCCGTCGCCGGGCAGGGCGCCGCGGCGGCGCTTCATCACGTGCGCGGTCTGCCAGGTGCGCATCACCACTTCGCCGATGCGGCCCATGGCCTGGGAGTCGCTGCCGATCATCGAGATCGCGCCCAGATCGTGCAGCAGATCCTCGGCGGCGATGGTCGAGGGACGGATGCGGCTCTCGGCGAAGGCCAGGTCCTCGGGGATGGCCGAGCTGAGATGGTGGCACACCATGAGCATGTCGAGGTGTTCGTCGAGGGTGTTGACGGTGTGCGGGCGCGTGGGGTTGGTGGAACTGGGCAGGACGTTCGGGTGCGAGGCGACGGTGATGATGTCGGGGGCGTGACCGCCGCCCGCGCCTTCGGTGTGATAGGCGTGGATGCCGCGGCCGGCGATGGCGGCCAAGGTGTCCTCGACGAAGCCGATCTCGTTGAGCGTGTCCGAATGCAGGGCGACCTGCACCCCGGAGGCGTCGGCCACGCGCAGGCAGGCGTCGATCGCGGCGGGAGTCGAGCCCCAGTCCTCGTGCAGCTTGAAACCCGAGGCGCCCGCGCGCAACTGCTCCCACATGGCGGCTTCGCTCACGGTGTTGCCCTTGCCGAGCAGGGCGATGTTCAGCGGCCAGTGGTCGGTGGCCTCGAGCATGCGGGCCAGATGCCAGGCGCCCGGAGTGACGGTGGTGGCCTTGCTGCCTTCGGCGGGGCCGGTGCCGCCGCCGATCAGGGTGGTGATGCCGCCGCCGAGCGCCTCGTCCATCAGTTGTGGGCAGATGAAGTGGACGTGGCAGTCGATCGCGCCCGCGGTCACGATGCGGCCGTTGCCGGCGATGATCTCGGTGGAGGGTCCGACCACCAGATCCGGGTGCACACCGGACATGATGTCGGGGTTGCCCGCCTTGCCGATGGCGCTGATCCGGCCGTCACGAATACCGATGTCGGCCTTGATGATTCCCCAGTAGTCGACGATGATCGCGCCGGTGACGACGGTGTCGGGGGCGCCGTCGGCGCGGGTGGCGCGCGACTGGCCCATCGACTCGCGCAGCACTTTGCCGCCGCCGAAGACGGCTTCGTCACCGGCCAGCCCCGGACCGCCGCTGCGGTCCTCGGTGATCTCGATCAGCAGATCGGTGTCGGCCAGGCGCACCCGGTCGCCGGTGGTGGGTCCGAACAGCTCCGCGTAGCGGGCCCGGCTCAGTTCGCTCACTGCTGCTCCCCCTCGGGACGGTTCGGATCATCGACGCGGCCCGGATCATCCAGGCGGCCCGGCGGATTCGGACCGATGCCGTACACCTCGCGCGTGCCGGCCAGCGGGACCAGGCGAACGCGTTGCCCCAGGCCGGGCTCGAATCGCACGGCGGTGCCCGCCGGGATGTCGAGACGATGACCGTGCGCGGCCGCGCGATCGAAGTCGAGCGCGGCGTTGGCCTGCGGGAAATGGACGTGGCTGCCGACCTGCACCGGGCGGTCGCCGGTGTTGACGACATCCATTTCGAGGCGCTCGCGCCCGGAGTTGAGCTCGATCACGCCCTCGGCGCAGAGATATTCGCCCGGAATCACGCTGGCGTCTCCTTCACGCGATCGGCTGATGGACCGTGACGAGCTTGGTGCCGTCCGGGAACGTGGCCTCCACCTGGACGTCGTGGATCATCTCCGGCACCCCGTCCATCACGTCCGCGCGGGTGAGCACCGTGCGGCCCGAGGACATCAGCTCGGCGACGGTGCGTCCGTCGCGCGCGCCCTCGAGCACGTGGTCGGTGATGATCGCGACCGCCTCGGGATGATTCAGCGCGAGGCCGCGGGCTTTCCTGCGCCGCGCCAGCTCGGCCGCGTAGCTCAGCAGCAGTCGTTCCTGCTCGTGCGGCGACAGTCGCATCCGGGCTCCTCACCGGTCGGTCGAAGAATGACGGCCATTCTGGCACGCGCGCGCCGGTACCGCCGGTCGAGCGTGGGGCCGTTCAGTCCCGCTTGGGCAGGTTCGCCAGCCGCACCTGACCGCGCGCGACGACGCGCTCCTGCTCGTCGGTGATGACCACCTGCCACAGCTGCTGGGTGCGACCGCGATGCAGCGGGGTCGCCACGCCGCGCAGTACGCCCTCACGCACGGACCGCAGGAAATCGGTGTTGTTGTTGACACCCACCACAGAGCCCTGATCGCCGTACCAGATCGCACCGGCAACACTGGCGAGACTTTCCACGACGGTGCAGTAGACGCCGCCGTTGACAATGCCCGCGGGCTGATACAGGTGCGACTTGACGGTCCACTCGCCCGCGACGCGGTCCGGGCCCATTTCCGTGTAGCGCAGGCCGATCATGTCGGTGAAGGTGCCCAGCTCGGCGTCGACCTTGTTCATCGCCTCGGCGGTCATGGTGGGGAAGCTCTGCTCTGTCATGCGCTCCAGCTTTACACCACACGAAACCGCGACGAGGAGGGGGATGCCCGGCCCGCGGAACGAAGCGGCGGGCCCCACCGGGGTGGGGCCCGCCGCGGCACGGATCGGGGGTCTCTGCAGCCCTCAGGACGCACGCGCGATCCTTACGCCACATCGAACTATAGGACAGGCTTACCTAACTCACAAGAGCGTGGCGATTTCCGTGCGCTTTCGATCGCCGAGACAGAACCCTCGAGACGGACCGAGACGGACCGAGACGGATCAACCCGGCACGAATGCGTCGCGCCGCACCGCCGGACCGCGATCCCCCAGCGCCGCCAGCAATGCCTGACCGCGCCGGGCACCCAGCATCGCATCGGTGCGCGCCAGATCCGGCACGTACGTGGCCGCACCGACGACGGATTGGCCCACCAACGACCAGAATCGGTGGACGCTCAGCCGAGAGCAGCGCGCGAGCCCCTCGTAGACCAGCGTCAGCGACGCTTCGCAGCGATGCGCCAGCCAGACCGCCATGGCCCGCTCACACGGCAGGGCGACGACGCCCGCACGGCCGGACATCGGGTCACCATCGAGCACGCGCAGCGTGGTGTCCTCGAGGCCGGCCCAGTCCAGGCCGCCGTCGTTGTCGTTGTGCACCCACAGGTTCTCCAGCCCGGGATCCCAGGCACGGCCGTCCATCACCCACAGCGCGGCCACTCGTCCGACGACGGCGTGCACGAGCGCGGTCGCGACCACCTCGGCGGCGATGTCGGCGCTGCGCATCTCGGCGGCGTGCCTGCGGTACATCACCTCGATACGCCCCTCGCGCACCCCCTCCGACAGCTTCCACCAGCGCCTGCGGCCGTGTTCGGAGACCGCGGCCACGGCGTAGACGCGCGGATGATCCGGCTGCAGGGCACGCAGCCGCGAACTCGTGCGCTCGAACACCGAATCGGCGTGGCGACTGGAGTAACCGGTCACGGTTTCGGTCATGGCAGCTCCTCGGGTCGGCTCCGGAACGAGGGAAGTCTCGGAGCGAGTAGATTAGGTTAGGCTTACCAGACCTGACGGCGAGTCACCAGGGTCGCACGCGCCGCGATCGAGGATCGGGGGCGCGCCGTCGCGGGCGGCGCTCGCCCGCGACAGCCTCGAGGTCTCGATCGGCCCATCCGATACATCGACCGAGCCGGTGGACATACGCGAGGGCCGGGTCACCCATGACTCCCGGGCGTCGGCCGGACCCGGCGGCGCGACCCCAAAATCAGCGACTCCACCGGCGGATATGACCAATACCACACCAGCAACCCGATAGTTACGACAGGGTGTAGTACGCATTTGCGTCGTTGGGTCCGTAAACTCAAAGGATGGCAGGTCTTGGTGAACTCGAGAAGGCGGTCATGGACCAGTTGTGGTCCAGCGACCAACCGCAAACCGTCCGGCAGGTGCACGAAGCACTCGCCGCACGTCGCGAGCTCGCGTACACCACGGTCATGACTGTGCTGCAGCGACTGGCGAAGAAGAATCTGGTGGTCCAGCGGCGCGACGATCGCGCGCACCGCTACGCGCCCGTGCACACTCGCGACGAACTGGTCGCGAGCCTGATGTTCGACGCTCTCCAGCAGGCCGACGAGGCGGGCAGCCGCGCCGCCGCGCTGGTGCACTTCGTCGAGCAGGTCGGCCCCGACGAGGCCGACGCGCTGCGAGAAGCCCTGGCCAGACTCGAGGCCGCCGAAGGCACCTCACCGCCGCTCGACTGAAGCGGCGAGCCGACCAGGTTAGGATGTGGTCGGCCAACCGCCCTGGGACGCACAACGAGGTGCGTTCCCGGTCCCCACAACGCAGTGAGCTGAGTCGATGAACGCAACCGCGCCGGTCTTCGCCGGACTCGCCTTGCTTCTCGCGGGCCCCGCACCCGCATTGCTCAGCCGTGCGACATGGCCTTATCGCACTCCCCGCGCCGCCCTGGTGCTCTGGCAGGCCGTCGCCCTGGCCGCGGTGCTCAGCGCCTTCGGTTCCGGCTTGGCCATCGCCGCGGAACTGCTCGTGCCCGGCCCGGACGGGCGGCCCACCACCTCGCCCACGAGCGAGATCGATGCCCTCGGGCTGCCCCTGTGGCTGGCCTACGTGCTGGTCTTCGCGCTGACCCTGCTGGTCGGCGCACGGCTGGTGTTCTCGATCGTCCGCGTCGCCGTACACACCCGCCGCCGACGCGCCCGACACCGGATGCTGGTCGACCTGCTCGACCAGAGCGGGCCGCACCGCCAGGCACACGACATCCGTGTCCTGGCGGCCACCGAGCCCATCGCCTACTGCCTGCCCGGCCTGCGCAGGCGCGTCGTGCTCAGTGAAGGCACCCTGACCAAGATGGACGGCCCGGAGATCACCGCCATCGTCAGCCATGAGCGTTCCCATCTGCGTGCCCGCCACGACCTCGTGCTCGAGGCGTTCACCGCGGTGCACGAGGCTTTCCCCCGAGTGGTGCGCAGCAAAGCGGCACTGGGCTCGGTGAAGCTGCTCATCGAGTTGCTCGCCGACGACTCCGCGGTGAAGGTCACCGGGCCCACCCCGCTGGCCCGCGCCCTGGTGGCATGCGCGAAATCCACCGCCCCGCAGGGCGCTCTGGCCGCGGGCGGGCCGACCACGCTCATCCGCGTGCAGCGGCTCGGCGATCGCACCAACGGCACCGATGTGCGCATCGCCACTGCCGCGTATCTCGGTTCGCTGGCGATCCTGGTGGTGCCGACCCTCGCGGTCGCGGTACCCTGGCTGGTCGAACTGAGTCGATTGTTCGGTCACTGAGCTGTCCGGGGCACAGATCCCGGAGTTCGCGCACAGACCGTCCGACGACCGAACCGACACCACGACGACTGTTCACCGAGCGGATCCACCGCCCGAGCAACGAACGGTTTCCACCGCGAGGCCCGAGATTCACCGGCCATCCGCGGGCGCACCCTCCGCAGCGACGATCGCAACGGTCCGGCGCGCGCACGGCCCCGCCCTCCGGCGTGGGCCGACCCGAGCGGCGCCCGAGGGCACCGCACCCAGAAAGGCTTCACCCATCTCCGTGACCACTACGCCCGACGCCGCGACACCCACCGTGTCCTTCGAGTCTCTGGGCCTGCCCGCCGTGCTCGTGCAAGCGCTACGCCGTGGCGGCATCGACGCACCCTTCCCGATCCAGGCCGCGACCGTCCCCGACGCGCTCGCCGGCAAGGACGTCCTCGGCCGGGGCCCCACCGGCTCCGGCAAGACCCTGGCCTTCGGCCTGCCCATGCTCGTGCGGCTGGCGGGCAATGCCGCCGCGCCGCGCCGCCCCCGCGGCCTGGTGCTCGTGCCGACCAGGGAGCTGGCCGCCCAGATCGAGCGCGCGCTCGACGAGCCCGCCCTCTCCCTCGGCCTGCGGGTCGCCTCGGTGGTCGGCGGCGCGCCGATCAAGCGGCAGGCCGACCGCCTCTCGCGCGGTGTCGATCTGCTGATCGCCACGCCCGGCCGGTTGTCCGATCTGATCGCCCAGGGCGCGGCCGCCCTCGACGACGTGCTGATCACCGCGCTCGACGAGGCCGATCACATGGCCGACATGGGCTTCCTGCCCCAGGTCACCCGGCTGCTCGATCAGACCCCGAAGAATGGCCAGCGGCTGCTCTTCTCGGCCACCCTCGACGGGGAGGTCGACAAGCTGGTCAAGCGCTACCTGCACAGCCCGGTCACCCATTCCACCGCGCCCCCGGCGGCGTCGGTGTCGACCATGTCCCATCACCTGCTGTTCGTGCGCAAGGCCGACAAGCGCGACGTGATCACCGAGATCGCGGCCCGCGAGGGTTTGACGATCCTGTTCGTGCGTACCAAGCACGGCGCGGACCGGCTGGCCAAGCAGCTGCGCGCGGCGGGCATCGCCTCCGGCGCCCTGCACGGCGGCAAGGCGCAGAACAACCGCACCCGCACGCTGGCGGCCTTCGCCGACGGCTCGGTACCGGTGCTGGTCACCACCGACGTCGCGGCCCGAGGCATCCACGTCGACGGCATCTCGCTGGTCGTGCACGTGGATCCGCCCGCCGAGGCCAAGGCCTACCTGCACCGCGCGGGCCGTACCGCGCGAGCGGGTGAGGACGGCGTGGTGGTCACCCTGGTGACCGAGGACGAACGCGCCGACGTCGCGAAGATGACCCGCAAGGCCGGTGTCGAGGTCGTCGGGGTGGAGGTCCGTCCGGGACATCCGGCCCTGCGCGACATCACCGGCGCGCGTACGCCTTCGGGCATCGCCGTCCCCGCCCCCACCCCGCCCGGCAACCCGGGCAGCGGCGCGAGCCGTGGTGAAGGCGCCGGGCAGCGCCGTACGCCGTCACGTCGCGGCCGGTCCGGTGGCCGGGGCGGCGCGGCCGCGGGCAGCCATGCCGACCGGCCCGCGTCAGCAGGGCGATCCGGTGGCAAGCCCGCCTCCGCCCGCACCGACGGCTCGGCGAGCACAGCGCGCGCCCGCCGCGGCGAGACCGTGGTGGGTGGCGAGCGACGCGCACCCCGCACCGGCGAGGGCAGCCACACCGGCCGCAATCCGCGCGCCGTGCGGGGCGCGGGCGCTCCCGTGGGCGGCCGCCGCCGAGCACAGGGCTGACCCGTCCTGCGCTGACCCTGTGCTGATCCGGCACCGGTCACCGATTCCCCCGGGCATCGGTGACCGCCATGCCGGCGGCGCTGCCCGATGTCCGGAAGGGGCGGCGCCGACCGCCCTGCGACACGCTCGGTGTCCGCGACTCGCCCGAAATCAGTGCACGCTTGCTCTGGCCCGCTACCGACCGGCTATCGAGTCTGCCGACTCGACGCGCTGCGCCGTCGGACCATCGCGGCCCGGTCGGACGTCACGGCCCAGCCAGACATCGCGGACCTGGTCAGAAGTCACAGCCTGGGCGGACGGACGTCACCGGCCCAGTCGCGCCGGCCGGGCGAGATGCCCGACCTGTCGAGCGCCTTCCTCGCCGCGACGACCGGCGCGGTGAGCAGTGGCGAGCGGACCGCCGCGTGCGCGAAGACGTGGCGTCGCCGTGAAGCGGCTCATCCGCCGTTCGCGAGCGAGTCGTCAGCAGCCGGGAGGGCGTTCGACGGCCCGTGAGGTGCCCCTTCGATGCTCGACTCCCGCCTGCCGGCGAGCAACGCCGGGGCCAAGGCGGCGGTCGCTGTCGCGGTGGCCGCCGAGGCGCCCGCGACAGCCCAGCCGACGGGCCCGAGCGGACGGCACCCGAAGTAGCTGCACACCACCGGGGTCATGACGACGGTGCCGAGCACCGCGCCGCTGGCGGCGATGGTCACCCAGACCAGGGGGCTGCGGTAGCCGGAGACCAATGTCTGACCGAGCTGCGTGCCGATCAGGGCCACCAGGCCGATCGTCGCGGCGCGACGCCGGGTGCCGGTGTAGCGCCCGATCGTCCAGGCGACAGAGGCTCCCGAGGCGGTGGCGATACCGCGGACCGACAGGGTCCGGACCAGATCGGCCCCGAGCCCGGCCGGAGCGGTTCGGGCCAGCCGATCCGACGCGAGGCGGGCCAACGTTTCCGGATCGTCGGTGAGGTTCGCGTCGGCGGCGTCGCGGTCGGGTGAAAGGGCCAGGGCCATCGCGGGGAACATGTCGGTCAGCATGTTCACCAACAGGAATTGGCGCGTTCCCAGCGGCGCCTCGCCGCTGAGCGCGGTGCCGTAGAGCGTGAAGGCGACCTCGCCCGCGTTGCCGCCCACGAGCACGCCCACGGCATCGGTCACCCGGCGCCACATCCCCCGCCCCTCCACGATCGCGTGCAGCAGTGCCAGCGGATCGGGCCGGGTCAGCACCAGATCGGCGGCGTTGCGCGCGGCGACCGAACCCTGCGCGGCGACGCCGATCCCGATGTCGGCCGTTCGGATGGCAGCGGCGTCGTTGCTGCCGTCGCCGGTCATCCCGACCACGTGGCCCGCGCGTCGCAGCGCGGCGACGATCCGCACCTTCTGCGCGGGATCGATGCGAGCGAAGACCGTGCTGCGTTCGATCAACTCGCTCTGCGCGGAATCGTCCAGCCCCTCCAGGTCGGCTCCGGTGGTCACCTCGGCCGCTTCGATGCCCAGTTGCCCGGCGACCGCCTGTGCCGTCACCGGGTGGTCGCCGGTGATCATCCGGACGCTGATCCCGTTGCGCCGCAAGGCGCGCACCAGGGCCTCGGACTGCGGGCGCGGGATGTCGGCGAGGCCGAGGAAGCCGAGCAGGGTGAGTTCGCCGACCATGCCTTCGACGTCGTCGGGTTCACGGGAGAGGTCGCGACGCGCGACCACCAGCACACGCAGGCCCTGCTCGGCCAGCTCGTGCACCATCTGTTCGGCGCGCTCGCGCCGCGCGCCGTCGAAGGGCTCGGCATCGCCGTCCGCCGCGCGCACCCGGGTGCACCGGGCGAGGACGATCTCGGGTGCGCCCTTCACGATCAGTCGCAACTTGCGAGTGGTGCGGCCGAGCGCGGCCGCATAGCCGCGGTTGGATTCGAAGGGGATCTCCTCGATCGAATCCCATCGATCGTCGCCGCCGAGAACTTCGGCCGCGTCGAGCACCGCGCGGTCGGTGGCGTGCACGACCGGGCCGTCGTCCGGGTCCGGGCATGCCCTGGCCGCGGCCCGCAGCAGCCTGCGCGCGTCCTCGGAATCGGCGTCCGGAGCCCACTGCTGGTCCGCGTCCGCCAAGGCGACCAGGCGCAGACGTCCCTCGGTCAGCGTGCCGGTCTTGTCGAAACACAGAGTGTCGACTCGACCGAGCGCCTCGACGGTGCGACTGGCCCGGACCAGCACCCCGTACCGCGACAGCCGGCGGGCCGCGGCCAGCTGGGCGACGGTCGCCACCAGGGGCAGCCCTTCGGGGACCGCCGCGACCGCCACCGCCACCCCGTCGGCGATCGCGGGCCGCAGGACACTGCCGCGCAGCACGCCGAGAACCGTGACCACGCCGCCGCCGGTGAGCGTCAGCGGCAACGCCCGATCGGTCAACCGCCGCAATTGCGCCTGCACACCACCCTTTTCGGGCGGCACGGCGCCGGATGCCGCGCGACCGGCCTGGGTTTCCGAACCGACAGCGACGACGACCGCGCGACCGGTCCCGTTGACCACCGTGGTGCCTTCGAAGATCATGCATGTCCGATCGGCCACCGCCGCGCCGGGCGCCGCGGCCACCTGCTTCTCGACGGTCACCGATTCTCCGGTCAATCCGGATTCGTCCATCTCGAGGTCGTCCGCCCGGAGCAGCCGGGCGTCCGCCGGGACCACGTCACCCGGCCGCACGACGATGACGTCCCCGATCGTCAGCAACTGCGCGGGCACCTCACCGTCCTGCCCGGGCACCGGCCACGCCTCGGTTGCGGCATCGCCATCGCCGCGCTCCACCAGACGCCCGGTGAGACGCTCGGTTTCCAGGAGACGGTTCAGCGCCTTCTCCGCGCGCTGACGCTGCCGCGCGGAGACGACCGCGTTGACGGCCAGGACCGACGACAGCAGCAAGGCGTCCGACGAAGACCCCAGGATCGCGGTCGCGATCGCGCCGACTCCGAGGATCGGCGCCAAAGGATCGGCGAGTTCGCCGCGCAGGTGCCGCACGAACGCCGCGGACGAGGAGAGCACCGGAATGCTCCGCGCGCCCCCGGTGCCGGTGCGTTCCGGTACCGGCACCGGCTCCGGCAGCCGGGCCAGCACCTCGTCGGGTTCGAGCGCGTGCCAGGGCAGCGACGGTGCGAGCGTGACCGGTGGTTCGGCGCGCGTCGCACGCCATCCGGTGAAAGCACCGGTCAGCAGCGCCGTGGAATGCGCCGCGGTCATCGGCACCGTGCTGTTGCCCCCCTCGGGCGCGACGGCCAGCAGCAGACCGCCCAGCGCTGCCGCGGACAGCGCCAGCGAGCGGCCGCGTTCGCTCATCCGGCGCGCTGGAGCGACCGCGGCGAGCACCCGGTGCAGCTGTGTCATGTCCCGGCAGACCACGTCGGCGGCCCACGGTATCTGCCATGCGCCGTGGTCGCGGCGCGCCAGCCCGATCGCGACATCGGCGGCGGCCATGGCCTTGTGCGCGCGCGGGCTGAGGACGGCGACCATGTGCCCGTCCTGTTGCAGCTCACGCACGATCTTGCTCATCGACCGGGAGCGATCGACGAACTGGTCGGACAGTGAACGCAGGTCCGCGGTGTCGGCGCTCCCGGTGAGCACCACCCGCAGCCCGGCGGCCCGCGCCTGCTGCAGCAGCAGATGCGCCCGCTCGTCGAGTTCACGTCCGATGAGCACTTTTCCGACCGGCCGTCCGGCCTCGCGCAGTTCCCGCCATACCGGACGCGCGGTCACCCCCCGATCGGGCTGGCCGGTCCCGAGGTGCACCAGCGCCAGGGCGGCGTCGTCACGGGTGTCGCTGTGCCACAGCAGGCGCTGGGCGGCGCTCCAGACCTGCGTGCGCGTCCACTCCCCGTCCGCGGTTTCGGTGTCGACGAGTTCCGCGGCGAGCACGACCCGCCGAGAGGTCAGCAACGTTTCCCCATCGACGACCAGAGCGGACAGCCGATCCAGTCGCCGCCAGATTCCCGGATGCAGAGTCAGCGCGCCCGCTCTCGACATCATCACCGACACGGTGGAGCCGTAGGCCTCCCGGCAGGCACGCGCCGCCTTGGGAGCGCCCAGTTCCAGCGCGCCGGTGGTGCCGAGGACACCGCGCCTGCCCAGAATCGTGGCCAGCGCCCCGGCCATCGAGCCCACCGCGACTTCGTCCGCGACGCGCTCCACCGGACCGAGGGGCGCGTCCGCCGGCCGGGGGCGAGCCGCGAGCCCGACGGGCACCGCCGGTGGACGGCTCCCCACCTCGGCTTCCCACTGCTGCCACCGGGCATATCGCGCCAGCGCCTCGGTGAGCATCAGACTGCGTTGCACCGTGTCGACCATCAGGTCGGCGACGCCCCGCGCCGCCCGGTCGCCGAGGGCGTTTCCCACAGCGCCGGTCGTGGTGAGCAGCAGATCGGTCCGAGGACGTCCCAGCCGTTGCTCCAGTGCCCTGCGCACGCGCGGCTGGGTATCGGTGAAGGCCGCCGCCGCGCGCAGTGCGCGTGCGGGACCGCGCAGGGGCAGCAGCGCGCCGACTCCCGACAGAGCCATCGCGCAGACGTCGCCCGCGACCTGCATTCCGGCCGCCAGCACCGGTTCCCGATCGTCGGGGTGCTCGACGGTGCGGCTCCAGTCCATATCCTCGACCTCGGCGTCGGCCTCCACCGATTCGATCGCCGACAGCAGCTCCGGCACATCGTTCGCACCCTCCGCGAGTGCGACGACGATCTGACCGGTGACCGCGTTCACCCGCCACCATCGCACCACGTCCCGCCGGGACAGATGCTCGGCCAGCGCGTGCATCACCGCGTCGCCCTTCTCGCTCGCCAGCCCGCGCACCTCGACCGTGGCCCGGTCCCGGTGCAGCGCCACCCGGCGCTGCGATCGGCGCGCGTGCGGATCGAGCAGGGCGCCGAATTCGTGGCCCAACCCGACACCGCGGCCGAACTCCACGACCGATGCCCCCGCCCTCGCACCCGCGTCGACCACCCGCATCGGAGCATCGACCGCGGTCACCGTGGCCTGCGCGGCGATTCGCACGCCGGCGCGCACCAGATCTGTCGCGACCGCGCGCGGCGCTTCGAACCACCAGGACGAGACCGCATCACGCACAGTGAAGCTCATGGGGGTCGCCTACCCCAGCAGCCGAGGGCAAAACGGCCGCTCAGCGGGATCGGGACCGCGCTGCTCAGAGCGTTCCGATGCTCCTGAGGTCGGCGACGAACGCGTCGTAGGCCGAGCGCCGGTCCGGCGCACGCAGTACCGCCGCGGGATGAACCGTGGCGACGACCTCGTAGTCCGGCCGCGCGATCACCAGTCCGCGCTGCTCGGTCACCTTGAACGACGGGCCGAGGATCGCCTTGGCCGCGATCGCGCCCAGACAGACCACCATGCTCGGCCGGACGACGCGCAGCTCGGCGTCGAGCCAGGCCGAGCAGGCGACGATCTCGGTACGCCCAGGCTGTTTGTGGATGCGGCGCTTCCCCCGCTCGACGAACGCGAAGTGCTTCACCGCGTTCGTCAGATAGACCTCCTCGCGTGCGATCCCGACTTCGGTCAGCGCGCGGTCCAGCAGGCCGCCCGCGGGGCCGATGAACGGATGCCCTTCTCTGTCCTCTTGGTCCCCGGGTTGTTCGCCGATCATGACGATGCGCGCGTCGGCCGGCCCTTCGCCGAAGACGGTCTGGGTGGCGTCCCGGTAGAGATCGCAGCCCCGACAGCCCTCGGCCGCGTGGGCGAGGCCACCGAGCGTGGGCCGGCCTTCGGGGAGATAGTCGGTCGCACCGGTCATCGTGGAGATCTCCCCTTCCTCTCGTCGCCGAGATCCTGTCGCCGCCGAGATCCTGTCGCCGTCGAGATCCTGTCGTGGTCGAGATCCGGAGTCGTCCGAATCTCGCGAGTGGATCGCACCGGAAGCGATACCCGGGACGGAACCTGTTCACCCGTGGGGAGACGCCTCCGGACCGACGTTTCGTCCCGCGACCTCGCGGGTAGCCGACCCGAGCCTGTGCCGCGTACCGAGAAATCCGATGGCAGCGAAAGGGATGGCCCCATGACATCCATCTGGTGGAAGACCGACGACACCGCGACACGCCCGCCGCTGCCGCCGGGACAGCGGCACGACTTCGTCGTCGTCGGCGCGGGTCTGACCGGACTGGTCACGGCACTGCTGCTGGCCGCGGCGGGCAAGGACGTCGCGGTGGTGGAGGGCAGGTGGATCGGGGTCGGCACCACCGGCCTGACCACCGGCAAGGTGAGCCTTCTGCAGAGCACCCGGGCCAGCCGGATCGCCGAACACCGTTCCCTCGACACGCTGCGCAGCTACCTGGACGCCAACCGGGACGGCCAGCGCTGGCTGCTGGAATTCTGCGAGTCACATGCCGTCGCGGTGCAGCATCGTGCCGCGGTGACCTACGCGCAGACCGGCGCCGCGACCGACGACATCCGCGCAGAGCACGAGATCACCCGTGCCGCCGGTCTGCCGACGGAGTACGTCGCGAAACTCGACACGCCGTTCCCCTCCTTCGGCGGGGTACGCCTGCCGGATCAGGCCCAGCTGGACCCGATGGACGTGCTGCTCGCCCTGGCAGCCGACCTCGAGGCCCGGTCGATCCCGATCTACGAGTCGACCCGCGTACACGGCGTGGGATGGGAAGCCCGGGGCGACCACCTCGTCCGCACCGACCAGGCCGACCTGCGCGCCGGGACGGTGATCCTGGCGACCGGCGCGCCCCTGCTCGATCGCGGCGGCTTCTTCGCCCGCGTGACCGCCCAGCGTTCCTATCTGAGCGCGTTCCGGATCGGCGAGCCGGTTCCGGACGAGATGTTCATCAGCGCGGACTCACCGACCCGGTCGCTGCGCACCGTCCCGGTGGACGACGGGGAACTGCTCCTCGTCGGCGGCAACGGTCACGAGGTGGGTCGCGCGGAGAACACCGCCGAACTGGTCGACGACCTGATCGAGTGGACGCGGCGCGTACTGCCCACCGCCGAACCGGTCACGCACTGGTCCGCCCAGGACTACATGCCGGTCGGCGAGCTGCCCTATGCCGGACCAGTACTGCCCGGCAGCGATCGCATCCTGATCGCGACCGGATACGCCAAATGGGGGCTGACCAACGGCGTGGCCGCCGCGCTGGCCCTCGCCGGGCACATCACCGGTGCGCCGCCCGCATGGGCGCCCGTCTTCACGACATGGCGACCACCCGCCCTGCACGCGATCACCTCGACCGTCTCTGCCAATACCGCTGTGCTGCAACATCTCACGACCGGATGGCTGACCGGGATGCGTGGCGACGGCCCCGAGGACCTGCCCGCCGAAGGGTGCGGACGGGTGCGCAGGCAGGGGCTGCGGCCGGTCGCCACCGCCACGGTCGACGGGGTCACCACCTCGGTGTCGGCGATATGCCCGCATCTGTACGGCGTCGTCCGCTGGAATTCGGCGGAGAAGTCCTGGGATTGCCCGCTGCACGGCTCCCGCTTCGCCGCGGACGGCACCGTCCTCGAGGGGCCCGCCACCGGACCGCTCACGCCGTAGACCTCACGCGCCGGGCAGCGGAGGCGGGGGCGTCGGTGCCACGACTGCCGGCCGCGCCGGTTTCCCCGCGCACGCACTCCGCGAGGAACCCGGCGCGCCCGCCCCGTCGTCGTTAAGATCGGTCCAGTGCAGTTCCTTCCCGGACACCAGCCGCCCTACGACCTGACCTACGACGATCTTTTCCTCGTCCCGAACCGGACGGATGTGGCCTCCCGGTTCGACGTGGATCTGTCGACCGTCGACGGATCGGGCACCACCATCCCGATCGTCGTGGCGAACATGACCGCCGTGGCGGGCAGGCGCATGGCCGAGACCGTCGCCCGGCGCGGCGGCATCGTCGTGTTGCCCCAGGATCTGCCGCTCCGCGCGGCCGCCGACACCATCGCTTTCGTCAAGAGCCGCTCGCTCACCGCCGACACCCCGGTGGCGCTCGAGCCGGACCGCTCGGTCTCCGAGGCGGTGGCGCTGATGCACAAGCGAGCGCACGGCGCGGTCGTGGTGGTCGAAGCGGGCAAGCCGGTGGGTGTGGTGACCGAGGCGGCCTGCGCCGACGTGGACCGCTTCGCCCGGATCAGCGAGATCGCCACCGGCGACTTCGTGCGGGCTCCGGCCAGCACCTCCCCGCGCGAGCTGTTCGATCTGCTCGAGTCCCAGCACGCGCACCTGGCCGTGCTGACCACCGAGGACGGCTCGCTGGCCGGGGTGATGACCCGCACCGGCGCCGTCCGCGACGGCATCTACCAGCCCGCCGTCGACGCCGACGGCGCACTGCGGGTCGCGGCGGCGGTCGGTATCAACGGCGATGTCGCGGCCAAGGCGAAATCCCTGGTCGACTCCGGCGCCGACCTGCTGGTCATCGACACCGCGCACGGTCACCAGGAGAAGATGCTCGAATCACTCGCAGCGGTGGCCGGACTCGGCTTGGGCGTGCCGCTGGTGGCGGGCAACGTCGTCTCCGCCGAGGGCACCCGCGACCTCGCCGCGGCGGGCGCGGACATCGTCAAGGTCGGTGTCGGCCCCGGCGCGATGTGCACCACCAGGATGATGACCGGTGTCGGCCGCCCGCAGTTCTCCGCGGTCGCCGAGTGCGCCGCCGCGGCGCGGGAGATCGGCGTCCACGTGTGGGCCGACGGCGGTGTCCGCCATCCCCGTGACGTCGCGCTCGCGCTCGCGGCGGGCGCCGCCAACGTGATGATCGGCTCCTGGTTCGCCGGCACCTACGAATCCCCGGGCGACCTGCGGGTCGATCGCGACGGCAATGCCTACAAGGAGAGCTTCGGCATGGCGTCCAAGCGCGCGGTGGCCGCCCGCACGGCCACCGACAGCGGATTCGACCGGGCCCGCAAGGCGCTGTTCGAAGAGGGCATCTCCCGATCGCGGATGCGGCTGGACCCCGAGCGTCCCGGTGTCGAAGATCTCATCGACCACATCTGTTCGGGTCTGCGCAGCGCGTGCACCTACGCGGGCGCCCGAAACCTGCCGGAGTTCCACGAGCGTGCGGTGCTCGGCGTGCAATCGGCGGCGGGCTTCGCCGAAGGACGGCCACTGCCCGGCGGGTGGTGAACCGGCACGAACCCACCGACGCCACGGTGCGGCGCGACGGGGTCGGCCCGGTAACATGATGATTGCCGGGTCCACCCGGTATCACGCATCACGGCACAGCGCTGCCACGTCGAAAGGGAACACGTTGCCACCCGCGTCCGAGGGCGCCACTCAGGAGGGCTCCTCTACCGAGCCGGGTGACAAACCCGGCGCACTTCCCGATAACGCTCCCCCCGGACGGTGCCGGCCATGACCACCGTCCTGACGATTCTCAGCATTCTCGGCTTCATCGCCCTGACCGCGGGCACGGCCTTGTTCGTCGCCGCGGAATTCTCCCTGACCGCCTTGGAACGCAGTGCCGTCGAGGCCGCGGCCCGCTCGGGTGACGTGCGCTCGCGGATGGTCCGTCAGGCCCATCGCACCCTGTCGTTCCAGCTCTCCGGCGCGCAGCTCGGCATCACCATCACCACCCTGATCACCGGCTATATCGCCGAACCGGTGATCGCCCGGCTGCTCGATCCGCTGTTCACCGCGATCGGCCTGCCCGAGGGCGCCGCCGGCGGTCTGTCCCTGGCTCTGGCACTGATCATCGCCACCTCCCTGTCGATGATCTACGGCGAGCTGGTGCCCAAGAACATCGCGATCGCCAAGCCGATGGCCACCGCCCGCGCGACGGCGGGCCCGATGGTCGGCTTCTCCGTGGTGTTCAAGCCGATGATCCACTTCCTCAACAACACCGCCAACTGGGTGGTGCGCAGGCTCGGCGTCGAACCCGCCGAGGAATTGCGGTCGGCACGGTCCCCGCAGGAGCTGGGATCGCTGGTGCGCACCTCCGCCCAGCGCGGATCGCTGGACCAGCGCACCGCCCTGGTCGTCGATCGCTCGCTGCGATTCGGCGAGCGCATCGCCGAGGAGCTGATGACCCCGCGGGTCAAGGTGGAATCCCTCGACAAGGACGACACCATCGCCGATCTGATCGCCGCCGCCGAGCGCACCGGATACTCCCGGTTCCCGGTCATCGACGGCGACCTCGACCACACGCTCGGTGTCGTGCACGTCAAGCAGGCGTTCACCCATCCGGTGAGCGAGCGACGCACCCTCGCGCTGCACCGGCTGGCCGCCCCGGTGCCCGCGGTGCCCGCCAGCCTCGACGGTGACGAACTGCTCGAGCGGGTCCGCGCGCACGGTATGCAGATGGCGCTGGTCGTCGACGAGTACGGCGGCACCGCCGGCCTGGTCTCGATGGAGGATCTGATCGAGGAGATCCTCGGCGACGTCCGCGACGAGCACGACGAGGAGGAACTCGACGTGCGCCGCACCTCCGACGGCTGGGACTGCTCGGGCCTGCTGCGCATCGACGAGATCGGCCGGGCCACCGGCTACGAGGCGCCCGAGGGCGAGTACGAGACGCTGGGCGGGCTGGTGCTGACCATGCTCGGCCGCATGCCCGAGGTCGACGACCAGGTGGTGCTGCCGAACGAGGGCGCTTCGCATCGTCGGGCGGGCGAGGAGGAATCGGGCCACGGCGGCTGGATCGCCCGGGTGGAACGCATGGACGGCAGGCGCATCGACCGCGTCCGCCTCATCCCGGTGCCCACCGACGACCTGCTGCCGCGCACACTCCAGGAGAACAACCATGGGTGATCTCTTCGGAGTGGTCCTGACCTTCGTGCTGCTGGCGGGCAACGCCTTCTTCGTCGCCGCGGAGTTCGCGCTGATCTCGGCCCGCCGAGACCGGCTCGAGGCGATGGTCGCCCAGGGCAAGCGCAACGCCACCACCGTCATCAAGGCCGGTGAGAACCTGTCGATGATGCTGGCCGCGGCGCAGCTGGGCATCACGATCTGCTCGATCCTGCTCGGCCGGGTCGGCGAGCCCGCGGTCGCGCATCTGCTGGAGAAGCCGTTCCACGCGCTGGGCATGCCCGATCAGCTGCTGCATCCGGTGTCGTTCGCGATCGCCCTGGCCATCGTGGTGATCCTGCACATCCTGCTCGGCGAGATGATCCCGAAGAACATCGCGCTGGCGGGCCCGGAACGCAGCGCGCTGTTGCTGGTGCCGGTCCACCTGATGTTCCTGCGGCTGGCCCGCCCACTCATCGCGGTCTACAACCTGGCCGCCAACCTGACGCTGCGGATGCTGCGTATCGAGCCGAAGGACGAGCTGGACGCCACGGTGTCCAGCGTGGAACTGGCCGAGATGATCGGCGAGTCGCGATCGGAGGGCCTGCTCGACGAGGAGGAGCACCGGCGGCTGACCCAGGCGCTGGGCACCTCCGAGCGCACCGTCGCCGACGTCATGGTGCCGCTGGCCGCCACCAGGTCGATCCCGCTGCGCGGTGCGGGCACCACACTCGGCGACATCGAGACCGCCGTCGCCGAGACCGGTTTCTCCCGCTATCCGGTGCGTGCGGGCGACGGCTCGCTCGTGGGCTATCTGCACGTCAAGGACGTGCTGGACAAGGTCGCCGACGAAGCCGCCGGACCGGGCACGCCGATCCCGCGCACCGATATCCGGCCGCTGCCCGCCCTGACCATCGGTACTCCGCTGGTCGAGGCACTGGCCCGGCTGCGGCGCACCAGCAGTCACCTGGGCCGGGTGGTCGACAGCCGGGGCAACACCTGCGGCATCGTCGCGCTGGAGGATCTGGTGGAGGAGTTCGTCGGCACCGTCCGCGACACCACGCACCGCAACGCGGAGTGATCGCACCAGCCCTCCGCGCCGCCACGTGGGGCGATCGTCTCACAAGCGCGGCGTGATCATCGCACCGGCGACATAACGGTCCCGTCCGGACCGGACGGGGACTACTCACCCCGGCCCCCGCAGGCAGCTTTACGCGGGGGCCGGGCACGCCGTTCGCGGGGGTGCGGGATGATCGGTCGGCGAGTACGAGCTGTAAGAGAAGGGAACAGGCCGAGGTGATCGTGCTGGCCGGAACGGAATGGCGAGCCAGGGCGGCCGCGCATCGCGCGCGGTTCGACGAGCTCGCCGGGCCATATCTGCGACGGCGGGCGACCGGCGAATCCCACCCCGTGATCGACTTCCTGTTCACCTATTACGGCCAGAAGCCGGCGCAACTGCGACGCTGGCATCCGGGGTTTGGCGTGGGGCTGTCGGCCGCGCATGAGTACGACGGCGCACGCGGTTACCACCGCCTGTCCGCGCATCGTCTCCCCGGGCTCCCGACCACCGAGGACGTGTACACCGCGGACCCGGTTTTCCTGGACCGCCGCCGCGACACCGTGCGGTTCGTCGCCGATCTGCTGCGCGCCACCGCCGCCCGATCCGCGCACCTGTCCTGCTTCGGACTGCACGAGTGGGCCATGGTGTACCGCACCGACGAGGTCCGCCACCGGCAGGTGCCGTTACGGCTGGGCAGCGCGGGCACCGACGCGGTGGTCGAATCGATGTCGCTGCGCTGCACGCATTTCGACGCCTTCCGGTTCTTCACCCCCGACGCCGAGGGCCGCAATGCCACCGCCCTGACCCGCGACGACCAGATCGCCTACGAGCAGCCGGGGTGCCTGCATGCGGGCATGGATCTGTACAAGTGGTGCTTCAAGCTGGTCCCCCTGGTCGATTCCGAGCTGCTGCTCGACTGCTTCGAATTCGCCTGCGCGGCCCGCGACCTCGACATGCGCGCCAGCCCTTACGATCTGCGCGACTACGGCTACGAACCGGTCCGCATCGAAATCCCTTCGGGCCGTTCGGAGTACGTACGCGCTCAGCTCGCGCTGTCCGAGTGGGCCGCGATATTGCGCACCCGCCTGATCGAGGCCTGCGAGCGACTGCTCGACCAGCCCGCCGAGGCGGCCTCCGCCGGCAGCGGCGCCCGCGGGTAGCGAACCGTCCACCCGGTATCGTCGAACGTCACCGCGCCAGGTCGCCTGAGCGCGGCGGCGCGGCGGCCGTGACGCGATCGGAAGGACAACGCACCGCATGATCGAGCTGGACCGGATCACCGTCCCCGAGCACATATTCGGCTATCCGGAGGTCGCCTTCGGCGGGTACGTCGCGGGCGTGCTGGCCGACCGCTCCCCCGGCGCGACTCAGCGCGTGGATTTCCGCGCCGCGGTACCCGTTGCCACGCCGCTGGCGCTCACCAGGACCGACCGCGGCGGCACCGCGCTCACCGATCTCGCGGGCACCGTCCTCACCGAGGCGCGTCCGGCGAGCCTGGATCTCGACGTACCGACCTGCCCCGAATGGGACGAGGTCGTGGCCGCCACCGAGCGCGGGCGCAAGTCCGCTCGGCGCGAAGTCACCCGCTGCTACGGCTGTGGCCAGGGGTGCGAGCCAGGACGGGGCCTTCGGCTGTTCCCCTGCACATTGCGGCAGCGCGGCCTGATCGTCTCGGCGTGGACGCCCGACCCGGCCCTGGCCGGACCCGACGGCACGCTCTCGATCGAGAACGTCTGGTCGGCGCTGGACTGCCCGGGCGGCGTGGCGGGCTTCGCCTATCACGGGATGAGGACGGGCGCGGTGACCGCCGCCCTCACCGCGACGGTATTGGCCCCGGTGAAAGCCGGTGTCGCGCATATCAGCTACGCATGGCCGGTGGCCGCCGAAGGCCGCAAGCACACCGTCGGCGTCGCCCTGGCCACCGCTGCGGGCGAGCTGTGCGCGGTGGCCGAGGCGCTGTGGGTCGAACCCCGCGATCCCGCGCCGCCCTCCCGCGCATAGGCCCCCAGACACGAATCAACCCCCGCCCGGGAAGGACGGGGGTTGATCGCGTTGGCGTCGGCGATGATTACACCGGCGGGAAACCCGCGGATCCGGTCGCGAGCCAGTTCCAGAACTCAGCGGCGCGGTTGGTGACCAAGGCGACGATGTCGAGGACGACGCTTCCCATGAATACCTAACTCTCGATTGTGCACGTGCGTGGCCAAGGGTAGCGGCAATTGTCGTACCACCGCGCCCCGGCCTCGCACGTACGGTCGAGTCCGGTATCCGGATCCGTCCCGGCCCCGCTCATCCCCTCGCGGCGGCCTCGGCCTCACGGCGACGGTATCGGGGAGTTCATCTCTCGAGGAAGGATGAAGTCCGTGGGTTCGAGGAAGTACCCGCCGGAGTTGCGTGAGCGGGCCGTCCGTGCAGGTCGCGTCCGCCACCCCATAGCCGGTTCGCGCGATCGGCGGTGAAGACGCGTTCGGTACGCTCGAGCGAGGCCGTGGCCGCGCGTCCGCTCCGATCCGATCCGAGCGGTACCGCCTCTCGGTCCGAATCGAGCGCATGAACCGCGAGCGCTGCCCCGGCTACCCTGGGAGGGGTGTTCCTACTCTTCGGATACGGGCGCAAGCAGAAGCCCCTCGGCCCGGGCGGGACCCGGACATGCCTGCGCTGCCACAACACCACGCAGTGGACCCGGCTGCGCGAGTACACGCAGCTCACGGTCTTTTTCATCCCGGTGCTGCGCTGGGGCCGCAAGCAGTTCGAGTCCTGCGGGATCTGCGGCGCCGCCATCGCCGTCTGAAGCACCTGGATCGACGGCGGCACCGGCGGAAGGGCAGCGGAATCGGCGGGGGTCGCCACTGCGCATCGGGGGTTTCCCGGGATTCGACCCGAGCATCGCTCGACGCTCCGGAAGCGCTGCTGCCCGGGGGATGGGTACCGGGACAACGCCGTCGACCAGGAGTTCTCGAAGAAGTTCGGGTTCGAGCGCGGCAAGTCGTCACCCCCTCCACCGATCCGGAACCCCGCACCTCTTGGCTACACTCCTGCACCACGCCGACGACCGCTCGCGGTCCGACTCGATCCGCCTATCAGAGTCACCTGAGTAGAGGGGTTCGAAGAATGAAGCTCGGAAAGACGACCGCTGCTGTTCTCGTGACAGCCTCGGCCATGGCCGTCACAACGGCAACCGCCCACGCAGGACCCGCCGCACCGACCGAAACAGGACGGGAAGCAGCGATTTCGGGCGTCGACAACGGGATCGGCTACCGGATCGCCGTGTCGGCGGTGGACAAGGTCATCACCGCCACCGTAGAGAACGGCAGCTTCGAACTCGCGGGTAACGGCGCGGTGATGCTCGAGACGAGCGACGGAGCGGCGGTCCTGGAAGTGCCGCAGTCGTACACCGCCGACGGCCGCTCGATCACCATGGCGCACCACATAGCCGCCGACGGCCGTACCCTGTCGCTGAGGCCACCCGTGGAAGGTGTTGCGCAAGAAACGGACGTCAGCTCCTACCAGCGGCTCGTGGAGCAGATCGACAAGAATATGCCCGGCGTAGTCGGTGGCGCCATCGTTGGTGGACTCCTCGGAGCATGCCTGTTCCTGATCTGGGGCGTCAGCATCCCCCTGGGCGTGCTGGTCGGCGGAACCGTCGGCGGTTCGATCATGGGCGGTCCGGAGTTCTTCGACGCTGTACAGGCGTTCGTCACCGGTCAGCACTGATCAACCGCGGGCCGACGCCTCCGCCACACCGGACGTCTGCCACGGGGAAGGTCCGGATCGACACGCCCTGGACACGATCGCGGGACACGCCGATCGGCGGCCGGTTGCCCCCGGGAGGCATGACGTAGATTGACCGACGGCATCGATGCCGATGCCGAATGTGTCCTGACCAGCCCTTTCCTGCCCGGGAACGTCGATCCCGACAGCGATCGACCCGAACGCCGCGCGCGGTGCCGGTCCGCCGCACCCGTCGACGCCGGATTCGTCGAGTATCGATGCGGTCGAGAAACATTCCAGCTCAGCCTTTCTACTGTGCGGTCCCAGCGGTCATCACCTGGATGACCTCGGCAGATTCAGAGAAGGAGGAGAAATGATCAGTGCATCCTGCAAACTCCCGTGGGACGAGAAGAACGCGGCGTTGATCAACGGCAACGAGGTCTGGCACACCGACTGGTCGGGCCAGACGCTGAGCATCGCGGAATGGGTCGGACGCAACTTCACCGGCAACCTGCCGTCCTGGAAATCGGTCGACGCGGCCGTCCAGCTGCCGTGGAGCACGAAGAACGCGGCACTGTTCCACGGCGACGAGGTCTGGCACACCGACTGGTCGGGCCAGACGCAGACCATCGCGGACTGGGCCTCCAGGAACTTCACCGGAAAGCTGCCATCCTGGACCACGATCGACGCTACCTGCAAGCTGCCCTGGGACGACAAGAACGCGGCGCTGTTCCACGGCGACCAGGTCTGGCACACCGACTGGCCGGGACACACGATCGCCATCGGGGAATGGGTCGGGCGCAACTTCACCGGCCACTTCCCCGCCTGGGACAAGATCGACGCGGCCATGCAACTGCCATGGAGCACGAAGAACGTCGCGCTGATCTACGGCAACCAGGTCTGGCACACCGACTGGCCGGCCGAGACGCAGAACATCGCCACCTGGGTACGGACCAATTTCAGCGGCAGCCTGCCCAACGGGTGGAACTGACCGGATCTCCAGTGACGACAGAGGCCCCGCACCCGGTGTTCCAGGTGCGGGGCCTCGGTCGAAAAGAGCTGTCGGAAGCTACTTTTCAATCACCGGACATCACTCACTTGCACGCGGCCTTGGCCCTACGGCGACGACGGTGCAGGATCGGCTCGGTGTAGCTTCATAACTCCGTTTCGTCGCCTGACCTGCGGATCAACAGAGACCGGAATCGGCAGTGACCGTTTTGTGGCCGTTCTGAAAAACCAGCGCCAACCACCCGCGCATCACCGAGCGTCAGCAAGATCGACAACGTGGCGAGTCTCTGGGACATAGTGCCTCGCGGTCACGGCCGAATCCACCTCGTGCCCCAGGATCAGTCGGGCAGCCGGAAGCCCGTACTTCTCCGCTACGCGCGTCGCGCGGGTGGAGCGGAGCGTCTTCACCGTCGACCACTCGAGGTCCCGCCCTTTGACAATCGCCGCCCAGGTCTTGGACATCTGCTCCGACCGCACCACTCGGCCGGTCCGGCTCGGGATCACCAGTCGGTGGCCGGGGGCCGCGGCCAACTTTCGCCGGCGCAGCATTGCCATGCAGTCCGGGCCGACCTTGATCGTCCGCATCGACCGCGCGGTCTTCGTGAACGGCTGACGGTAGGCGACGCCGACAACATCGTCATCGTCGTAGTTCGGCCATCCACGAGGCAGGACGATTTCGTCGTGAGGCAGCCGATACTGCTCGACGACTTCCTTCAGTTGCCGCACGCGCAGTTCGGTATCGATGATGGTGCCAGACACCGTCATTTCATGCGTGTCGAAGTCGACGTCGTCGAAGCGGACGGCCAAAGCCTCGCTCGGGCGAGCAGCGAACTCGTAGGCCAGCTTCGTGAAATCCATGTACCGCTGTTCGAACATGCGGGATTGGTTCGGGCGAGGGAAGTAGTCACGTTCAGCCTCCCAGTACCAGCTGAGCTCTTCGGGGGTGAACGGCTGCGGCTCGTCGGGGAGTGTCGGAACTTCGGCGGATCTGATCTCGGTCCGATGAGTCGAACCATCATGGTTCGGCAGGAAGGACCGACTGATGTCGGAGACACTGGCCGCCGTGGCGAAGAACGATGCGGCGGAGACCAAGAAGCTGGCCGAGCAGTTGCTGGCCCAGGCCAAGGAGCAAGGGATCGATCTGGTCGGGCCGGGTGGGCTGCTCAACCAGCTGACCAAGACGGTGCTCGAGGCCGCTCTGGAAGCGGAGATGACCGAGCACGTCGGCTATGAGAAACATGATCCGGCACGGCGAGGAACAGGCAACTCCCGCAACGGGACTCGCTCGAAGACGGTGATCACCGAGATCAGTCCGGTCGAGATCGATGTGCCGCGTGACACGGCGTCGTCGTTCGAGCCGCAGATCGTGCGCAAGCGTCAGCGGCGCCTGACCGGGGTCGATGAGATCGTGTTGTCATTGACCGCGAAAGGCTCGACCACCGGTGAGATCTCGGCGCATTCCGCCGAGATCTATGGTGCGTCGATCTCGAAGGACACGGTCTGAAGCGATCATCGACAAGGTGGTCGCCGAGATGACCGATTCGTGCAACCGGCCGCTCGATCGCGTGTATCCGGTCCTGTTCATCGGCTGCATCCACGTCAAGATCGCCAGATGGCCAGGTCGCCAACCGGCCGATCTACGTGGTCATCGGTGTCACCGTCGCCGGTGAACGTGACATCCTCGGGTTGTGGGCCGGTGATGGCGGCGAGGGCGCGAAGTTCTGGCTGCAGGTGTTGACCGAGGTCAAGAACACGGTCGGCAATCACCGGAATCCCGAGTGGCCGCTGTTTCCCATTCGCTTTCGGGATGAACACCCGACGCACGGGCATCGGAGTCCACGACGCCGACCGCTGCGCCCACCGGGCCAGTTCGATCTTGTCCGTGTTCTCCACGACGGTCACACCGTCGACGCCCGCCGTCTTGCGTCCCGCATTGCGCTCGGTCACCTTGCGCACGCTCAACACAGCGTTGGCGCGTGACCGCAGCATCAGTTTCTGCAACTGCCGGACCCTGGAAAGGTCCTTGTCCCGCGACGCCGTGAAAATCCGCTGCCGCAAGCGTCGTACTTCCCGCTCGACCCTCGACCAGTCGATCCGATCCCAATCGGGCGGGTTGTCCTCCGGTCCGTTCACCGCGCCGGGCGCGGCGTCCAACATGTCCTTCGGTTCCAGCGTTGTCGTCATCGCCATCCTCACAGGCTCACCCGACCCGCGTCAGCACCCTTTCAGGTCCGAGCAACAGCTCGTATCCGGCCGGTTATCCACGACCACCGGCAGGAGTCCGGTCGTTACGGTCGCGGCTTTCCCACTGCCTTTCGGCCGCCGGCGTTCGCTTCTCGGGTCATCCCAATCCCGCCGGGCGTTCGGCCTTCCTCACGGTCGGCTCACCGGCATCGGCAGCGCCGACCCGGACTCGTCGGGGTTTCCACGTTCCACACACGCAAGACGCGACCGGATTGGGTGCCCTCTCGACCCCGGGACGGCGGTGCTCACCCGGCTCGATCGCTCTCTCTTACCGGCGCCTGCCGCTTCACAGCGACCAGTCCTACTTCGACCCGCTCACGCTCTCCACCTGCGGATCTTCACGATGACGAGGCAACAACGAGGGTTCACTTACGTTCACCCGCCCGGTCTTTCCCTCACCCGTAGTCCCCGGATGGGACGAGGACCCTTCGGCTTGAACCCCGGGCTTCGCACCCCGCGATTACTCGCGACGCACGCCGGGACGGGAACAGGCCACCGAGCACGGGCCCGAGATCATGTCACCGCCAAAGCGGCCTCCCTTCAACACAATTTACTTGAACATGTGCGACCTCGTGTCGCACGGCCGAGTTCGTGCCGTTCCTCGACTACGACGTCGAGATCCGGCGGGTGATCTGCTCGACCAACGCCATCGAGTCGCTCAACGCCCGCTACCGGCGTGCTGTCCGGGCCCGCGGACACTTCCCCACAGAGCAGGCCGCGTTGAAATGCTTGCATCTGGTGACCCGTTCGCTGGACCCGACAGGCAAGGGTCGGGCACGATGGCAATCAGGTGGAAGCCGGCGTTGAACGCGTTCGCGATCGCGTTCGAAGGCCGGATCACCCCGACCGGAAACCTACCCCTACCAAGGTCAGATCCACCGGCAACCCGACACTCCCGTGCTGCCACGCGGGGCTCCTTCCTGGCCCTATCGGACCATGCTCAGAGCCCTCCAAGGAAGCGGGGGTGTCTCTCTATTAGTCAAGTCGTAGAACATGACTCGGTATCGCGGCGGCACCGGGTGGCGTCAGCGGTCATGGTTCGCCAGATGATGTTGGACAGGTGGCGTGTCAGGCAGCGCATGGCGGCGCGGTGTGACGATCCGGCGGTGACTTTGCGGTCGTAGTAGGCGCGGCCGGCGGTGCCGTTCATGCGGACCTGGACCATGGCGATGGTGTGGATCGCGGCGTTGAGTTGACGGTCGCCGTAGCGGCTGAGTCGGTGGATCCGACGGTCGGCACTGGCGATCTCGACGGGCGCGGTCCCGTTGTAGTTCGCGAATGCCGCCGCGCTCGGGAACCGAGTTGCTGGACCTGTTCGGCCGATCAACCGAGCCGCCAGCACCGGGCCGATGCCGTCGATCGTCCGCAGCCGGGTGCCGTGCTCGTCGAGCAGTTCGTCGAGGTCCTTCTGGTTGATCGACAGCTGGCGGTCCAGGCGGCGGACGTCAGCGATCAGGTCCTTGTACAGGCCGACGCGGACACGATCCGACAGTGTCCGTGCCCGGAACCTGTGGAGCACCGCAGCGGCGGTGTTCGCTGTCAGGCTGGTGGGGGCTCCGCCGGCCAACAGTTCACGCAGCAGTGCATGCAGCTGATCGACCGATCGAGTTCTGTTGGTAGACAAGTTGGTTCGTCGCTCGTCGGGCACGACCGGGCGCTCTTCACCTTGGAGCGCGACGACGCACGCAGCTGCGGCGGCATCGATCCGGTCGTTCTTGCGGCGGCCGCCGCGTGAGAGTTCCCGCACCCGCGCCGTTGCAGTGGTCGGGACATCCAGCGCGGTTTCACCGCGAGCGATCAGCCATCGAGCTAGGTGGCGCCCGAGTCCGTCGGCGTTCTCCACCGCCCACGTCCGTTGCGGCCACGGCCTGGCCCAAGCAATCAATCGCCGATACTCGGCCATGGTCGCCTCGACCCGGACCGAACCGAGATCGGCGTTGCTAGCCGGGTCCACCGCGGTGGCGGTGTGAGTGCTCTTGTGCGGATCGACACCGATGACAACCATGAACAGCGGGTCCCTTCTCTCCAATGGGTAGGGATCCGCGGCGGACAATCCGACTTCCAGTACCTTGCCCGTACCTGTGGCCATGCCTCTCTTCGGTCACGCCGCGAACGCAGGCCGGGTAGCGTGACATACCCCCGCAGAGTCAGCCGGGAGTTCTCCGGCGACAGGAACCTCAGGAGTCAAACCACCCGGCCCGCTGCGGCACGCTACGGGGAGCTACCCCGACCACGAAACCGCTACCGGAGATATAAGTCGGAACCTCAGCCAGCCCCAGTCACCGCGGTCGTGAGGATTACTCGAAGAAGTCGGCCAGGCAGTCGCCCACGAAACGGCCGGCGTATCCACCGCCGATGTAGCCCACCGTGAAACCGACCGGCGAGGCCGTTCCTCCGGTCGGAAGCGTCACCGCCGCGCCGAAGATGGAACCGAGAATCGAACCGACAGTGAAGCCGCCCGCCTCGAGAGCGTTGCGGAGGTCACTGTTGGCAGCATCGGGCAAGAACGCCGCGCGTGCCGGAGCACCGGCGGCTCCCGCGGGGCGCGGAGCCCGAGCCGGGAGCGGCTTGCCGTCCTTGGTGGCAGGGGTGAGCTTGAGCCGATGACCATCTTCGAGGATCTTCGGGGTCAGCGTGAACACGTGACCGCGCAGTTCGATGGTCAGCGGCCACTTGTCGATCACGTCCCCGTCGCTGTTGACCACCAGGACCTTGGTGCCCTTCGGGTTGAGCACGAAGGTTCCCTCGGCGAGCCTGGTCACGATCCCGCCGTCGGCGGCGACGCCGGTGGCATAGCCGATGCCCTTGTCATGGCCGGTGACCATACCGGTCAGCGACAGGTCGTCAGTCTTGACCTTCGGCCCGACGATAGTGGTCGGGGCAGCTTGTGCAGCGGTCATCTGGGAGTCCCTTCAGATGGGGCCCGGGTCAGTTCCTCGCGAGCCGTGGCAGCATCAAAATTACGGGCTGGCCCCGGCGAATCGACATCGATTCGCCGATTCATTTCACCATCTGAGATCGGCAATTATGTTGTGCTGCAACATGTTTTCGACCGCCCCTGATCCAACCCGACCAGCCGGTATCCGCTCTTCCCGTGCCGGATCTCCCCGACGCGGCGGCCGATCACCGACGGCACGTCTCAGTCACGGAATGCGTCGATGACGGTGGCCGCCAGGTCACCCACGCACCATGAGGTTCCCCGCATTGTTGGAGGGCGGATTACCAGCTTTGGGCTGGAACTCGGTGATGGTAGCTGGCTTCGAACTCATCAGGTGATCGCCAGCCGAGCTTCTTCTGGATGCGCTGGGTGTTGTACCAGCCGTAATGGCAACGGACGCCCATACCAGCCGAGGGCCATCGAGCCCGGTCATCGAGAGCGGCGCCTCGTGGTGGGTGTTGTCTCCGATCATGTGACAGCACCCACCATCACGAGGATGATCATGCCGGTCACTGACGGGTGTGAGCCTTCGTCTCCCGCAGACCTTCGAGTCTTCAGCGAGTTCGGGCGCCCGTCGGTAGCGGGGCGGAATGGCTCGTGAGATGTCGTGCCGCAGAACACTGTCCATTAGGGCGCCGTGCCCCGCTGCAAGTTGTCGGATCACGAGCGAGGAGGCTATGAATTGGCGGCACTGGCGTGCGGGATCGACTGGGCGCAGGATCATCACGATGTGGCGATCGTCGATTACGACGGCAAAGTGATTGCCAGCGAACGAATTCCGGATACAGCCGAGGGACTGAGTATCCTGTCACGGATGCTGTTCGAGCATGATCCCGTCGGCGAACAGTTGCCGATCGCGATCGAGACTACGCGTGGTCTGCTGGTGGCTGGTCTGCGCGCTGTTGGACGGTAAGTATTCGCGATCAACCCGTTTGCGGTGTCGCGGTATCGCGACCGCTATCGGTCCTCCGGTGGCAAGTCGGATGCGTTCGATGCCGCCCTGCAACCCGGCGCCGCGCATCACCCGCTCCACCCGTTTACGCCCGACCGCGACCCCGCGGCGGGCCAGCATCGCATGCACCCGGGGCGAGCCATAGGTCCCGCCAGAACTGGTGTGGATGTCGACGATCTCGGCCAGCAACTGTGCGTCGGCGATCTGCCGCGCCGACGGCTCCCGCAGGCGTTTGCGCCACCAGTAGTAGGTCGACGACGCGATACCGAGCACCCGCAATACGAGCTCGACCGGGTGCGGGCTGTCTTCGACGAAGCGCACGATCACCTCCGGGTCTGGTCGAGCTCCGAGGCGAAATACGCACTCGCAGAACGCAGGATGTCGTTGACGCGCTCAAGCTCGGCGACCTGCTTACGCAGGCGCTTGTTCTCCTCGGCCAGATCAACGGTCGCCGGTTCCGGTCGCTGCCCGGCGTTGGCCTGGCGGATCCAGGTGCGCAACGCTTCGTGATGCACACCCAACTGCTGGGCCAACTTCCGGACCGTCGGTTTCGGGTCCGAGTCCTGATACAGCCGAACCGCTCGGGCCTTCAACTCGTCCGGGTACTTCTTCGGTGCTGCCACGCGGGGCTCCTTCCTGGCCCTATCGGACCATGCTCAGAGCCCTCCAAGAAAGCGGGGGAACCTCAGGCGCGCGTTCACCAACTCCAGCCACCCCTGCAATTGGGTGTTGAAGTCGGCCGGTCCAGCGAACGACCGACCCGGCAGGAACGACCGCTCCAGATAGTCGTGAGCCCGCTCGATCATGCCCTTGGCCTCGGGATCGGCTGGTTTGCAGATCAACACCTTCGTTCCCAGCGTTCCCCGGAACGCCTGACATTCGGCGGTCAGCTCGCTGCGCCCGGCCCGCCAGCGACCGATCGCGTCTTCCCCGTCCCAGACCAGAACCCTCGGCACCGACCCCAACCCATGAATATGGCCCCACCAACCAGCGAACAGATCCTCGGCATGCCGCGACGGGATCAACATCGCCATCAACCAGCGCGAATACCCCAACACCATCGTCAACACCGGCAACTGCTTCGGGCCACGAACCTGCCCGAACCCCACCGGCAACTCGATCGGCGGGAACCAGAAATCACACTGCGCGATCTCCCCAGCCACATACGTCGTCCGCGACGCCGGATCCGGCGGCAGATACACCGGCCTCAGCTCCGCGACCCGGCCCGAGAGCACCCGCACCGAACGAGTCCAGCCGACACGCTCGGCGATCACCGTCGCCGGCATCCTCGGATACGCCCGCAGCAACTCCCGTATCTGCGGCTCGACCGCGTCCACCACCGACCCCTTCGCCAGACGCTGATACTTCGGCGGCCCGTCCGAGGCCAACGCCCGCTTCACCGTATTACGGGACACGCCCATCACCCGGGCGACCACCTGGATCGGCATCCCCTCTGACCGGCGCAAACGACGAATCTCAGCCCAATCCTCCACAGCAAGCATCCTTTCGGTCCTCCCTGGCTCGGATCAAGCCAGGGTCACCGACCAGATGGTCCATTTTGAGTTGCCGCGCGGTGGTCAGTCTTCACGTTCCGCCGACAGCGGCGCAGCTTCACCAATTCCTCGCGCTCAGCCGAGGACAAGCCCGCGCCGGACGTTCTGCTCGGCTGGGCGCCCTCTGCCAGAGCTTTCTTGATCCAGATCCGCAACGTCTCGAAATGGACCTCGAGCAACGGCGCGATGGCCTGGGCGGCCGCTTGAGGAGTTCCGTACTCATCGAGACGTTCGAGAGCCAGACGCACGGCCTTCTCACGAACCTCGGGTGGGTAACGCTTCGACATGATGGGAACCATCTTCCTCTAGGAGAAGCGGCATCCAACCCGTGACAGTTCAGTCCCAGTCAGCGGGAACCGCGCAAAGCGTCTACGGCACTGCACAGCACGCTTCATCGCATGCGCTTCTCCCTGCGATTCGAACGCTTCTGCCACGCATCATCGAAGACCGTCTATGAGCTGCTCGCCGATCCCGGGCGCTGGCCGGAATGGCTGGCAGGCGCCCGGACCGCCACCTGGGAGGAACAAGGCGAGGTACGCCGCATCGTGGTGAGCGGCTTGACCATGCGGGAACGGATCTTGGTTGCTGATCACCCCCACCATCACGCCTACACGATCATGTCGGGCATCCCCGTCAGAGATCACCGCGCCGATGTCCGCATAATGCAACAGCCCGACGGGTGCGTCATCACCTGGGAAGCGGCATTCAGTTCCCGCATTCCCTTCACCGGTCCCCTTGTCTGGTTGATGCTGCGCGCAAGCATGCCTGCGATGGTCGATGCACTGGTCCGAGGAGCGGAAGCCCAACAGGTGTGAGGGTCGCCCGCCCCGGGCGCCGCCCCGCATACTCGGGGTTCAACTGGCCGGTCCCCGATAATGCGACCACCGGGAGTAGAGCCCGGGTTGTTTCGTCCGTTGGTAGTTGATCCCGCACTCCACCGGGTGGTGGGTGTGGGTGCAGGCCGCAGCGTACTCGACCGGTGTCCGGTAGCCCAGCGCTGAATGCCGGTGCCGCAGGTTGTGGTCGGATTTGAAGTCGACGCCGACCTCTGCAACGGACGGGATCCTCGACATCACGGCGATGGTCGAAATCTCGGAATCGCTTGCGACCGCGATTGCGCCGTCTCAACCTCCGCAGACCGCTGGACTTAGCTCGGTATGCGCCGTGCCCATAGCCCCGCGAAGGTTTTGGTCGGCGGCCTCCTGATCTATCACGACACTCCGTAGCCGCACGCCACGACGTACTCATCAAGGATGGCGGCAGCCATCGTCGCTGGTAGAGCATCACTTTCCGACACCGACTGCATGTCCCGCGTGTGGCCGTTTTGTGGCCGTTCTGAGCGTGACGAGCCGGTATTCGAGCTGATCTTCAGTGATGACGAAGGCCCCGCACCCTGTGTTCCAGGTGCGGGGCCTCGAGTCGAAAAGAGCTGTAGCAAGCTACTTTTCAATCACCGAACATCACTCACTTGCACGCGGCCTTGGCCTCACGGCGACGACGGTGCAGGATCGGCTCGGTGTAGCCGTTGGGCTGGGTGGTGCCCTCCAGGATCAGCTCCTTGGCGGCCTGGAACGCGATGCTGCCGTCGAAGTCCGGCGACAGCGGGCGGTAGTTGGCGTCACCGGCGTTCTGGCGGTCCACCACCGGCGCCATCCGCTTCAGGCTGGCCACCACCTCGTCCTCGGTGACGATGCCGTGACGCAGCCAGTTGGCCATCAGCTGGCTGGAGATGCGCAGCGTCGCACGGTCTTCCATGAGCGCGACGTCCTTGATGTCGGGCACCTTCGAGCAGCCGACGCCCTGGTCGATCCAGCGCACCACGTAACCCAGGATGGACTGCGAGTTGTTGTCCAGCTCCTGCTGCTTCTCCTCGGCCGTCCAGTTCGGGTCGGCGGCCAGCGGGATCTCCAGGATCTGGTCGACGGTCGCGCGCGGGCCGCCCTTGGCGATCTCGGTCTGTCGCTTGAACACGTCCACCAGGTGGTAGTGGGTGGCGTGCAGGGTGGCGGCGGTCGGCGAGGGCACCCACGCGGTGTTGGCGCCCGCCTTCGGGTGCACGATCTTCTGGGCCAGCATGTCGGCCATCAGATCCGGCATGGCCCACATGCCCTTGCCGATCTGCGCCTTGCCCGACAGGCCGGTGATCAGGCCGGTGTCGACATTCCAGTCCTCGTAGGAGGCGATCCACTGCTGGGCCTTCATGTCGGCCTTGCGGACCATCGGCCCGGCCTCCATGGAGGTGTGGATCTCGTCGCCGGTGCGGTCGAGGAAGCCGGTGTTGATGAACACCACGCGGTCCTTGGCGGCGGCGATGCAGGCCTTGAGGTTGACCGTGGTGCGGCGCTCCTCGTCCATGATGCCCACCTTGAGGGTGTGGCGCGGCAGGCCGAGCACGTCTTCGACGCGGTCGAACAGCTCGTTGGCGAAGGCCACCTCGTCGGGGCCGTGCATCTTCGGCTTCACGATGTAGACCGAGCCGGTGCGGCTGTTCTTGAGAGCGACGTCCTCGCGCAGCGAGTGCTTGGCGATCAGCGAGGTGACCAGGCCGTCGAGGATGCCCTCGGGCACCTCGTTGCCCTCGGCGTCGAGGATCGCGTCGGAGGTCATCAGGTGACCGACGTTGCGCACGAACAGCAGCGAACGGCCGTGCAGGGTCAGCTCCGAACCGTCGAGCGCGGTGTAGACGCGGTCGGGGTTCATGGTGCGGGTGAAGGTCTTGCCGCCCTTGGCGACCTCTTCGGCCAGGGTGCCGGTCATCAGGCCCAGCCAGTTGTGGTAGCCGAGCACCTTGTCCTCGGCGTCGACCGCGGCGACCGAGTCCTCGAAGTCCATGATCGTGGTGACGGCGGACTCGAGCACGATGTCCTTGATGCCCGCGGTGTCGGTGCTGCCGATCGGAGACTCGGGATCGATCTGGATCTCGATGTGCAATCCGTTGTGCTTCAGCAGGATCGAGGTCGGCGAGGCCGGATCGCCGAGGTAGCCGACCAGTTGCGAAGCATCGGCCAGGCCGATCTCGGTGCCGTCCTCCAGACCGACTTCGAGCTCACCGTCGACGATCTTGTAGGAGGTCGAGCCGATGTGCGAACCGGTGATCAGGGTGACCGCGTCGTCGAGGAAGTTGCGCGCCCACTCGATGACCTTGTCGCCGCGGACCCGGTTGTAGCCCGAACCCTTCTCGGCGCCGCCGGTCTCCGGGATGGCGTCGGTGCCGTACAGCGCGTCGTAGAGCGAGCCCCAGCGCGCGTTGGCGGCGTTGATCGCGAAGCGCGCGTTCATCACCGGCACCACCAGCTGCGGGCCCGCGGTGGTGGCGATCTCGGCGTCGACGTTCGCGGTGCCGATGGTGAAATCGGCGGGCTCGGGCCGTAGGTAACCGATCTCGGTGAGGTAGTTCTTGTAGGCGGCCTTGTCGTAGCCTGCGCCCGGGTTCTCGCCGTGCCAGGCGTCGAGCTTGCCCTGGATCTCGTCGCGCTCGGCCAGCAGGGCGCGGTTGCGCGGAGCCAGATCGTTGATCACCTGCTCCGCACCCGCCCAGAACGCGGCGGAATCTACGCCGGAGCCGGGCAGTGCCTCGTTCTCGATGAAGTCGTGGAGAACCGTGGCCACCTGGAGCCCGCCGACCTGAATCCGCTCTGTCATCTACTGCCTCATTTCCGAGAAGCCGGGTGGGAAAGGACGGCCTTCATATTACCCACCGGTAGTCGGCCACTTTGCCAGGGCCGAGGGCGTAGCTGCGGATTGGCGGGAGCGGGCTCTTGCTCTCGGCGGCCGGCCGCTTTAATGTACTGATCGGAACATTTACTTCGGAACATGTCCGTGTTCCGATCTTCTCCGCGTTCCGCTCTTCCCCGATCGAAGGAGTGCCGGTGCCCCTCACCGACAAGGTCGTCCTCGTGACCGGCGGCAGCCGCGGCCTCGGCAGACAGATGGCGCTGGCCTTCGCCGCCGCGGGGGCCGACGTCGTGATCGCCAGCCGCAAGTTCGACGGCTGCGCCGAGCTCGCCGCGCAGGTCCGCGAACAGCACGGACGCCGCGCGCTGCCGGTCGCCGCCAACATCAGCGACTGGGCGCAGTGCGACGCCCTGGTCGAGGCGGCCTACGACGAGTTCGGCCGGGTCGACGTGCTGGTCAACAACGCGGGCATGTCGCTGCTCTATCCCAGCGTGGACCAGGTGAGCGAGGCGATGTTCGACAAGGTGATCGGGGTGAACCTCAAGGGCCCGTTCCGGCTGGCGGCCCTGATCGGCACGCGGATGGCGGCGGCAGGCGGCGGCAGCATCATCAACATCTCCTCGATCGAGGCGGCCGAGCCGGAGCCACTGGCGGTGCCCTACGCCGCGGCGAAGGCGGGCCTGAACGCGCTCACCGCGGGCCTCGCGCAGACCTTCGGACCCTCGGTGCGGGTCAATACCATCCAGTGCGGCCCGTTCGCCACCGACATCTCCGCGGCCTGGTCCGAGGAGATGCGCGCCGAGCTCACCCGGCGCAACGCGCTCGGCCGAGTCGGCGAGCCGCACGAGATCGTGGGAGCGGCACTGTTCTTCGCCACCGAGGCGTCCTCCTTCGCCACCGGCGCCACGCTCGCCCTCGACGGCGGCTGGCGATGACGGCCGGGACGGCGCGGCGATGACCGACGCCGCGCCCGCGCGCCGACGCGGCCGCCCGCCCGCCGCCACCTCCGCGCCCGGCGACACCAGGGCGCGGATCATGGAGGCCGCCGTGGAGTTGTTCGCGGAGAAGGGTTTCCACGGCACCGGCGTGGCCGAGATCGGCGACCGGGCGGGCGTGCAGCGCGGCGCGCTCTACTACCACATCGGTTCCAAGGAGGAGCTGTTGTGGGAGATCCTGCGCGACTACACCGAGCTGATGCTCGCCGATGCCGACCGCATCGTCGCCGCGGGCGAGGACCCCGTCACCACGCTGCGCCTGCTGATCCACAGCCACGTGCGCCTGATCGTCGCGCACCGCCGCCAGGTCGCCATCCAGCTGCGCGACGTGACCGCGCTGACCGGCGAGCGCGGCACGCAACTACAGGACCTGCGCGACCGCATCCAGCGGCAGTGGCAGGGCACGCTCGACGCGGGCGCGGCGGCGGGCGTGCTGCGCACCGCCGACCACGTCGTCACCAACAGCCTGCTCGGCATGTTGAACACGGTGGTGCTCTGGTACCGCCCGCACGGCGGCCGCACCCCAGAGGAGATCGCCGACATTCTCGCGAGCACCGTTCTCGACGGTGTCCGCACCGACCCCGACACGAAAGGCTGACCATGGCTTGGGATTTCGAAACCGATCCGGAGTTCCAGAAGAAACTGGACTGGGCCGCGGAGTTCGTCCGCACCGAGGTGGAGCCGCTGGACCTGATCTACCCGAACCCCTACGACCGCACGGACAGAGAAGCGATGGCGTTGATGCGCCCGCTCAAGGAGAAGGTCAAGGAGCAGGGTCTGTGGGCCTGTCACCTCGGCCCGGAGCTCGGCGGTCCCGGCTTCGGCCAGATGAAGCTCGCCCTGCTCAACGAAGTGCTCGGCACCTCCGTCTGGGCGCCATCGGTGTTCGGCTGCCAGGCCCCCGACTCCGGCAATGCCGAGATCCTCGCCCACTACGGCACCCCGGAGCAGAAGCAGAAGTACCTGCAGCCACTGCTCGACGGCGAGATCGGCTCCTGCTACGTGATGACCGAACCCACCGGCGGCTCGGACCCGACGCTGTTCACCACCACCGCCGTGCGCGACGGTGACCACTGGGTCATCAACGGCGAGAAGTGGTTCAACTCCAACGCCCAGTTCGCCTCGTTCCACATCGTCATGGTGGTCACCAACCGCGAGGTCAGCCCCTACCAGGGCATGTCGATGTTCATCGTGCCCGCCGACACCCCCGGCCTGGAGATCGTCAAGAACTTCCACGTCCCCGGCTTCAGCGAGCACGAGGGCCACCTGCGGTTCACCGATGTGCGGGTGCCCGCCGACCACCTGCTCGGCGAAGAGGGCCAGGGCTTCATCGTGGCCCAGACCCGTCTCGGCGGCGGCCGGGTGCACCATGCCATGCGTACGGTCGCCCTGGTGCGCAAGGCCTTCGACATGATGTGCGAGCGCGCGGTGTCGCGGCAGATGCGCAAGGGCCCGCTCGCGGGATTGCAGATGACCCAGGAGCGCATCGCCGACAGCTGGATCGAGATGGAGCAGTTCCGGCTGCTCGTGCTGCGCACCGCCTGGCGCATCGACAAGGAACAGGACTATCTTGCGGTCCGCAAGGACATCGCCGCCATCAAGGTCGCCATGCCGAAGGTCATGCACGACATCGCCCAGCGCGCGCTGCACCTGCACGGCGCCATCGGCGTCAGCACCGACCTGCCGTTCGTCGACATGCTCACCTACGCCGAGGTGATGGGCCTGGCCGACGGTCCGACCGAGGTCCACAAGGTCACCCTCGCCAAAGAGGTGCTGAAGAACTATGAGCCCGGCGACCAGGTGTACCCCAGCGGGTACCGCCCGGCGCTCGAGGAGAAGGCGCGCGAGCTGGTCGCCCAGCGGCTCGAACACATCGTCGGCAACCTCTGACGGATTCACCGACCCGCGAAAAACAGGTATGGCGGCAGGGACACGGGGCGGACATGATTGCCTGAGGCGTTTCGCACCCGACCCGGGAGGACAGTATGCCTTCGGCCCGTTCCCTCGCCCGCTCGCCGATCACCTGGGCGCTCGTGGTCGTCGCGGCGATCGTGCTCGTGGCCGCCACCGTCGTATTCGAGCCGTGGCGGTTGTTCACCTCCACCACGGTGGAGGAGCCGGCGCCGACGGCGGCGGTCGCCGGCGACGATCCCGCCGAGCCGCGGGTGCTGGCGCGCGGCGCGTTCATCTCCCATGAGCACGCCACCTCGGGCACGGTCGTCGTACTCGGCCTGGCCGACGGCTCCCGCGTCCTGCGCGTGGAGAATCTGGACACATCCGACGGTCCCGACCTGCACGTCTGGCTCGCCGCCGCACCTGTCCTTGCGGGCAGGGAAGGCTGGCACGTGTTCGACGACGACGAGCACGTCGACCTCGGTCAGCTGAAAGGCAATCGCGGCGATCAGAACTACCCGGTCCCCGCCGAGGTGGATCTCGCCGCCGTGCCGAACGTGTCGATCTGGTGTGACCGCTTCGACGTCTCCTTCGGCGCGGCCGAACTCGCGCTCACCTGAGCCCAGTCCTGCCCAAGTCAGGCGCTGACTTCGGCGTGCAGCGGTGTCGCGAAGTACGGCGCGACCGGGCTCAGGCGCAGCACCTCGGGCATCCGGCGGGTGAGCGCGGAGGGGCCGGTGAAGGTCAGGCGGCCGGAGCGCATGGCGTGCAGGATCGGCATCCGGCCCAGCCAGACCTGATAGAGCGAACCGACGTCGGAGACGATGGTGGCATCGACGTCGAACCCCGGATCGGTCACACACACCGAGGGCGCGCCGCGGTCGACGACGATCCAGTAGCGGCGGTGATCGTCGGTGAAGCGCACCGCGAACACTTGGCGGTGCCCGGGCAGGGCGGAGGTGTCCAGCCGTGTGTGCATCCACCACACCAGCAGGTCGGGGTCCATCTCGGTGGGGTCGGGCTCGCCGAAAGTCCATTTCGCGCCCCATTCGGCCAGGCCGAACAGGATCGGCCCGAGGTCGCGACCGGACTCGGTGAGCACATAGTGCGCGCCGGTCTTGTTCACCAGCCCGGCGCGCTCGAACTGCCGCAGCCGCTTGGCCAGCAGACTGCGCGACAGGCCGGGAAGCCCGCGCGCCAGATCGTTGAACCGGGTGCTGCCGAGCACCAGGTCGCGCAGGATCAGCAACGACCAGCGCTCGCCGAGCAGTTCCAGGGCACGCGAGATCGGGCAGTACTGGCCGTAGCCCGCGCTCACGTTCGGCGCGACCGAATTCCCAGGCGCACCGGTCGAATCAAGCGCGGTCGGATCCAGCTGGGTCGGGTTCAGCGCGGTCGGATTCGTCATGAGGCCTCCACCTGGCGAGTCCGCCGGTCCTGTTCGTGCACCGGAGGAGTTCATTTCCTGGACTATCCGGTTATCGCGCTGGTTCCTAGCTTCGAAACATGACCACTACCGCTGCCTCCCCGACCCCCGAATCCACGCCGGCCACCACCGCCGGCCCGAACCCGGCCGAGGCCGTCATCCCCGCCGCGTCCCCCCGCACATCCGACCCGACCGCGGAGCCGACCACGAGGGTGCGCGCCACCAACGGCTCGACGCCGACCACGACCACCCCTTCGACGCCGACCATCACGCTCCCTGAGCCGCCCCGGACCGCCGCAGTCGCCACCGCCCCCACGACCGTCGCGCCCGGCCCGGCCGTCGTCGGCACTGCGACCACCGGAGCCACCCCGGCCACGCCAACCACCAACACACCCACCTCCACCACGACCACCCGGACAACAGGCACCCCCACCTCGACCGCTACGGCCACCGATGCCGGTCCGGCCGTCGCGGTGACCGGTCCCGAGCACACCACCGCCGACTGGGTGGACCGCGCGCGCATCGTCGGCGAATCCCTCCGCCCCGAGGTCGCCGAGCGCGACCGCACCGGCGAGCTGTCCCGGACCGCCTTCGACCTGCTGCGCGACCACGGCCTCTCCGCCGCGGGCGTGCCGACCGAGTTCGGCGGCGGCGGCGCGACGCACACCGACGTGGGCACGATCCTGCGCGAACTGGGCCGCCACGATCCCTCGACCGCCGTCGCCTTCGCCATGCACTGTCATCTGGTCGCAACCCAGGTATGGCGGCACAAGCACGGCGCGGACGCCTCCGGCGTGCTCGGCAAGGTCGCCGCGGGTGCGATCCTGGTCAGCACCGGCGCCTCGGACTGGGTCGCCTCCAACGGCCACGCCGAGCGGGTCGAGGGCGGCTACCGGGTCTCCGCTCGCAAGGCGCCCGCCAGCGGCTGCGAGGCGGGCACGATCCTGGTGACCAGCGTCCGCTGGGACGGCGCACCGGAAGGTCCGCGCGTATTGCACTGCGCCGTACCGTTTTCCGCGCCCGGCGTGCGCATCGAGCAGACCTGGGACACGCTCGGCCTGCGCGCCACCGGATCGCACACGGTGGTGCTCGAGGACGTGTTCGTCCCCGACGTGGCGGTCTCGCTGATCCGTCCCGCCGATGTCTGGCCGCCGCTGCTGAACACGGTCATCGGCGCGGCGATGCCGCTCGTCACCGCCGCCTACCTCGGCATCGCCGACGGTGCCGTGGACACCGCGCTCGCCATGACAGCAGGCCGCACAGACCCGCATGTCGTGCAGACCGTGGGCGAGCTGGCCAATGTGCACACCACCGCCGCCGACCTGATCGCGGCCATGTTCACCGATTCCGACGACCTGGGTTTCGACAACACCGACGCGCACGCCGCCCGCACCCTCAGCCGCAAGACCGTCGCCGCCGATCACCTCCTGACCACCGTCCGGCTGGCCATGGAAACTGTCGGTGGCCTCGGCTACTCCCGCGGCTGCGACATCGAACGCCGCTACCGCGACGTGCACGGCATCCTGTTCCATCCTCTGCCCCGCGCCAAGCAACTGCGCTTCACCGGAAACGTCCAACTCGGCCACAGCCCGCTGGGGTGAGCCGACAGATCACTCAGCCGACGAACCCCGACGCCGCACCCGTGAACCGACGCACGGGTGCGGCGTCGTTTTCGGTCGAGACCCGCTCAGCCGCCGAGCATGTGCCGTGGTCGCCGAGCGACACGGCGATCGGGGCATCTCCCCGTCCGGCCGGACGAGCGGCCGTCGAAAAATGAGGCGACAATCCCTTCTTATCCGTGCCACCATGGCATTCCACGCCGCTCACCCCACCGGGGGGACGGAGCGCCGAGCACGGGGAAGGGGGTGGCCGATGCCGTCGAATCGACTGATCGACGCGAAACCGAGTGCACTGCACCGCGAACACGGGTACGGCCGTCAGCCGTTCCCCACGATGTGCCGGGCAGACGCCCGGGACGCCGATCGCTGACCGCGATCACCTGTGCGCGTCCGTTCCTGACATTCCGTACCCCTCTCCCCGACGATCGCCGACGGCATCACCCGCCGTCCCGGCGCCGATCACCGCAGCCCCGTCGTCAGCCCATGATCTCCGCACGAAACCTGGTGAGCCCGATGCCGTTCAGCTCCGCCACCACCACGGTGGCCATCACCGCAGACAACTGGATACACAGCCGTGTGCTGCTGCTCAACGCCTCCTACGAGGCGCTGGACGAGGTCACCGCCGACCGGGCCGTCGTGCTGCTGATCAGCGGGGCGGCCGAGTCGATCGCCCACCGCGAGCCCTACCTCCCGATCCGGTCGCAGCGGCTCGAGATCGCGCTGCCGCAGACCATCCGTCTGCTGCGGTACGTCTTCCTCGAGCACGCGGTGACCCTGCGCGACGACAGCCGCGCCACCCTGGCCGGCATCCTGCGCCGCGACGGCAACCGGTGCGGCTACTGCGCGGACTGGGCGCGCACCGTCGACCACATCCGCCCACGCAGCCGGGGCGGTCCCAACACCTGGGACAACCTCGTCGCCTGCTGCGCGCCCTGCAACACCCGCAAGGCCGACCGCACGCCGGAGGAGGCCGGGATGCGGCTGCTGTGGCAGCCGAAGGCACCCGACCACCTGGGCAAGCGGCAACGTCAGATCTGGAGGCAATTGCCGGCGTAGCCGACTGCGCACGCCCGGCACAGCCGACAGCGGCACACAGAGAGGAGACCGCCGTCATGTCTGTCCGAACCCTGCCCACCGCGGCCCAGCGGGTCCTCGCCGACCTGCTGCCGTTGTCCGACGCGCGGGACTGGCATCGCGCCGCCTGCCGCGGCGATCCCAACCACGATGCCTGGTTCCCGTTCCCGTCCGAGGACTTCGACTACGCCCGCGCCATCTGCGCGAGCTGCCCCATCCGGACCGCCTGCGGTGAGTTCGCCGCCGAGACCGGGCAGTCGGGGGTCTGGGGCGGTTCGGAGTTCGACCGGGGGCACCTGGTGCGCGACTGATCCGGTCCGCGATGCGTCAGGCCCGGCGAGGCGAGGCGCTCGCCTGCCGGGTCTGATGCGGTTGACCTGGCGATTCCCCCGTCCGCGGGCGACTGCCTCCCTCGACGTTCGTCACACGGCGCGTGACCATACACTTACCGGCCGTGGGTACACATCGCAGCGACAACGGATCCAGAGGCATCAGCAAGGGTCCGGTTCTCGCCGTGGTGGCCCTGTTGCTGTTGGTCGTGGCGGTCTTCGCGTGGTTCCGGTTCCAGGATCGAGCGGCCGACCGCGACAGCGCGGCGGCGGCCGAGTGCGTGGAAGGCGAAGCGGTCGTCGACGTCACGGTCGATCCCGATATCGAGGCGCCGGTACGAGCGGTCGCCGAGAAGTACAACGCCACCGAACCGATCGTTCGCGATCACTGCGTGCGGGTCTCGGTCCTCGCGCGGCCGTCGGCGGCGATCGCGGAGGCGTTCCGCGCGGGCGGCGCGTGGGACGAGGGCGAACTCGGCCCGCAGCCGGTGTTGTGGATTCCGGACTCCTCGCGTTCGGTGGAGTACATGCGGGTGCCCGGCCTGATCGCCGGTGAACCCTCGCCCATCGCGTCCACCCCGATCGCGCTGGGCGTGCCCGAGCAACTGCACGCCGCGCTGACGCTCGCACAGGTCGCGTGGGCGGATCTCGCCCGGTTCCAGCAGGGCACGCTCGACGAGCTGGGCTTGTCCGGATGGGGCGGGTTGGGGCTGGCGCTGCCCGGTGGCGATGCGAGCCTGGCGGTCGCGATGTCGGTCGCCGCGGCGGTGTCCGGCGAAGAGCCGTTGACAGAATCGGGCGCGTCCTCGGGGCAAGCGGTCGCCGCGGTGTCCGGTCTCGCGGTCGGCGCTCCGGAATCCACCGACGTGGCCTCCGCGCTGGCCGCGGCAGGCGGCGCGGGGTCGGGCGTGCACGCGGTGACGGCCACCGAACAACAGATCGCCGGACAACCAGGGCTGATCGCCTACCGCCCGGTCGGCACCACCGTCTACGCCGACCACCCGGCCGCGCTCATGTCGGGACCATGGGTCGATCAGACCGCGAACCTGGCCGCCGGGATGTTCATCGACTATCTGCGCCACCCCCAGCAAGCCCAGTTCTTCAGCTCCGCGGGCTTCACCGCGACCCCGCCTCCCACCGGTGCGGGTGCGAATCGCGCCGCGCTGGAGACCGTCCGCGCCACCCTGGACAATCCGGTCCTGGGCGTGCATGCGACCGTCCTGCTCGACGTCTCCTCCTCCATGTCGACCGCCGAAGGCGCGACAACCCGCCTGACCAATGCCCTCGGCGCGCTGCGGTCCACCCTCACTGTCATGCCGCCGGACTTCGGCTTCGGTCTCTGGACCTTCGGCAAGAACCTCGACGGGAGCACGCCCTACGAGGTGCGGGCCGAGACCGCCACGCTCACCGACACCCAGCGCGCCGCCGTGGACGAGGCGCTCGGCGGAGTCGAAGCCACATCGACCGCCGCCGACCAGGCGTATCCGTCGCTGCTGGCGGCCTACCGCGCGGCGATCGAGAACTACGAAGCCGGACGCACCAATTCGATCCTGCTGATCACCGACGGCCCCGACGACGACTCCTCGCTCACCGGCGCCGCGCTGCTGTCGGCGCTGACCGAGGCAGCGGATCCGCAACGCCCGGTCCGCCTCGACGTGATCGCGATCGGCGGCGACGGCTCCGAGTCGCTGAAAACGGCCGCTGGCCGGACCGGCGGCACCTACACCCAGGTCACCACGTCCGACGACCTGAGCTTCGGCACCGCCGTGGTGCAGGCGCTGACCACCACCTAGCCGGAGATCGGGCCGGGGCGACGAGTCCCGGTCGGCAAGCGCCAGGCGGTGTCCGGCCGCACCGCATCAGGTGCGGCCGCGCCCCGGAGGCGATCCGGCTGCCCAGCGCGCTCGGGCCCAGCCCGACGTCACCGAGTCGTGTCCGGGCGCACCCGCACGAGGGCACCCGACTCCATCGCGACCCAGATCGAGCCGTCGGGCGCGACGGTGAGACCGTGCGGTTCCGCGCCGGGGAGCGCCGACCCGGTGACCGCGCCGTCCACGGTCATCCGGCCCAGCCGCGACGACGCCCACTCGGTGAACCACAGCGCACCGTCGGGACCGGCGACGACGGCGTGTGGCTTCGCCGCGCGATCCGGCAACGGGAATTCGATGACCGGACCGTGGGTGGCGACTGTGCCGTGAGCGGCAACCGCGTCGTCGGAACCGGCTGCGCCTCTGGCAGGGATGTGGCCGAGCTGCCCGGCGCCGATCTCGACGAACCAGGCGCCGTCCCCGCGGACGGTGATCCCCACCGGCGCCGCGGCTTCGGTGGGCAGTGACTGGACCGAGAGCCCTCCTGCCGCGGTGATCCGGCCGATCGCGTTCGCCTGATTCAGGGTGAACCAGACCGTGCCGTCGGGAGCTGCGGCGATCGTCGACGGCATGCCCTCGACGGTGTACCGGTCGAGCGCGCCGGCCGGATCACGACGCACCACCGCGTTCGCGTTCACCTCCGTGTACCAGAGGGCACCGTCCGGGGCGAGGCACAGGCCGTACGGGGAGTCGGCGGGAAGGTACTCGCATGCGCCGCCCGACCCGATCCTGCCGATCCGGTTACCGCGAAACTCTGTGAACCACACGTCATTTCCGTGCGCGATGATGACGGTCGGCGACCCGTCGGCGGGCTCGAGCCCGAACATCTCGAGCCGTGAGCCATCCCATCGTGCGATCGCTCCGCGCTCGGCCAGCGTGCACCAGACCATGCCCGCCGCATCCACGGCGACACCGTACGGACCGCCGTCGACCTCGACGACTTCCACGATCTCAGGCAAACTCGCCCACCTCCTTGTGCGTCCCCCGGAACCTGCGCCGCAGCCCACGATCGTGCGTGACGACGACGAGTGCGCCCCGATAGTCGGCCAGCGCCTGTTCCAGTTCTTCCACCAGCCGCAGGGACAGGTGATTGGTCGGTTCGTCGAGCAACAGCAGGTCGTGCTCCCCCGCGATCAGGCGGGCCAGTGACAGCCTGCGCCGCTGCCCTTCCGACAACGCGCCGACCGGCTGGTCCAGCGCGTCCGCCCGGAACAGCCCGGTCGTCAGCAGTGCCGAACGGGAACCGCCGTAGGCGTCGACCACACTGTGCCGCGGATCGAAGCTCTCTTCCTGCCGGAGATAGCCGACCCGCCCGGACACCGTCGCGTACATCCGGTCGAGCAGCGTCGACTTGCCGGACCCGTTGGGCCCGTGGATCAGCAGGCGGTCCCGCGGGCCCAGTGTCAGCACACCCAGCTCGAAACGGACCGGGCGCGCGGCGCGAAATCCCCCGCCGAACCGCAACGGTTCCGGCGGCCGCGGCACCGGATCGGCCTCCAGCCTGCGTACTTTCTCGACCGCCTGGCGCACGCGCGAGGACACCGAATTCTGCACCCGGCCCGCATGCCGGTCGTAGGCCATCTTGTTGTTGTCGCGCTGCGCCCGGCCCACCGCGACCCGGTGCGCGGTGTCGCGGGAGAACTCGCGCAGCCGGGCGATCTCCGCGCACCAGCGCGCGTAGTCCTGCCCCCACCGATGCCGTGCGGCCGCCTCGGCTGCGAGCAGATCCGAATAGCCGCCACCGAAACGAGTGAGGCCGCCCTCCTCGACGAGCACCACCGCGGTCGCCACCCGGTCCAGGAAGACCCGGTCGTGCGATACCACGACGACCGTGCCGTGGTGCCCACGCAACCGGTCCTCCAGCCAGGTCAGCGCGGCGTCGTCGAGATGGTTGGTCGGCTCGTCGAGCAACAGGATCTCCGGGGAGGAGGCCAGCAGGCAGGCCAGCGCCAGGCGTGCGCGCTCGCCGCCGGACAGGGTAGCGACGGCCCGATGCCGGTCCAGGTGCCCGAGACCGAGGCCGTGCATCGCCTGCTCGACCCTCAGGTCGGCCTGGTAGCCGTCGCGCGCTTCGAACACGGTGAGCAGTTCGCCATAGGCTTCCATGTCCTGCGCCTCGGCGGCCCGCTGCATGGCCAGGGCCGTCTCACGAATATCCGCGAGTGCGACATCTACCGCGTCACCGACGGTTTCGGCATCGAGAGTCTGCTCGAGATGGCCCGTGCCACCGGACGCGAAGCAGACGACCTCACCTTCGTCGGGCGCCTCGATCCCGGCCATGATGCGCAACAGCGTCGACTTCCCCGAACCGTTCTCGCCGACGATACCCACCCGCTCACCGGGGGCGATCGACAGCGATACCGCGTCGAGGACGACGCGCGGGCCGTAGGACTTCCCGACATTGCGCAGGGTCAGTTGAGTGGTCAGTCGAATCTCCAATCGCTACTTGTGTAGCATTAAGATACGACAGTCGAACAACTAATGCAACAGGAGTTGTCTTTGGAAACTTCGAGGCGACCCGGCGGACGCAGCGCACGGGTCCGCGACGCCGTCCGGCAGGCGACGCTCGACGAACTGGTGGCTCATGGATTCGCGGGACTGACCGTGGAGAACGTGGCGCAGCGCTCAGGCGTGCACAAGACGACCGTCTACCGTCGCTGGCGTGATGCGGCCGGCCTGGTCACCGACGCGCTCGAACTGGCCGCCGACGAGCCGTGGCCGCTGCCCGACACGGGTGCTTTCGGCACGGATCTGCGGGCGCTGACCGCGCTCTTGCACACCGGCTTCGCCGATCCCGCCGCGGGACCGGTCGCGACCGCCTTCGTCACCGCGGCGCTGCAGAGCACCGAAGCGGCCGAGGCGTTACGGGAGTTCTACCGCGCCAGGCATCGGCAGTGCGCGGTGATCGTCGCCCGCGCGGTCGAGCGTGGCGAACTCTCCGCCGAAATCGACGCCGAGGCGGTGATCCGCCAAGCCCTCGCCCCGGTCTTCCACCGGCTGCTCATCACTCACGAGCCGGTCGACGAGGCGTTCACGCGCCGCGCCGCCGACATCGCGGCCGCCGCGGCCCGCGCCGGACTCCTCGATCGAGAGTCCGGCGCGACGGCGGATCACTGCGTGTAGGCCTCCGGCGGCGGGCAGGAGCAGACCAGATTGCGGTCGCCGAACGCACCGTCGATGCGCCGCACCGACGGCCACACCTTGGCCCGGCTGTGCCCCATCCCCCGGGGATAGACGGCGATCTCGCGAGAGTACGGGTGGTCCCACTCACCGACCATGCATTCGGCGGTGTGCGGCGCTCCGCGCAGCGGATTGTCCTCGACCGGCCACACCCCCGCGCCGACCTGATCGATCTCGGCGCGGATGGCGATCATGGCCTCGACGAACTCGTCGAGTTCGGCCAGGTTCTCGCTCTCGGTCGGCTCCACCATCAGGGTGCCCGCGACCGGGAAGCTCATCGTCGGCGCGTGGAAACCGTAGTCGGCCAGGCGCTTCGCGACATCGTCGACGGTGACGCCGGTGTTCTTGGTGATCTCGCGCAGGTCGAGGATGCACTCGTGGGCGACCATGCCGTTCTCGCCGGTGTAGAGCACCGGGAAGTACTCGTCGAGGCGACGGGCGAGGTAGTTGGCCGAGGCGATCGCCGCCAGCGTCGCCCGGCGCAGGCCCTCGGCGCCCATCATGCGGATATAGGCCCAGGTGATCGGCAGAATCGAGGCCGAGCCGTAGCGAGCGGCCGAGACCGCGTGCGAGCCCGGCTCGAGCGGATCGCCCGGCAGGTACCGCGCCAGATGCGAGCGCACGGCGACGGGGCCGACGCCGGGACCACCGCCGCCGTGCGGGATGCAGAAGGTCTTGTGCAGATTGAGGTGGCTGACGTCGCCGCCGAACCGGCCCGGTCTGGCCAGCCCGACCAGGGCGTTGAGGTTCGCGCCGTCGACGTAGACCTGCCCGCCCGCGTCGTGCACCAGCGCGCACAACTCGGCGACCTCGTGCTCGTAGACGCCATGAGTGGACGGGTAGGTGATCATGATGCAGGCCAGCCGCTCGGCGTGATCGGCGATCTTCGCGCGCAGGTCGTCGAGATCGACGTCGCCGTTGTCGCGGCATTTCACCACTTCGACACGCAGTCCCGCCATCGCCGCGGAGGCGGCGTTGGTGCCGTGCGCACTGGACGGAATCAGACAGATGTCGCGATGGGTCTCGCCGCGATCGAGGTGATAGCGGCGGATCGCCAGCAGACCGGCGTACTCGCCCTGGCTGCCCGCATTGGGCTGCAGGCTCACCGCGTCGTAGCCGGTGATCTCGGCCAGCCAGGTCTCGAGATCCGCGACCAGCTTCAGCAGACCGGGGGCGTCCTCGACCGGAGCATAGGGATGCAGCTTGCTGAAGCCGGGCCAGGTGATCGGCTCCATCTCGACAGTGGCGTTGAGCTTCATGGTGCACGAGCCGAGCGGAATCATGCTGCGGTCCAGGGCGATGTCCTTGTCCGACAGCCCGCGCAGGTAGCGCAGCATGGCGGTCTCGGTGCGGTAGCGGGTGAACGCCGGATGGGTGAGGTAGTCCGAGGTCCGATCCTCGACCCCGGCGACACGATCACCACCGACCGCCGTCGGCTCGGTCTCGGCGACGCCGAACGAATCGAGCACGGACTCGATGTGCGCATCGGTGGTGGCCTCGTCGCAGGCCACCGCGACGTGATCGGCGTCGACGAGGCGCAGGTTGATCCCGCACGCCGCGGCCTTGGCGACCACGGCCTCGGCCTGGCCCGGCACCCGGGCCAGCACGGTGTCGAAGAACCGGTCGTGCACCAGCGCGTCACCGAGGGCGGCCGCGAGGCGCTGGGCTCGCGCGTGCACCCGCCGCGCGATCTCGCGCAACCCGTCGGACCCGTGGTAGCTCGCATACATCGCGGCCAGGACCGCCAGCAGCACCTGGGCGGTGCAGATGTTCGAGGTGGCCTTCTCCCTACGGATGTGCTGCTCGCGGGTCTGCAGCGCGAGCCGGTAGGCGGCATTGCCGTCGGCGTCCTTGGACACCCCGACCAGCCTGCCCGGCAGCTGACGGGCGTGCGCGGTGCGCACCGCCAGATACCCGGCATGCGGACCGCCGAAGCCCATCGGCACGCCGAAGCGCTGGGTGGTTCCGAAACACGCGTCGGCGCCCTGCTCGCCGGGCGGGGTCACCAACGTCATCGCCAGCAGGTCGGCGCCGACGGCGACCAGCGCACCACGCTCGTGCGCCGCCTCGATCAGCGACGACCAGTCGACCAACCGCCCCGACGCGCCCGGCGTCTGCACGACGACGCCGAAGAACGCACCCTCGGGCAGCCCCTCCGATGCCAGATCGGCTTCGACGATCTCGATCCCCAGCGGCTCGGCGCGGGTGAACAGCACGGTGCGGGTCTGCGGGAACAGGTCGGTGTCGATCACCAGCCGGGCCGAATGCGACCTCCCCGCCCGGCGAAGCAGCGTCATGGCTTCGGCGGCCGCGGTCGCCTCGTCCAGCATCGACGCGTTGGCGACCGGCATGCCGGTGAGGTCCGCGACCATGGTCTGGAAGTTGAGCAGCGCCTCGAGGCGGCCCTGGCTGATCTCGGGCTGGTACGGCGTATAGGCGGTGTACCAGGCCGGGTTCTCGATCAGATTGCGCACCAGAACGGGCGGAGTCAAGGTGTCGTAATAACCCAGACCGATCATCGACGTCGCGACGGTGTTCGCGGCCGCGAGCGCCGACAGCTGGGCCAACGCCTCGTGCTCGCTCACCGCAGGTGGCAGCGCGGCCAGCGGGCCTTCGGCGTCGTCGAGGATGCCGGCGGGCAGCGCGGCGGCGGCCAGCGCGTCGAGGGATCCGACGCCCACGACGTCGAGAATCCTGGCCAGTTCGTCGGCGTCGGGGCCGATATGGCGGTCGGCGAACGATGATCGGGTCACGGCGGCAACTCCCAAGGCGGGGCGGGGTCGACCAGGTCGACGGTTTCCTGCCCTCCCCCTCTGTCGCTGCTGCCTGAGAGATTCGGGAACCGGGCGTGCTGCCGAGTCCCTTTCCCCGTGGGCGGGCGCTACCGCGCCGAGGCACGGATCACCGCTTTCCAGAGGCGTCGAAGGTCGTACGGTCCTGGTGCCTGAGAGATTGACGGGGAGGTGCTGCTCCTTCGGCGCCCGGTTTCAGCAAACCGGGACTCTCCCGCACGACGCGACGCCCACCCAGTCTAGGCCGGGTGTCTGTGAATCGACGTGCCGGAGACCATGTCGCGCTCGTCACTGTCCGCGAACATCCGGCGAACGCCGATGTACGCCTATCCGGTGGCGCGATTCATCCGCGCCTTGCGGCGGTAGGACAATTCGTCCTCGGGCCGCTCGGTGACCGCCGCGGCACGTTCGGCCGGGAAATTCGCGATGATGCCGGTCAGTTCCCGCATCGCACCGCTGACCGCGATTCCGAACACGCCCTGCCCGCCCTGCAGTAAGTCGACGACTTCCTCCGGCGAGGTGCACTCGTAGACCGACGTGCCGTCGGAGAACAGCGTGATCCCGGCCAGATCCTCCACGCCACGGCTGCGCAGATGATCGACCGCGATGCGAATGTTCTGCAGCGAGATACCGGCGTCGAGCAGCCGCTTGACGATCTTCAGGACCAGAATGTCCTTGAACGAATACAGCCGCTGACTTCCCGAGCCCGCCGCGCTGCGAATCGAGGGCACGACAAGTCCCGTGCGCGCCCAGTAATCGAGCTGACGGTAGGTGATGCCCGCGACCTGACACGCGCTGGGAACCCGGTACCCGACCAAATCGTCCGGCACCGCATCGTTGGGGAACAGGCCTGGCTGTACCACATCCCGCGATTGCTCTGCCATTGACCACTCCCTTGCTCCGCCGACGCCTGGCCCCATCGATGACCCGACTCCGTTAGCGACCGACGCTCACCATCCGCCGGATTCCACCGACAGCGACCACGGCCCGACTATCGAGATTACTCCCGTCGATTCTCCGGGCACCGGTGTCGTCGGACCAAACGCGACGCGCGGTAAAAGTCTCAGGCTGTACTTCAGGTAGAGAAATCAGCCGTCGGTCGCCTTGAAATCGTCCGGCGATACCGAGTCGAGGAACTCCTTGAACTTCTCGACCTCGTCCTCGCGCTCGTCGGGCATGACCAAGCCCGCTTCCTCGAGCACCGGCTCCTCGGCATAGATCGGGCAACCCACGCGCAGCGCGATGGCGACCGAATCCGAGGGCCGCGCGGAGATCCGCACGTCGTTCTCGAACACCAGATCGGCGTAGAAGGTGCCCTGCTTGAGATCGATGATCCTGACCTCTTTGAGCGTATGCCCGAGTTCGGTGATCATGATCTTGATCAGGTCGTGCGTCAGCGGCCGTACCGGGGTCACATGCTCCTGTTCGAGCACGATGGCCGCGGCTTCGGCCTGCCCGATCCATATGGGCAGATACCGCTCCCCGGACACCTCCCGAAGCAACAGCACCGGCTGGTTCTGTGGCTGCTCGACGCGGATGCCGATCACACGCATTTCACTCATGCCACTGCCTCCCATAATCGCCGACCGCCCGCCGACCGCCGCAGAGCTCGCCGTGAATACGAGTCTAAGCGAATTCCAGGGAGTGCCGCGATCGGCTGCCGCGGCCCGATGGCGTATCGGACACCGTCGGGTCACGCCGGCCGGGTCAATTGCCCAGAGCGCTGCGGACCGCGGCCTTGACCAAGTGGGTGTGCAGGCTCAGCGACAACGCCGCGAGCTCGCGCACGGTCTCCTCCGCCCGCGCCCGCGCGCCCGCGTCCCGGCTCTTGGCGATCGGCGCGGCGATCTGAGCGAGCAGCGCGGCCTCGCGGTCGGCGGCCAGCTTGAAGGCACGCAGATGGCGCGCCTCCAGTCCGAACTCGGCCATCGCGCGGGCGGTCCTGACCAGCGGCACATCGTCGGCGCCGAAGAACCCCGCCGGGCCGGGAGTGACCAGATTCGCTCGGACGAGGTCGTTGAGAAACTTCTCGTCGACACCCGCCTGGGCGAGCAGATCGGCTCGGGTGAGCCGGATTTCGTGATCGAAGCGCAATTCCTCGGGACTCACCGTCTCGCCCACCACGTTGAGTGGACGCGGCATGGTGCGCCCGTCGGCGCCGGCGGAACGCTCCGGTTCCGGGGCGCCCGGCCGACCGGGATGCGAGCGGGCGCGCGCTTCCCGGACGCCGAGCGTGGCCGCCCCGCTGTCGATCGCTTCGAGTTGTTCCTTGATCACCTTCAACGGCAGATACTGGTCGCGCTGCGCGGTCAGGATGAACCGCAGCCGCTCGCAGTCGGCCACCGAGAACCGCCGGTATCCCGACGGCGTGCGCTCCGGGCGGATCAAGCCCTCGGACTCGAGGAATCGAATCTTGGAAATGGTGACGTCCGGGAAGTCAGGGCGCAACAGGTCGAGCACGGAGCCGATGGACATCCCTCCGCGCGCCCACTGCGCCGCACCGCTCACCGTCGCCAGCCCTTCCCGTCCCCCAGCCTGTTCCAGGCGACGCCGCTACTGGATCGATACCTCCCGACACCGCCACCCGAAGCAGCGCTTCACATGCTTCCCGCACCCGCCGAGGACTCGTTCGCCTGCGCGCGCGGCCCGGTCAGGAAGACCAGGCGGAACTTGCCGATCTGTACCTCGTCACCGTTCTGCAGTTCGGAGGAATCCACCGGCTCCCGGTTGACGTAGGTGCCGTTCAGGCTGCCCACATCGACCACCTGGAAGGTGTCGTCGTCCTGACGGAACTCCGCGTGCCGCCGGCTGACGGTGACATCGTCGAGGAAGATGTCACTGTCGGGATGGCGACCCGCCGACGTGGTGGGCTGATCCAGCAGAAACCTCGACCCCGCGTTCGGTCCGCGCTTGACGACAAGGAGAGCGGCTCCCGCCGGTAGGCCCTCGACCCCCTGGACCGGCGGTTCGCCGGTCTGCTCGGAGCGCGACGCGTCGACCTCGTTCAGGAAATCCGCGCGGAAGACCGACGTCGTCTCGGCCGCGGTCTCCTGGTAACCCGGGTCTTTGTTCTCGCTCACCGTTTCTCTCCTCCTCGAACCTGATTATCCATGCAAGCAGGTGATGCTTTGGTCGACACGAGTTCGTGTCGGCAGAATGCCCGCGCGAGAGCGCCGGCTCATCCGTTGGCTTTGACCGTACCCTGCCGGGGGCTGCCCGTGCAGGGGGAACCGGGAAGGCTGATTCAGCCCCCGATAACTCCTTGATAACCTGCCGCATCCAGCAGTTCACCGAGTGTGGTGTCGAGCAGGGAAGCGTCGTCCACCTCCGCTTCGAAGAGCCACCCGGCGCCGTACGGATCGGCGTTCAGCGTCTCGGGCGCGGCCGTCAATTCCTCGTTCACCACAATGATTTTCGCGGCGAGAGGGGCGTAGATGTCGGAAACGCTCTTGGTCGACTCCACCTCTGCGACGCTCTCCCCCGCCTCGGCCGCGCGTGGCACGTCGGGCAGTTGAACGAACACGACATCACCGAGCTGGGACTGCGCGTAGTCGGTGATGCCGACCCGCACCCGGGTGGGGCCGATCCGGCGTACCCACTCGTGCTCCTCGGTGTAGCGCAGATCCTCGGGGGTCAGGGCCACGTGGCGTCCTTTCGTCGTGAACGTTGCACGCAACCTTATCCGCTATGGGTGACCGTGCCGCACAGCCGGTATCGCGCGCGCCACCGCCACCGCCTTGCCCGCGTACAACAGGCCGGTCCAGAGATACACCACGGTGCCCCAGATGAGCAGCGCAGCACCGAAGGCCGCGCCGAATCCGGCCAGCGGCCAATCCATCTCTCCCGCCAGCAGCCACGGCAGCGCCGACATCAGCGCGAAAGTCGCCGCTTTGCCGAGGTAGATCACCTCGGGCGGGTCGAGGTCGCGGCGGCGGTAGATCGGCAGCAGCAGCGCCAGTACGACGTCCCGACCGATCAACAGCAAGGCGACCCACCAGGGCAGTAACCCGCGCACCACGAAAGCCGCCAGGGTGGTCACCAGGAACAGCCTGTCGACGAGCGGGTCGAGGATCGCGCCGAGCCGGGACCCCTGGTCGAGCAGCCTGGCCAGTTTGCCGTCGAGGAAGTCGGTCAGGCCGCTGGCGACCAGCAGCGCGAAGGCCCATCCGTCGGCGTGTTCGACCAGCATCAGCCACAGGAACACCGGCACGCCGATCAGGCGCAGCACGCTCAGCACGTTGGGAATGGTGAGGATGCGGTCGGCGGCTTTCGTGGTCACCCGCTGTGCATACCGCACGCGCGTGCGGACTCGCCATCCGGGCGCGCCGTCGCGGCCACCGCAGAGCTCGGCATCGAACCTCGGCATTGCTTTTCGCCACAACGACCACGGTGAAAGAATGACTGTGAAAGCATCTCATCGAACCGTTGGTGATCGAGAGGAAACAATGGCCGAGTTCGACTACGACGTGGTGGTGATCGGCTCCGGGTTCGGCGGCAGCGTCAGTGCGTTGCGGCTGACCGAGAAGGGCTATCGGGTCGGCGTGCTCGAGGCGGGCCGGCGCTGGACCGCGGAGGACCTGCCCACGACCAATTGGAACGTGCGCAAGTCCATCTGGGCGCCGAAACTGGGGATGACCGGCCCGCAGGCCATCAGCATCCTCGGCAAGTGCGCGGTCTTCTCCGGCGCGGGCGTGGGCGGCGGATCGCTGATCTACGGCAACACGCTCTATGAGCCGCTGCCCGCCTTCTACACCGACAAGCAGTGGGCCCACATCACCGACTGGCGCAGCGAACTGGCCCCGTACTACGACCAGGCCCAGCGCATGCTCGGCGTGGTGACCAATCCGCGCACGACCCCTGCCGACGACATCATCAGACAGGTCGCCGAGGACATGGGCGTCGGCGACACCTTCCACGCGACCAGGGTCGGTGTGTTCTTCAACGACGAGGCCGAAGGCGTGGAGGTGGACGATCCCTACTTCGGCGGCGCGGGCCCGCGCCGCAACGGCTGCATCCACTGTTCGCGCTGCCTGACCGGCTGCCCGCACAACGCCAAGAACACCACTCCCACCAATTACCTCTACCTCGCCGAGCAGGCGGGCGCGCAGGTGCATTCGCTGACCACCGCGACGGCGGTGCGCCCGCTCGACGGGGGCGGTTACGCGGTCGACACGGTGCGCTCCGGGCGCTGGATCCGCAAGGAGCCCAAGACCTTCACCGCCGGACAGGTCGTGTTCGCCGGCGCGGCGCTCGGCACACAGAAGTTGCTACACAAGATGCGCGACGAGGGCGTGCTGCCCGACCTCTCGCCCCGGCTCGGCGAGCTGACGCGCAGCAATTCCGAGGCGATCCTCAATGTCGCCAGCCGCACTCGCTACGACTTTGCCCAAGGCGTGGCGATCACCTCCTCGATCCACCCCGAGCCGAACACCCACGTCGAGGTCTGCCACTACGGCGCCGGGCAGAACGCGCTCGCGACGATGGCGGTCCCGATGATCGACGGCGGCGCGTTCCGGTTCCTGCGGTTCCTGCTGGCGACACTGCTGCACCCGATCCACTTCCTGCGCAGTTGCTGGATCTATCGCGGCTCGGAACGCTCGGTGATCCTGCTGGTGATGCAGTCGCTGGACAACTCGCTGACCTCCTTCCTCGAGCGCGGTGCGCTGCGCACGAAACAGGGCACCGGCGAACCCAACCCGACCTGGATCCCGCTGGCCCACGAGATCGCCGAGCGCTTCGCCGACAAGGTCGACGGCGACGCCCACGGCCTGATCATGGATGTGTTCGACATCCCCGCCACCGCCCACTACATCGGCGGCTGCGTGATCGGCGAGGGGCCCGAAAGCGGCGTGGTCGATCCCTACCAGCGCGTGTTCGGGCATCCCGGTCTGCACATCGCCGACGGCTCGGCGGTGACCGCGAACCTGGGTGTGAACCCCTCGCTGACCATCACCGCCCAGGCCGAGCGGGCGATGGCGTTCTGGCCGAACAAGGGCGAGACCGATCCACGGCCGGAACTGGGCGAGCAGTACCGGCGCATCCAGCCGGTCCGGCCGGTGCACCCCACGGTGCCCGAGGCCGCGCCCGGCGCGCTGCGGCTGCCGATCACCCCGATCGATCCCCCGGTCCCGACGGCTCCCTGATCCGAACCGGTCCCGGTGACCTGCCCGGCGCCGCGGCGAAGTCCGGATCCGCGGCAGGTCACCCCGCCGCGACGCGCGCGGCGGGCCGTCGTGGGGTTACCGTGATCGCTTGTGCTCGATGATCGTGTGAATCTCCGCTCCTACGTGCCCGCCGAACAAGTGCGGGCCCGCGGCCGCGCGCTGCGCGAGCGGGTGCCGGTGACCGCACGCGACCGGCAGGCCCGCGGCGAGCGCCGTCCCGGCGTGCTCGAGTTCCTCACCGCCGCGCACGCCGACCGGCTCGCGCATCTGGTGCCGCTGCGGGTGGGCAGGATGGCGAGCGGGCCGTTCACCTTCTATCGCGGCACGGCAGGGCTGATGGCCGCCGACCTCGCCGACGGCCCGGTCAGCGGCGTACACGCGCAGCTGTGCGGTGACGCGCACGCCGCGAATTTCGGCCTGTACGGCACCTCGCGCGGTGAGATCGTCATGGACATCAACGATTTCGACGAGACCATCGCCGGGCCGTGGGAGTGGGATCTCGAGCGCCTGGCCGCCAGTCTGGTGCTGGCGGGCCGGGAGTCCGGAGTCGGCGAGCAGGACTGCGCACGGGCGGCCCGCGACGCCGCGCGCACCTACCGGCTCACCATCGACACACTGGCCGAACAGCCGTTCATGCAGTCGTGGAGCGCGCTGCCCGACAAGTCGATCCTCGAGCACGCCGAGGCAGGCGACCTCATCGACGACTTCGAGAAGGCGGCCAAGAAGGCGCGCAAGAACACCAGCGCCAAGGTCGCCGCCAAGTGGGCCGAGCACATCGACGACCACGAGACCGGCGTGCGCAGACATCGCTTCGTCAGCGATCCGCCGGTACTCACCCCGGTCACCGACGAGGTCGCCGACGAAGTGACCGGCGGGCTCGAGCGCTACGCGAGCACCCTTCGGGAGTCGCGACGCAATCTGCTCGCCCGATTCGCGGTATCGGATGTGGCTTTCCGCATCGTCGGCACCGGCAGCGTCGGCCTGCACAGCTATGTCGCCCTGCTGCACGGCAACGACGGCGAAGTGCTGGTGCTCCAGCTCAAGCAGTCGATCCCCTCCTCGCTCGCGCCGTACCTGACCGCACCGCCGGTGGCCCACGAAGGCGAACGAATCGTGCAGGGCGCCAGACTGGTTCAGGCCGAGACCGATATCCTGCTCGGCTGGAGCACACTGCGTCTGAACGGCCGCGAACTGCCGTTCATCGTGCGTCAGTTCCGCAATCTCAAGGGCAGCATCGATCCGGCCGGGCTCGGCGCCGACGATCTCGACGACTACGGCAGGCTCGCGGGCGCGCTGCTGGCCAGGGCGCACGCCAGGTCGGTCGATCCGCGTCTGCTGTCGGGCTATCTCGACGGCGACGAGCGATTCGAGGAGTCGATGACCGCCTTCGCGGTGCGCTATGCCGATCAGACCGAGGCCGATCACGCGGAGTTGGCGCGGGCGGTCACGGCGGGCCGGATACGAGCCGAACTTCCGGACTGATCCGAGCCGATACCCACGGCCCCGGCGCGCGCGGCGCCGCGGCGCGCCGATCGCCCGTATCCTGTCCCCTGGTGGGGTGACGACGTGAAGGGCGGTCGCGAATGCTTGTGCGAGTACAGAATCCGGCGGGCACCGATGCCGAGCGGGCGCTGATCGACTGGCTGCGCACCTGGAAGGACCCGGGCAGTCCGCACGGTGTCGCGACGATCAATTGCAGCCTGTTTCACCGCGATCGGCTGCACCAGTTCGACGCGGTGGTGTGGACCCCGACCAGTTGCGTGGTGATCGAGGCCGATGTGCCCGACATCGACGAGGACGGCGTGCTCGACATCCCGCTCAACGGCTCGTGGACACTCGGCGGGTCCCCGGTCGTGTTCGGCCGCGACAAGCGAACGCCGTTGGAACGCTCTCGTGAGCACACCCACGCGCTGCAGGACTGGCTGTCGGCGCGCGGCCTCGGACAGCGCGCCGTGCACGGCGTGTCGTTGATCATTCCGCCGCGCGGTACCACCGTCGAGATCCACCAGGCGTGGCGCGATCCGAGTTTCGACGCCATCCTCGGCAGCGACCCGGCACGGTTGCGCCACTACTTCGACACGCTCGCGCAGAGCGAGAAGCATCTGTGGACCGCCAACGACGTGGCGGTCGCCTTCCGCGGCCTGGGCCTGCTGCCCTACCTGCCCGCCCCGCAGGAACTGCTCAACGAAGGCTTCATCGGCCCGATCGACATCGGGCTCTGGCACGGCGGCCCGAACCAGGCCCAGGCCGAGGCCTACGCCGAGGAATTGGCCCAGCTCGAGCGCGACGCCCGTCCGCGGCTGGTGCGCGCGCCCTGGTTCAGCCCGTGGAAGCTCTATCCCGGTGAGTCCGGCGACATCGACATGGGCCGCGCCTGGATGCGCACCACCCTGGCCATCGCCATGGTCATCGTGGTGGTTTGGGCGGCGTGGTTCGTGCTGGCCCTGCTCGGCACCTACATCGTGGATTGACCTCGGCTCGTATCGTCGTCGGATGCTCCGACAACACGCGGGGATGGGTATCCGCGCGGTCACCGCCACAGCAGCCGCGCTCACCACCTTCGCGCTGCCACTGACGTTCCCGCCCGGTGGCGGCCCGACCCCGCTGGACAGCGCGTTCGCCGATGTGGTGGCCGCCGGGCCGCCCTCGGCGCCGGACCGCTGGCTCGTCGCGCCCAGTGACGCGCCCGTGGTGGTCGCGGCGCTACTGCTCGCCGTCGCGTGGTTCGCGTGGCGGCGTCGTCGGCGGGTGGCCGCCACCATGCTGGTGGTGCCCGAGGTGGCGCTGATCGTGAATACCGCGGTCCTCAAGCCGCTGTTCGACCGTCCGCTGCACGACTATCTCGCCTATCCGAGCGGGCACACCGTCCACATGGTCGCCGTGGCCTGCACCTTCGTGCTGCTCAGCGATTCGCGACGGGCCGGGTCGGTGGTCGCCGTCCTGACCGGCCTCGCGGTGGTCGCGGTGGCGGCCGGACAGGTCGGCATGGGGTATCACCATCTGACCGATGTCATCGGCGGTGCGGCGGCCGGGCTGAGCATCGCGATCATCTGCTGTACCGCGGTGGAACTCGTCGCCGGTCGACACGGAACCGGCGAACCGGACGCAGCCCGGGACGCTCACCGGCAGCGCCCGGACGGCGAGCCTCAGCAGCGCTGATACACATTGGCATCGTGCAGCAGCGCGGCGCCCAGCATCTCCTCGGGCACGCCGAGACCCTCGACGAGGGTCAGCGCGTGCGGGCGCAGCCGATCGACGAGTTCGTTGACCCCGCGCCGCACCGCCTTGGCCCGCTCCACCGACATGAACCGGTGCATGACGAACCAGGCGGAGTTCTCCTCGAGCAGCGTGTACACGAAGAGATCACACATGTCCTCGGCCAGTTTCCTCGCCTCGGGATCCTCGATGTCGGCGATGCCCTCGATGAACGCCTCCAACACCAGCCTGTCGATGTGCGCGGTCCCGGCCGCCAGGATGTGGTCCTGGGCATTGTTGAACGCCTCGAACGGACCGGTGTCCTCGGCCCGGGCGCGCAGCCGGTGCGCGGCGGTCCGCACCAGGTAGTCCTCGCGGTCGGCGAACAGCGCCAGTTGCACGTCGCGGCGGGAGAGATCGGCCTCGTCCACCGTTTCGCCGCCGCGATCGCGCAGGGTCTGGATCAGCTGGCGCACCCCGGAACGCTTGCGGACCACGTCACCGGCCATGGTGGCCGCGAACCGCACCCAACCCATCGCGTCGAGGTCGCGCACCTCGTCGGAGTAGTCGGTGAGCAGTTCTTTGGCGACCAGTTGGGTCAGCACGACATTGTCACCCTCGAACGTGGTGAACACGTCGGTGTCGGCCTTCAGGGTCACCAGCCGGTTCTCGGTGAGGTAGCCCGCGCCGCCGCACGCTTCCCGGCATTCCTGGATCGCGCGGGTGGCATGCCTGGTCTGGGCGACTTTCAAGCCCGCGGCCCGCTTCTCCAGCGCGCGCTGCGCTCCGGGATCGAGATCCTGGCCGCTCTGCACGAGGTGCATGCGCCGTACCAGATCGTTCTGGGCGAAGGCATAGGCGTAGGACTTGGCGACCAGCGGCAACAGTCTGCGCTGATGCATCCGGTAGTCCATCAGCACGATCTCGCGCCCGGTGTCCGGGTCGGAGAACTGACGGCGCTGCAAGGCGTAGCGCACCGCGATGCTCAACGCCACCCGCGCGCCCGCCGCAGCCGCGCCGCCGACACTGATGCGACCGCGCACCAGCGTGCCCAGCGTGGTGAAGAAGCGTCTGCTCGGGTTCTCGATGGGCGATTCGTACGTGCCGTCCGGTGCGACATCGGCGTAGCGGTTGAGCAGGGCCTCGCGCGGCACCCGCACGTGATCGAAGACGATGCGGCCGTTGTCGACGCCGAGCAGACCACCCTTGAGACCGTCGTCGCTGGTGGTGACGCCGGGCAGGTCCATGCCGCGCTCGTCGCGGATCGGCACCAGGAAGCAGTGCACGCCCTTGCTCTCGCCCCCGGTGATCAGCTGCGCGAACACCGCCGCCATCCGGGCGTGCTCGGCCGCTCCGCCGATGTAGTCCTTGCGCGCCGACGGCGTCGGCGAGTGGATCACGAATTCCTCGGTGGCAGGGTCGTAGGTGGCGGTGGTCTCCAGACTGGCCACGTCGCTGCCGTGGCCCGACTCGGTCATCGCGAAACAGCCCACCAGATCGAGCGAGATCAGCTTCTTCAGGTACTCGTCGTGCCGTTCGGTACCGAGATTCTCGACCGCGCCGCCGAACAGGCCCCACTGCACGCCGCACTTGACCCACAACGACAGGTCGGCATAGGCGACCATCTCGAGCGCGGTGACCGCGCCACCCGGGTCGGCCAGCCCGCCCGCCGCCAGACCGAACCCGCGCTTGGCATAGTCCATTGCCGCCAGCTCACGCATTTGGTCGAGCACCCGCGCCCGGGCAGCCTTGTAGTCCAGCGTCGGATCGCCGTGGAACCGTTCGTCGGCGAGTTCCTTGCGCGCCTGTTCCCGTATGTCTCGCCACGATCCGTCGAGCGCCGCGCGAAGATGTCCAGCCGTCGAGCTACCAGTTCCCATGTCTGGACCATAACCGCGAAACCGGTGATCAAACGTGATGCGGAGCGGCCCCGGTGTGTGCCACGCCACCGGAGGACAATGGTCAGCCACCACCCCCGATCCACCGACGGAGACCGATGGCCACCAAGCAGGACTACTTCGACGCCGCGTTCGACATGCTGTCCGGGCAGGGTTACAGCGCGCTGAAGCAGGCGCCGCTGTGCAGACGGCTGAATGTGACCACCGGGTCGTTCTATCACTACTTCGACAACTGGCATGACTTCACCAGCCAGTTGCTCGACCACTGGCTGGCCGAACGCACCACCCGGCTGGTCGGTCTGACCCGAGATCTCGACGACCCACTCGAGCAACTGGAGACCCTGCTGCAGTTCACGCTGGCGCTACCGCATCGCGCCGAGGCGGCGATCCGGGTGTGGAGCAGAGTCGACCCCGAGGTGCGCGCCGTCCAGGACCAGGTGGACAACCGACGCACCGAGGTGGTGCTGCGCGCCGCGCGCGCGGTCTTCGACGACGAGAAGGAGGCGGCCGAGCACGCCCGCTGGGCGATGTATCTGCTGGCCGGATACCAGGATCTGGATGCCGATCGTGACACCGCCACGCTGGAATGGACGTTGCGCAGGCTGCTGCGCGAGTTCGAGGACAGGTATGCCGCCCGAACCTCGTAGCGAGACCGGCGCGTACGCGGCGACTACCTTCGCGGGCATGGATTCCGACGCGTATTCGAGAGGAGTCGACCACCTCGTCCGCCACGAGCCGCGTACCGCATGGGGTGGTCACCGCAGATTGCGCAGGGCGCCGAAACTGCTGGAACAGGCGGTCGGCGTGCTGGTCGCCGACCGGCCGGCCACCGCCGACGCCATCCTGGCTCCTCCCGCACCGCTGCAACCGATCGATCTCACCGACGAAGCGGCGGTGGCCGAGGTACTCGACCTCGCGGTCCGGGTCGGCGAGGTGGTGCTGGCGTCCGGCACCGGCGTGATCGACACCGCGACCCAGGTCCGGTTCGTCGCCGCCACCTACGGTCTGGCCCGCTGCGATGTCGATGTCACCTACGACTCCATCCGTGTCTGGGTCCATCGCGGCCCGCGGCTGCCCCCGGCGGGCACCATGCGCATCGTGCGGTACCGCTCCCACGATTTCACCCGGCTGGCCGCCGCCGACCGGCTCACCCGCCGCATCCGCGACCACGTCCTGTCCCCCGCCGACGCGCGCGCCGAACTCGACGCCATCGTCGCCGCGCCGCACCCCTATCCGCGGTGGGTGGCGACGCTGGGCTGGTCGCTGATGGCCGCCGCGATCGCCGCCCTGCTCGGCGCCGACCTGCTGGTGACGGCGATCAGCTTCGTCACCACCGGCGCGATCGACCGGACCAACCGCACACTCAACCAGTACGGCCTGCCGTTCTTCTTCCAGCACGTGGTGGGCGGATTCATCGCCGCCACCCCGGCCGTCGTACTTGCCACCTTCGCCGAGCCGCTCGGCCTCGGCGTCGACGCGACCCTCATCGTCGCCGCGGGCATCACCGTGCTGCTCAGCGGTCTCGCCCTGGTCGGCTCGGTGCAGGACGCCATCACCGGGGCGCCGATCACGGCGGCGGCCCGGATGCTCGAGCTGGTGATGATGACCGGCGGCATCATCGCCGGTATCGCGCTGGCGCTGCGGCTGGGCGTCACGGTCGGCGCGACGGTGCCCTCCATCGATCTGGTCTCCGGCCGCGATATCACCGATCTCCCGGTGAAGATCATCGCCGGCGCGGCGGCATCGGCGGCCTTCGCACTGGCCTGCTACGCCGAGCGCCGCGCCTTGACGGCTGCCGCCCTCGGCGGCGCGGCGGGCACCATCAGTTATCTCTTCGTGCAATATCTGGGCTTCGGCCCGATCATCTCCTCCGGCGTCGCCGCGACGCTGGTCGGCCTGGCCGGCGGTCTGATGGCACGCCGCGCGATGACCCCGCCCTTGGTGGTCGCGGTCGCCGGCATCACCCCGCTGCTGCCCGGCCTGAAGGTCTATCGCGGGTTGTCGGCGCTGCTCAACGACGAACTGGCGCTGGGGTTCGACCACCTGTTCGCCGCGTTCGGCGTCGGTTGCGCGCTGGCCGCGGGCGTCACCCTCGGTGAATGGTTCGACCGCACGCTGCGCAGGCCGCGCATCCTCAGCCGGTTCGGGTCGCTGCGCAAGCCGGTGATCCGGCGCAAGCCGGTGGTGCTGCGCAAACCGGTGGCCCTGCGCAAGCGGCGCCCGCACGGCCACGGACCGAAACCGCCCACCGTGTCCGGATAGGACATATCCGACATGCGCGGCCACCGCACGAGTTCAGCGTGGTCGCAACGCAATCGGTAGCAGGAATTCACGCCGTGTACAGCGGAGTTTCTCGGCATGTCGCTGGACAAGCCGCCTCACCGGTTGGAGAGTTGTCCGGTATGTGGAACGCAATCGTACAGATCGTCGGCTTCCTGATCATCGGCGTGATCATCGGATTCCTCGCCCGCGCACTGAAGCCCGGTGACGACAAGATGAGCTTCGGGCTCACCGCACTACTCGGCATGGCGGGCGCACTCATCGGCGGCGTGCTCGCCAGCTTCATCGGGAAGGGGTCGATCACCGAGCTCAACTTCTGGGGCTTCATCTTCGCCGTCGTCGCGGCGATCGCGCTGCTGTTCCTGGCTCCGGTCCTGCAGGGCAAGCGCTGAACTCCCCTCGCCCCGTAGATCGGTGCGACAATCCCACCGAGCCGGTATCGTCGGTCGGGTCAGGGCTGCCGGGACACTCCCGGCAGCCCTCGGGTGATTGCGAGGTACTTCGAAATATGTCGTCGGAAGCCGTTCCGTTCTCGACCCGCATCCGCACCGCGACAGAACGCCAGCACGCCGAGGCGGAGAACTCGAGCTTCATCTCCGACATGCTCGGCGGACGTCTCGGCATCGACTCCTATCACCGCTACACCGGCCAACTCTGGTTCATCTACCAGGCGCTGGAGTCCCGGATCGACGCGCTGGCCGATGATCCCGTCGCCGGTCCGTTCATCCGCCGGGAACTGACCAGAACCGCCGAACTGGAACGCGATCTGACCGCCCTGCTCGGACCGGACTGGCGCGACGAGATCGAACCGTTGCCCGCCACCGCCGCCTACGCCGCGCGGATCGACGAATGCGCGCGCGACTGGCCCGCCGGCTACGTCGCGCACCACTACACCCGCTACCTCGGCGATCTGTCCGGCGGGCAGGTCATCCGCGGCACCGCCGAGAAGTTGTGGGATCTACCGCGGCGGGGCGACGGTGTGCGCTTCTACGTCTTCGACGACATCGCCAATCCGGCGGCCTTCAAGCGCGAGTACCGCGCGCTTCTCGACGAACTCCCCGTCGACGAACTCGAACGCCGCCGGGTGCTGGACGAGGGACAGCGCGCCTTCGACCTCAACACCGCTGTCTTCGCCGAACTGGCCGCCGAATTCCCGGTGCGTCGACCCAGCTGAGCGGCCGCGCCTAACGCAGCCGGGCGTGCCGGGGGAACAGCGCGCGTCCGGCTTCCTGCGCCGTCTCGGCGAGCATCCTGGCCAGCTTGGCGGTGTCGAGCGCGGGTCGATCGCCACCGACGTGCCCCGACAGCGACAGCGCCGCGACAGCCGCACCCCGGCCACGCAACGGCACCGCCACACAGGACAGCCCCTCGACGGACTCCTCGATATCCACGGCCACACCGCCCTGGCGCCGCACCCGGTGCAGTTCACGATGCAGTTCGCCGCGATCGACGATGGTGCGGGCGGTCAACTGGGGCAATCGCTCCCGCAGTGAGGCATCCACGATGCCCGGCTCGAGGGTGGCCAGCAGCGCTTTGCCGAGCGCGGTGGTGTGGGCGGGCAGCCTGCCACCGAGCCGCGTCGGGATCGCCGCGGCCTGCCTGCCACCGGCCTTGTCGAGGAAGAACACCTCGCGGCCGTCGAGCACGGCCAGATGCCCCGCCATGGAGATGCGCTGACACAGATCCTGCAGCAGAGGGCTGACCGCGTCACGGATCTCGTTGTGATCGGCGGCGAGCGCGCCGATCTCGAAGGCGCGCAGCCCCAGCCGGTAACCGCCGGGCGCGTGGGCGAGCCACCGCAGACGGACCATCTGATCGAGGATCCGGTACACCGTGGAGCGCGGCAGACCGGTGCGCTCGGTGAGGCCGAGCAGGGTGACAGTCGGCGTGCCGGCGTCGAAAGCGTCCAGAATTACCGTCATTCGCTCGATCATCGAGACGGGCGGCACGCCTGCCGGGCCACTCACCCGGCCGGACACCGCCCGGCCGAATTCGCGATGGCCCACCATCTCGACCGTCATGCCACAACCTCTCCTCGTACTGCGGGCCCAGCTTAGAAGAAATCTCGGCGCATGTACGACAACTGCGAATAGTAGAACACGTTCTTGTGAAGTCCCATTCGTCGTGCCAGGCTGTGCAAATGGATCTGGAAGCCGTGGAATCCGTGCGCAGGCTCAAATATCGCTACTTCCGCGCACTCGACCTCAAACTCTGGGACGAATTCGCCGACACGCTCACCGAGGACGCCCGCGCCGAGTACGGTACGCACGCGCTCGGCGAGCCACTGTCGTTCACAGGGCGCCAGGCCATCACCGATTTCCTGCGCGATACCGCCGGGCCGTCGATCGTCACGGTACACATCGCGCATCATCCCGAGATCACCGTCGACGGCGACACCGCCACCGGTTCATGGGCCTTCGAGGACACCGTGATCGCTACCGAATTCGGCGCGCTCATCCGCGGCGCGGGCTATTACCGCGACCGCTACCGGCGCGATGCCGACGGTGTATGGCGTATCGCCGAGACCGGATACCAGCGCATCTACGAGTCCAGCCAGTCACTGGCCGACACCCCGAGTTTCACCCTGCTGTCGAACATGTGGAACCGAACAGGTTCGAAATAAACACATTTCAGTGCGGGGCCGGACGAGGGAATGCCGAGCCGAACAACCATACCGGTCGGTAAGCTTTTCCCGGGAGGTGGGTCCGGCCCCCCACATGGGTACTGTGAGCGAGCACGGCAACGCTTGCGGCAGCGGCGTTTCCGGGGAATAGTCCGTTCGGATACCCACACGAAAGGTCCGAGGATGGCAATCCGGTTCCGGCGTCGGCCCGCGCGCGCGTTCACGCTGAGCGTGGTCCTGTTGTCCCTGCTCGCTCCGGTCGCGGGAGCGCGGGACGGCGCCGCCGACGCCTACATCCCGATCGCGGGCGAGGGAGCGGTGCTGGTCGTGGACACCGCCACCGACCAGGTCCACACCCGCATCGAGGGCGTCGGCGCGCACGCTTCGGCGGTCGCGGCCGCCCGCGACGGCCGCCATCTCTACGTCCAGGCGTTCAATCCGCCCTTCACCGGACCCGACGACATCGCGGTCGTCGACCGCGCGAGCGACACCGTCACCGCACGGATCCCGATCTCGGGCACCGACGGGATGACCGAGCCGATCGCCGACCCGGTGCGCGACCGGGTGTACGTGTTCACCACGCGTCCGTCCATCGACGTCATCGACACCGAGTCGCAGACCGTGGTGACCTCGATGCCCTTGCCCGGCATCCCCTTCGCAGCTGCCATCGCCCCCGACGGCAGCAGGCTCTACACCGTCTTCGCCGATTCGACCGCCGCCGTCTTCGATCCGGAGACCGGCTTCCAACTGGGCGAGCGGATCCAGATCGACGGCTCGGCGCCGTTCGCTGCCGCCGTCTCCCCCGACGGCAGCACGCTCTACTCGGTGAACGCCCTCGGCGACAACGTCTCGGTGATCGATATCGAGTCCTGGAGCCGGACCGGTGCGATCGCCTTCGCTCCGGGCAGCGCGCCCGTGGCAGGCGCCATCAGCCCCGACGGCACCCGGTTGATGGTGGCGACCGCGGGCGCGGACGCCGTGCAGGTGATCGACCTGGCCTCCGAGGAGATCACCGGTTCGATCGCGGTGGATTCGCCGATGTCGGTCGGATTCACCCCCGACGGGACCAAGATGTACGTCGGCACCGCGGGCGCGACCCCGCCGCCGCTGTTCGATCGCACGGTCGCCGGTTTCGACGCGACGGCCCTGCTGCAGACCTATCTGCGGTCGAACACCCGCTCCGGCGCGCTGCTGCCGTTCGACGCCACGCAGTTGAGTCCGGCCGGTGCGCCGATTCCGCTCGGCTCGGGTGCGACCTCCGCCGCCTTCCCCGACTGAGCCCGCGCTTGTCTCCGTCCACCGCGGCCGCCTCGTTCAGCGCGAGTGCGGCGGCCGTTCGCGGTGCCCGAACGTTCGCGAGTTCTGGTTCAATGGAGTCATGTGTCGCTGGATGGCGTACGCGGGCGAGCCGATTCTCGCCGACACGCTGCTGTTCCGGCCCGAACACTCCCTGATCGACCAGAGCCTGGAATCGCACCTCGGGGCGAGCACCACCAATGGTGACGGTTTCGGTATCGGCTGGTACGGGGAGGGCGTCGAACCCGCACTGTTCAAGAGCATCCAGCCCGCGTGGAACGACCGCAATCTCCGCGAGATCGCCGGTCAGATCCGCACGCCGCTGTTCTTCGCACACGTGCGCGCCTCGACCGGTTCCCCCGTGCAGCGCAGCAACTGCCACCCGTTCCGCCACGGGCGCTGGCTGTGGATGCACAACGGGGAGCTCCACGGTCACCGGCAGATGCGCCGTGACCTGGTCACCGCGCTGGACCCGGAACTGTTCCCCGATCTCGAGGGGACGACCGATTCGGAGGTCCTGTTCTATCTCGCCCTGACCTTCGGCCTCCCCGACGACCCGATCGGCGGCGTCGCCAGAGCTGTCGGCTTCGTCGAGGACGTCGGCCGCGCGCACGGGGTGGCTCATCCGGTCCAGATGACCGTCGCCACGACCGACGGTGAAACGGTCTGGATCTTCCGGTACTCGACCGAACGGCAGTCCCGGTCGTTGTTCTTCTCGACGGACATGGCCAAGCTGCAGGCGCTTCATCCCGAGGTGGAGGCGCTGCGCCGGCTCGGCGGCCTGACGCGGTTCGTGGTCTCCGAACCCCTGCGCGACCTGCCGGGGGCGTGGAACGAGGTGCCGGAGTCCAGCGCCGGGATCATCCGGGCGGGATCGGAAGAACTCCGGCCGTTCGAACCGGTGTCGCCTACCTGAACACAGGTCCGAATCGTGACTCGGAATCAGTCCTCGTCCGTCTCCGCCAGCAGTTCGTCGGCCCTGCGCATCGCGTCGTCGAGCCCGGCGTCCAGATCCTCGAGAGCGTCGAGCAGACCGAAGCCGGTCAGCAGGTCGGACAGCTCGTCGCGAACGGACTCGATCTCCGAGATCGCCGGATCGATGGGCGACCAGGCGACTCTCTCCCGCCACCACGAATTCTCGTCGAGCCAGGCGAACAGGATCTCGCGCACCAGCACGTGATCGGAGCTGAACAGCTCGAACCGATCCTCGCCCGGCCCGTCGCGATACCGGAGTTCGTAGAGTCCTTCCGGCAGCATGCGCGCGCGCAGCCAGTGATGGTCGCCCCGAGCCAGTTCCAGCACGGTGTGTTCGGGGTCGCCGGGCAGGTGGGCGGGCACACCCGCACCGGTCCGGTCGAGTCCGCTGGAGTCCGCAGGCATCGGGCCAGTCTGCCCGATGGCCGCCCCGAGTCCACCCCCTGCTGCGTCGACCCCCGTCACAACAGTCCCGGGCGCCCCACCCGGAGACGGGCATCGCATGCGCTACCCGATACCGTGGAGATCATGACCGAAGACCACGTGGCCGACGCACTACCCACCGCCGAGCACCACGAAGGCGGATTCCGGCCGATGTGGGAGAACATGAGGAAGGACGCGGACGTGAGCCGCGGCGGCCCGCACCTGGGCGAACTCATCGAACAGGTGCGCACGCTGATGGATCATGCCCGGCTGGCCGATCCCACCGACGAGCAGGCGCTCGATCTGATCTCCCGGCTGAAGGAAGTCAACGCGGCGTTCGCCGAGACCGTGGTCGACGAATGGTCCGCGCCCTCGTGGACCCGGCACGAACTGCCCGCGCGCGGCAACATCACCCTGCCGCCCTATCGGGTCAAGCGTGCCAGCCGCAAAGGCGTGGAGACCGCGATCACCTTCCGCACCGTCCATCTGGGCGGCAACGCGGCGGCGCACGGCGGGCAGATGGCCGTGGGCTTCGACGAACTGTGCGGTATGGCCGCGGCCATCCACGCCGGTTCGGTGACCCGCACCGCGTCGCTGACCATCGACTACCGGTCCATCACTCCGCTGAACACCGAACTCACCCTGCGGTCCTGGGTGGAGAACCAGGAGGGCCGCAAGGTGTACGTGCGCGCCACCCTGCACGACGGCGAACGCCTGTGCGCCGAAGCGCACGGGCTGTTCATCGTCCTTCGGCCCGGCCAGGCCTGAGTCCGGCCACGCCTGACCACCGCCCGGCCGGACCGGCGGGGTCAGGTCCGGTCCGACAGCCCGCGGGCTACCTGCCCGGGAAGTGCACCGCGCGGTAGCCCCCGAAACGCTCGTCGACCTGTTCCGCGGCGAGCCCATAATCGGCCAGGGTGTATTTGTGCGCGGGCCGGGCGGCCCCGGTGGTGCTCTCGCCGTGCAGCGCCCGCATGGCCGCCTCCGCTTCCGCGGTCAGTGTCAATCCGAACCGCTGGTAGATCTCGCCGATGGCCGCCAGCGGATCGGCGACGAAATCGTCGTAGTAGACATCGGCGAACTGGGCCTGGTCGTAGCGTGCGCGGTCGGCCAGGAAGCGTTCGGCGCCCCGCGCCCACAGATCGAGCTGGGTCTCACCGACCACCTCGCCGCGGAACTTCTCCGACCAGCCCTCGCTCGCCTTCTCGTTCAAGCTGCACACCGAGGCGATGATGGTGCTCGGATCGCGATGCATCTGCACGATCAGCGCGTCCGGGTACACCGACATGATGGCGTCCAGGGCGAACAGGTGGCTGGGGTTCTTCAGTACCCACCGTTTCCCGGCGTCCGGCAGGCCGATCAGCTGCAGATTCCGTTTGTGCCTGGCATACGCGGGCGTCCAGTCCCGACCGCTCAGCCATTGTGAATATCCGGGCAGGTAGGCCAGGCATTCGTAGGACACCGACATGGCCGACTGGCGCAACAGCTGCCAGCACTCCTCCACCTGGTCGGCCGAAATGTGGTGCATCCCCATGAATTCCGGGTGCTCGACGTGGTGCCGGGCGAAACCGGCCTCGATGCGCTGGTACACCGGGTTCTGCGCCCAGGTCTCGCGCGGCGGGCGCGGCTGGGGCATCTCCGCCAACCACATCTCCAGCCCCTGATGGGCGGGGTCGGCCTCCAGCAGGCGATGCACGGCCGTGGTGCCCGAGCGCGGCAGACCGGTGACGAAGACGGGCCGTTCGATCGCGACATCGGCGTGCTCGGGATGCCGCTGCCAGGCGTTCTCACTCAGCAGTCGGGCGATCAACGCCCCGCGCAGGAAGGCGCGATTGATCTTGTTGCCGAACGGGGTGAGCTGCGCCTCATGGTGGTAGGAGTCGAGCAGCACGCCCAGCCCCTCGCGGTAGTCGTCCGCGCCGAAGTCGTCGAGTCCGACCACCTTGGTCGCCGAGGCGTGCAGATCCTCGACCGTCCCGACGTTGTCCCTGCCGATCATGTGCTGTGCTCTCCTCATCAGTGGTGGTACTCGCCGGCGTTGACGTCCAGACACGCGCCGGTGATCGCGCGCGCCAGCGACGAGGCGAAGAAGACGACCGCGTCGGCGATCTCGTCGGGCTCGGGCAGCTTGCGCAGGTCGATGGTCGACGCCGTCTCGGCATAGACCTCCTCGGCGGTGATCCCGCGCTGCTCGGCGAGATAGTTGAAATACCACTTCAGGTTGTCGGCCCAGATGTAGCCGGGAGCCACGGTGTTGACACGAATGCCCCGCGGGCCGATCTCGGTCGCCAGGCTCTGCGCCAGCGCGAGCAGGCTCGCCTTGGCCATCTTGTAGGGCCCGAAGGTGCGCCGGGAATGCCGCAGCACCGCCGAGTTGATCATCACCACCGAGCCTTTCGACTGCGCGAGGTCCGGGATGAACTGCCTGGTCAGCCGTAGCGCGGCCAGCACGTTCGTCTCGAATCCGGCGCGCACCTGGTCGATGTCGACGGTCTCCAGATCGGCCAGCGGCGGAATCGCGAACGCGTTGTTCACCACGGTGTCCACCCGGCCGAACTCCGAGCGCGTGGTTTCGACCAGCTCCCGTACCGCCGCCTCGTCGGTGATGTCGGTCGGTACCACCAGCGCTCGCCTGCCCAGTGCGGTGATCTCCTCGGCCACCGCGTCCAGCCGCGAACGGGTCCGCGAGGCGAGCACCACGTCCGCGCCCGCCTCGGCACTGCGGACGGCGATGGCCTTGCCGAGGCCCGGCCCGACACCGGACACCACGACGACCTTGTCCTGCAACAACATCAGCCCAACATCCTCTCTGCGACTGCGACCTGACGTGCCGCGATCCGCGCACGCCATTCCTCCGGGGTGACGCGCGCGTCGTCGTGATAGGGCAATCGCGCGGGCAGTTCGTCGATGCTCACGATCTCGACCCTCGGCCCGTCCTCGGTGGTGAGATCCCTCGACAGCCGCTGCCAGCGGAACTGCAGGTAGCCGCGCCCGTGCCCGGTCCGCTCGATCCAGTTGGCCAGACCGGGGTCGCGCTCGCTGACGACCAACCGGATCATGCCGTCGGGGTCCACCCTGGCCTGGTCGGCGGTGAGGCTGGTCTGGTGGTTGACATAGTCCAGCGAGATGTACCACATGCTGCCGAGCTGGAAGCCCTGATAGGGAGCGTCCGATTTCGGCACCGTGATGATCATGACCTGGTCGTCGTCGAGTTCGTAGTGGCCGACCGAGGAGAACTGGGTGGTCAGCCCGCCCGGCGTCGAGCGCGGCTCGGTCATCGTGTTGACCGGGAGCTTCAGATAGAACCACTCGGGGAAGGCCAGGAACGTCTTCAGCCGGGAGACCAGCATCTTGCCCGCGATCTCGTAGCGTTTGGCGATCAGGTCACGGGTCGGCGCGGGTGGGGCGCTGCCGACGGTGTCGACCCGCTCGATGCGCAGGCTGCCCGGCGTCTCGTTCGGCCAGTCGCTGTAGACCTCGCGCACCACGAGCATGGCGGAATCCGCGGCCAGGTGCACATAGCCGGGCGCGGCGGGGCCCGGTCCCAAGCGCAGCTCGAAGCGTCCGTCGGGGTCGACGGCGAGCGCGCGGTCGTCGAAGGCGGTCTCGCTGTCGGGCACGTCGACCGGCGAATAGTTGCCGTTGAGCACCTGGAAGCTCAGATCGCGGGTGGTACCGCGACGCCCCGTGACGACGTACTCGGCGTCGGGGCGCAGGAAGGCGTGGAAGTAGAGGGTGTCCGGGTTGTCCAGACCCATTTTCGTGTACTGGTGCGTGCTGCGGGCGAAGAACGGGAAGTCGCGGTCGTAGGCCCACGCCAGCTGCAGGCAGGCGCGCGCACTGCCCGCGAGGTAGTCCAGGCCCTCCACCAGATCCTGTTCGGTCCGGATGTGCGGCGCTTCGGTGACGATCTTCTCGGCGGCGGCCAGGGCCTCGGCGAACGGCTCGGTCAGCAAGGGCAATCTCCGATTGGTTCATATATGTACCGCTCTGGTACATTTCGGTAGACATCAGATTAGAACCTGTTTCAGTCTGTGTCCATGCCCGACAGCTGTTCCCCGTCCCAGCTATCCACGATTCGGAGTCGTCCATGACCGCACGCCGTTCCGCGCCCGCCGTCCGGGTGGTGCGCATACTGGACTTCCTCGTCGAGCACGGCGGAAAGCGCTTCGGGCTGTCCGAGCTGGCCCGCGAACTCGATCTGGCCAAGCCCACCGTGCTGGGCATCCTCAACGAGCTGACCGCCGCCGGCTACCTGGTGCGCGACCCGCGCCAGCACACCTACGGCCTGGGCCCGGCCCTCATCGCCGCGGGCCGCGTCGCCCAGGCGAGCTTCGCCATCTCCGCGATCGCCCGCGTCGAACTGGAGAAACTCAGCTCCGCCTACCGCACCACCTGCACCGCTTCCGCCGTCCTCGGCGATCGGATCTCGGTGCTGGAAAGCGCCGGGCCCGGCATGGTGAAGGTCGGCGCCTCCTACCATTTCGCCCCGCCGGTCGGCCTGATGTACGTGCTGTGGGACAGCGACGAGGCGCTCGAGGCCTGGCTCGCCACCCCGCCGGCGGTCCCGCTCGAGCAGGACGAGACCCGCCTGCGCCGGGTGGTCGCCGAATGCCGCGACCGCGGCTACCTGGTCGAAAGCCTGACCGCGGCGGGCAGGCGCCTCTACGCCCTGCTGGCAGGTGTCGCCGACCGCGATCTACCCGAGGAGTTGCGCGAGATCGTCGGCGAACTGGTCGGCAGCCTCGGCGAACGCGTCCACCTCGGTACGGATCTGCGCCCCCGCGCGCACCATCCCGTCAGCCTGCTGGCCGCTCCGACCTACGACGCCGACGGCAGGCAGAACATGGTGCTCACCATGTACGTCGGCACGTCCATCACCGGCGCGGAGATCTCCCGCCGCGGCGCCGCGCTGGTGGCCGCCGCCGACGCGGTCACCACCGCCTCCGGCGGGCGCAAGCCGCTCGCACCCATTGACCAATGAGAGAAACCTGTTCTAGTTTTCAGGGGTGAGCCAGTACGCGAAGTCGACGGCGAGCACCTACGAGCTGTCCCATCCGGACATGCTCGAGGCCGAGTCGGCGCACATATTCCGAGAAGTCGCCGCCACATTCGAGCGGCCGGTGGTGTTGTTCTCCGGCGGCAAGGATTCGGTGGTGATGCTGCACCTGGCGGCCAAGGCCTTCTGGCCCGCGCCGTTGCCTTTCCCGGTGCTGCACATCGACACCGGGCACAACTTCGACGAGGTGATCGAATTCCGTGACCGGACCGTCGAACGCCTCGGGCTGCGCCTGATCGTCGCGCGGGTGCAGGACGACATCGACGCGGGCCGGGTCGTCGAGGAAACCGGGCCGCGCGCGTCCCGCAATCGCCTGCAGACCACCACGCTGCTGCGCGCGATTCGTGAAGGGGGTTTCGACGCGGTGTTCGGCGGAGCGCGCCGCGACGAGGAGAAGGCGCGCGCCAAGGAACGGGTGTTCAGCTTCCGCGACGCCGAGGGCCAGTGGGATCCGCGCGCCCAGCGCCCGGAGCTGTGGAACCTCTACAACGGCAGGCATCGGCGCGGTGAGCACATTCGCGTCTTCCCGCTGTCGAACTGGACCGAACTCGACATCTGGACCTACATCGCCGCCGAGCGCATCGACCTGCCGTCGCTGTACTACGCGCACCGCAGACCGGTGGTCCGCCGCGACGGAATGCTGCTGGCGCACACCCGATTCCTGCACCTGGAGCAGGGCGAACAGCCGACCGAGGCGACCGTGCGGTTCCGCACCGTCGGCGACGCCACCTGCACCGGCTGCGTGGAGTCCCTCGCGGCCACTCCCGAACAGGTGGTGACCGAGGTCGCCGCCACCCGGGTCACCGAACGCGGCGCGACCCGCGCCGACGACCGCATCTCCGAGGCGGGCATGGAAGATCGCAAGCGAGAAGGGTACTTCTGATGTCCGCCACCACCCTGTTGCGCCTGGCCACCGCGGGCAGCGTCGACGACGGCAAGTCCACGCTCATCGGCAGGCTGCTCTACGACTCCAAGGCCATCTTCGCCGACCAGCTCGACGCCGTGGAGCGCACCAGTCGCGCGCGCGGCGACGAGCACACCGACCTCGCCCTGCTCACCGACGGCCTGCGCGCCGAACGCGAACAGGGCATCACCATCGACGTCGCGCACCGCTATTTCGCCACCCCCGCGCGGACGTTCATCATCGCCGACACCCCCGGCCATATCCAGTACACCCGCAACATGGTTACCGGCGCCTCCACCGCCGACGTGGCGCTCATCCTGGTCGACGCGCGCAAGGGAGTGATCGAGCAGACCCGCCGCCACGCCTTCCTCGCCGCCCTGCTCGGCGTCTCGCATCTGGTGCTGTGCGTGAACAAGATGGACCTGGTCGACTGGTCGGGCGAGCGCTTCGCCGAGATCCGCGACGAGTTCTCCGGCTTCGCTACCAAACTCGACGTCTCCGACCTGACCTTCATCCCGGTGTCGGCCCTCCAGGGCGACAATGTCGTCCATCGCGGCGCGAACATGCCCTGGTACGAGGGCACTCCCCTGCTGCACCACCTCGAACAGGTCCACATCGCCTCCGATCGCAACCTCATCGACGCGCGCCTGCCCGTCCAATACGTGACCCGCAGCCACGCCAAGGATTTCCGCGGCTACGCGGGCACCGTCGCGGGCGGCATCTTCAAACCCGGCGACGAGGTGACGGTGCTGCCGTCCGGTCTGTCCACCACGGTCGCCGCCATCTGGGGGCCGGGCGGCAAGCCCATCACCCAGGCTTTCCCACCTCAGGCGGTCACCCTGCAACTGACCGACCACCTCGACATCTCCCGAGGCGACCTGATCTGCCGTCCGGCCAACCGTCCGCAGGCAGGACGCGACATCGACGCGATGGTCTGCTGGTTCGCCGACGACACCCGACTCACCCCCGGCGCGCACTACACCCTCCAGCACACCACCCGCACCGTCCCCGCCGAGATCCGCTCCCTCGACTACCGTCTCGACGTCAACACCCTGCACCGCGACGAATCCGCGGAGTCGCTGTCGCTCAACGAGATCGGCCGCGTGCAGATCCACACCCGCCGTCCTCTGCTCTTCGATCCCTACCGTCGCCTGCGCACCACCGGCAGCTTCCTGCTCATCGACGACACCACCGGCGCGACCGTCGCGGGCGGCATGATCAACGGCCCTACCCTGCCCGCCACCCAGGTGGTGTGGCACTCGACCGCCGTCGGTCGCCAGGAGCGCGCCACCCGCGGCGCGACGGTGTGGCTCACCGGCCTGTCCGGCTCCGGAAAGTCCACCGTCGCCGTGGAACTCGAGCGCCGCCTGGTCGCCGAAGGCCGCCCCGCCTTCCTCCTCGACGGCGACAACCTCCGCCACGGCCTGAATTCCGATCTGGGCTTCTCCGCCGACGATCGCGCCGAGAACGTCCGGCGCGTCGGCGAGGTCGCGCGCCTGTTCGCCGACGCGGGTGTCATCGCCGTCGTGTCCCTCATCAGCCCCTACCGCGCCGACCGCGATCGAGCCCGAGCCGCCCACGAAGCCGCCGGCCTGCCCTTCGTCGAGGTCTTCGTCGATACGCCCCTCGAGACCTGCGAGGCCCGCGATCCGAAAGGCATGTACGCCAAGGCGCGTGCCGGGGAGATCCGCGGGTTCACCGGCGTGGACGATCCCTACCAAGCGCCCGAGCACCCCGCCTTGGTGCTGCGGCCCGAGGACGGTGATCCGGGGGCGATGGCGCGGGCGATCCTGGCGGTGCTCGAGGATGTCGTCTGAGGTCGCCGGGTCGGCCGCTCGCCGTATTCGACCGCGTGTTCCGCGGCTGAGCTGAGCCGTCTTTCGGATGGCACCGCGCGGTCGAAGACGGTCACTTCCTCGGTCCGGCAATGGGAGCCGCCCAGTGGTTCGCGATGAACGCCGACTCCTGGCCGTCTCGTCCGGGTCAGGGCTGGACGACGTACTTGCCGCGCACTCCGCCCTCGGCGACCGCGCGGTGCGCGGCGGCCACCTCGTCGAGCGGCACCACGGCGTGGACGCGGGCGGGCAGGCCGCCGCGCACGGCGAGATCGAACAGCCGCCCGAGCCCGGCGGGGTCGGGGTGGGCGTTCACCGAGTGCACGACCACCCGGCCGGGATTCGCGGGCGAGAACCCCGGCCGCACACCGACGAACAGGCCGCCCGCCCGGACGAGCGCGAGGCCCTGTTCCTGGAGTGCCGCGCAGTCGGCGACCGCGTCCCAGCCGGGTTCGGCCGCATCGGTGAACGCCGCGCCGAGGCCGCGGACGAACGTCTCGTCCGCGGACCTGGCCAGACCGGTAACATGCCAGCCCCTGCTTCGGGCCAGGGCGACCACATAGCCGCCGACGGTACCCGCCGCGCCGGTCACCAGCAGGCGCCTGCCGTGGCCGTCGCCGAGCAGGTCGACGATCTGCGCGGCGGTCACGCCGTTGAGGGCGAGTGTCGCCGCCGTCGTCAGGTCCAGATCGTCGGGAACCACCGCGAGGTCGTCCGCCGCGACGAGGAGTTGTTCGGCATAGGCTCCGTAGTCGCGATCGAAGTCGCCGATCATGCCCGCCACCCGGCTTCCGACCGGCAGATCGACTCCGGGGCCGACGGCGGCGACCGTACCCGCGAACTCGGCGCCCAGCCCGGTACGTTCGGATTGGCGGATGATGCCCATCTGGTGGAAGACACCCGCGACGGTGGCGAGATCGACCGGATTGACGGGTGCGGCGGCGATCTCGACGCGGACCTGCCCAGGTCCGGGCTCGACGACGGGCACCTCGATGATCTCGATCGAGTCCGGCCCGCCGATCGTGCGAACGACTGCGGTGCGGAAGGTCGGTGACGATGAATTCGGCGACATGTCGGTTCCTTTGGAGATGATCGGATGATTCCTCCACAATGGGGAGGTAACTCTCCATCGGGAAGTGGGCACTTCGAAGTGCCTATGTCACCTCCGGGAAAGGAAGGAACCTGCGATGGCGACCATGACCGCAGCGCAGAAACGCGCCCAGCAGCGCATCGACTACGACGCGTTCGTCGCCGACTGCCCCAGTCGTCATCTCCTCGAACGCATCTCCAGCAAATGGGTGGCGCTGGTGCTGGCCGCGCTCGGCAGCGACGGCCCCCACCGGCCCGGCGAACCGATCGGTGAGCCGCGGGCGATGCGGTACTCGGAGCTGTCGCACCGACTGGCCGGCGTGAGCCAGAAGATGCTCACCCAGACCCTGCGCGGGCTCGAGCGCGACGGCCTGCTCACCCGAACGGTCACTCCGACGGTGCCGGTCACCGTCACTTACGAACTCACCGACCTCGGCCTGTCCCTGCACACGATCGTGCGGAGCATCAAGATGTGGGCTGAGGGACACATGGACGAGGTGTTCGCCCACCGTGAACGCTACGACGCGGCAAACGACCGCGAAGAGCGCTGACCGGCCTCTCGGTTCCGCGAAGCGAGGGCGGGTGGCTCAGGGTCGTCAGCGGCCGGGCAGCGTACGAGAGCTCACCGCGCGTCCAGCACGAAACGCTTGCCGGGATCGACCATCTTCCGCACGGTCGATCCCTTCGAGTAGACGCCGAGCGCGGTCATGTTCCAGCTCCGCGGGCCGCGCACGAGCATGGCCATGAACACCCCGGTCGTCGGCTCTCCCTTCGACAGTTCGAAGCGCACGAGCTCCTGATTCGTGTGGTCGTCGAGCAGACGGCAATGCGCCCGTCCCACCTGATCGAACTTGTGCCCCGCGAACGAGTTGACGGTGAAGACGAGGGCGTGGACCTCCGTCGGCAGGGCGCCGAGGTCGATGGTGATCGCCTCGTCGTCGCCTTCGCCGTGGCCGGTGAGGTTGTCACCGGAGTGGCGAATGGCCCCGTCGTAGGCTTGCTGCTTCATGAACCAGACGTTGACCAGCTTCTTGGACCGATTGTCGTAGGCGATCACCGACGCGTCCAGGTCGACGCGGCGTCCGGCGGTCGCCGGATCCCAGCCCAACCCCATGCGGACGCGGGTCAGCGGCGCTGCTCCGCTCTTGGACAGGGACACCGTTTCGCTCTTGCGCAACGTGACCCGCCCCTTGTCCAGATTCACCGTCGGCTGTCCGAATACCGATGCGGCGGCCGACGATTGGGCCGCCGGGTCTGCAGACGCCTGCGGCACGTCCATTGCCGGTGTCGCGGCGGGCAGCTGCGCGAAAGCCGACCCGAGCGGCGGCGCCGAGGCCGGAGCGGGCACGGGCGGTGTAGCCGGGGTCGGCGCAGGATTCGGCGGTTCGTCATCGACCGCGATGCCGAAGTCGCCCGCGATGCCAGCCAGCCCCTCGGCGTATCCCTGACCGACCGCCCGCACCTTCCAGGCGCCCTGACGCCGGTAGAGCTCGACGGCGATCAGCGCGGTCTCCGGCCCCAGACCGGCCGGTGCGAAGGTGGCCAGCGCTTCGCCGGTCACATTGTCGGACACCGAGATGCGCAGCGGCCCCGCCTGGCCCCAGTTCGCCGGACCCGCCCCGTCCAGGCTGGCGGTGACGACGATCTTGTCGATCTCGGCCGGGACCGCGCTCGGAACGACCCGGACCGCGTCCGGCGGCAGCACCTGCACTCCGGGGGCGGACGGCTGGTTGTAGAAGACGAAATCGCTGTCGGAGCGGACCTTTCCGTCCTCCGTCAGCAGCAGCGCGGCGACGTCCACCGGTGTCGCGGTGGCCACCGCGATCCGGACCTCACCCGCCCCGATCGCCACGTTCGCACCCTTGACCAAGTCCATGACTCCCCTTTCCAGCCCACTGCGCGGCGTCACGCACCACGGTAGAGGTAGTCGGCCCGCCTCGCGCCCATCCTGCTGTCCCACGACCTGATCGAACAGCACCGGGCGAGGATGCCAGGAGTCCCGCGCGTCAGCCGATCCCGTCGAGGTAGGACTCGGCAGACGAGACTGCCCGCCCAGGCGGGCACCGCCGGGATCATCCGCGCTCTTCCGGCCCTCACCACATCGCGGCACACAACTCCCCCTCCGAAACCTCGGCCCGATGCTGTCCGGGGACTACGCCGGACTCTGCACGGATCGCGCGACCGGCCGGGTGGGGTGTCTTCCGTACGGGAGCCGACACATTGGTGACATAGAGGGCGTAATGTACCAATCGCTGTCGCCGGCCACCGGCCGCGAGCATCGACCCGACGAGAGGACCAAGCCGTGCGCTCCGACCTGATCTCCCGCCGTGACCTGGAGTTCTTGCTCTACGAATGGCTGCGGGCCGAGGAGTTGACCGAGCGCGACCGATTCGCGGACCACTCGCGAGAGACCTTCGACGGCTTCCTCGACCTGTGCGAGGACCTCGCCACCCGCTACTTCGCCCCGCACAACAAGCGCAACGACGCCGAGGAGCCGACCTTCGACGGGGAGAAGGTCACGATCATCCCCGAGGTGAAGGAGGCCATCGAGGCGTTCGGCAAGGCCAATCTCGTCGGTGCGGGGATGGACGAGTCCGTCGGCGGAATGCAACTGCCTTCGCTGGTGGAGGCGGCCGGTTTCAGCTGGTTCCAGGCCGCGAACGTGGGCACCACCGCCTACCCCTTCCTGACCATCGGCAACGCGAATCTGCTCGCCACGCACGGCAGCTCCGATCAGGTGGAGCGGTTCGTCAAGCCGATGGTCGAGGGCCGGTTCAGCGGCACGATGTGCCTGTCGGAGCCGCAGGCGGGCTCCTCGTTGGCCGACATCGTGACCCGCGCCGAGCCGCGCGAGAACGGCTCCTACCGGCTGTTCGGGTCGAAGATGTGGATCTCCGGCGGCGAGCACGACCTCACCGAGAACATCGTGCACCTGGTGCTGGCCAAGATCGCGGGCGGACCGGCGGGCACCAAGGGCATCTCGCTGTTCGTCGTCCCCAAGTACCTCGTCGGAGCGGACGGCTCGCTCGGTGAGCGCAACGACGTGAGCCTCGCGGGTCTCAATCACAAGATGGGGTACCGCGGGACCGTCAACACCGCACTGAACTTCGGCGAGGGCCGGCACACTCCCGACGGCGAGGCGGGCGCGATCGGCTACCTGATCGGCGAACCGCACCGCGGCCTGTCGTACATGTTCCACATGATGAACGAGGCCCGTCTCGGCGTCGGCCTCGGCGCGACCGCCCTCGGCTACACCGGTTACCTCAAGTCGCTGCGCTACGCCCGCGAACGCACCCAAGGTCGCCCGGTCACCGCGAAAGACCCCGCCGCACCGCAGATCCCGATCATCGAGCACGCCGACGTCAGGCGCATGCTGCTGGCCCAGAAATCCTATGTCGAAGGCGCGCTCGCGCTGCTGCTCTACTGCCACCGGCTGGTCGATCTCGCCCGCACCGCCGAGACACCCGAAGCCGCCCGCGAGCACACGCTGCTGCTGGAGATCCTGACCGGCGTCGCCAAGAGCTGGCCTTCCCAGTGGTGCCGCGAGGCCAACGACCTGGCCATCCAGGTCCACGGCGGCTACGGCTACACCCGCGAATACGACGTCGAACAGCACTACCGCGACAACCGCCTCAACCCCATCCACGAAGGCACCCACGGCATCCAGGGCATGGACCTGCTGGGCCGCAAGGTGATCCAGCACGACGGCGCTTCCCTGAAACTGCTCGACCGGCGGGTGGCCACCACGATCGCCGCGGCGCGCGAACTCGGCGGCGAGCCAGCCGAATTCGCCTCCGCTCTCGACGCTTCCCGACAGCGCCTGCTGACCGTCACCATGACAGTCCTCACCGCGGGCGACCCCGCTGTCACCATGGCCAACTCCACCGCCTATCTGGAAGCCTTCGGCCACATCGTCCTCGCCTGGATCTGGCTGGAGCAGGCCGTCGCCGCCGACTGCCGCGACGGCGACTTCTACGCGGGCAAACTCGCCGCCGCCCGCTATTTCTTCCGCCACGAATTGCCCAAGACCGGACCGCAACTCGACCTGATCGCCTCCCTCGACCGCACCACCCTGGACCTGAACGACGCCTGGTTCTGAGATATCGCGGCGGGCCGGATACTTCCCCTGCTGCCCGCCTGTCCGACACGCATCGGAAATACGTTGCGACAGCGCCGATCGACGGCGAGGCTACCTGGATGACCGGACAAGAGCTGGATCGGCGGATCCACCCAGCCGCGGTATCCGACGCGGCCACCGTCGCCGAGTTGCTGGACGCGTTCAACCGTGAATTCGACACGCCCACACCGGGAACAGAGGTGCTCGCGACACGCTTGCGCCGCACCTTGACCGGCGGTGACCTGGTGGCCCTGCTGGGCGGCAGACCCGCCGTCGGAGTCGCGGTCGTCTCCTTCCGCCCCGCTGTGTGGGCCGACGGACCGGTGGCCCTTCTGGAGGAACTGTACGTACGGCCGGAAATGCGCGGCCGACGCCTCGGTCACGCACTACTGGAAGCGGCTTGCCACCTGGCCCGCACACGGGGAGCCGAGGAAATGCAGATCAATGTCGACGGCGTCGACACCGACGCCCGCCGGTTCTACGAAGCCCACGGCTTCCGCTGCACCGAACCGGGCGAACCGGAGCCGATGTACTTCTACTACCGCGACCTCATCGAATGAGCACGAGAACACATCCGAGACATATTTTCCGTGGCTTCTCGCGGCTCGATCCACCACTGCGGAAGTCGCGACAAACATAGCGGATGACAACGTATTTTGGACGTCGTGACAGGTCGGTTGGATGTGACAGGGCGGGCTGAGCCGGTAACGGATTGGTGGGGCTACGCGCAGCGCCTGCGTACGCGGCGGCGGCTGGCGGTGCTGGCCTGTGACGCCGCGGACGTTGCGGCTTGCGCGGGAGGTTGGTTGTTCGATCGGGCGCAGGCCGGGTGGGAGACGGTCGTCGTGCTCGCCGACGTCACAGGCAGCGCGCCGTTGCGGATCCTGGGGGCCACCGTGCTCGAACTGGAGGGTCCCCTGTCGGTTCCGGTCCATCACACCTGGCCCGACCTGCTGGTCGTCGCTCCGGGGCTCTACACGAGCGACCCGCGCGTGCGCCAGGGCGTGCAGGACTGCGTGCACGGTGACCGCCTGACCGTCATCACCTGGGACCAGCCGCTGCCCGCCGAACTCGAGGACCGCTTCACTCACGTCGGCTATCCCCTTTCCGATGCCGCTCGCGCCTTCAAGGCCCGTGCCGTGGCAGCCGCCGGTACCCTGCCCGCCGCCATCGAATCGCTGGAAAGATTTCGTGTCAGCACCCGCCGCGATCCCTTCAGCCCGCACGAGCACACCGGCCTGCGCGGGAAGAGCTGACTGCGGCCCGGGCAGCCGGTCGCTGAACAGTCACAGAACATCGTCGGAAAACGCCCCACTCACCCGGCGAGCATGATCGGCAGACCGCAGGATCGATCCATGACCGCGCTTTCCACCGACCGGATCGTCCGAGCCATGACCACCGGTGCGGCGGCGCTGCTGCTGGCCGCCGCGCCCGCTGCCCAGCCCGCCACCGCCCAACCCGCCACCGCTGAGCCATCCGCGGGCTCCGAGAGCCTGCCGATGTGCGCGGCGGCAAGCGCACCGCGCGCTGGCGACCCAGCCGCGCACCTTCGAGGCCGCCGCCTTCGACCACTCCGGCAGGCTGTTGCTCAGCGACTGGCTCGGCAACCGGATCGATGTCCTGGACGCACCCGGCGCCACCCCGCGCACTCTCGCGACCGTCGAGGCCCCCGGCGGTCTGGCGCCGATGCCCGACGGGACGGTGCTGGCCGGGTCCGGGATCGCCGCACCCGCGCTGCTGGCGCCGGCCCACGGCTTCGCGCGCCTGATGCGACTGGACCCGGACAACGGCACGCTCACCGAGTACGCGAGCGGGCTGTCGATGGGTAACGGCGTGGTCCGCGCACCCGACGGCGCCGACTACACCTCCAACGACCTCGTCCCCGCACTGGACCGCGTCGACCCGGACGGCACCGTGCACCGGGGCTGGTACCGGGAGACCACAGCGAACGGCCTGGCCGTCTCACCGGACGGAAAGACGTTGTACGCCAATGTCTCTCTCGGCGACACCCGCATCCTGGCGATCGACATCGAATCCGGCGAGGCCCGCACCCACTACCGCCCGCCCGCCGGTTATCAGAACGCCTTCCGCGACGATCTCGACATCGACGCGGCGGGACGGCTGTACGCCCCGCTGTACTTCGCCGGCCAGGTGCTGCGCGTCGACACCGACGGCACGGCGTGCACCATCGCGTCCGGGCTGACGCTGCCCGCGGGCATCACCGTCGGCGTCGCGGATTCGCCGTTCGCCGCCGACAGCGTCTTCGTCACGACCCACGCCGGGCAGGTCGTCGAGATTCCGCACGCCGTCCCCGCCGTCCGCTGAGACATTCCTTCACTTCGCCGCCCTGCCCGGAGCATCGTACCGATCGTCAGGTTCGCCCCAGCTCACCTGGCGCTTCCGCTGCGCGACCGCCGCGCAGCGGAATCGCTCAGCGGTGCGCTGGGCAGGCAGAACCAGGTGAGCGCGATGGTCAGGATCGGAAAGAGCGCGAGAACGGGATGAAAGATCACCGCGAACGGTGGACCGTCCAGCCGATCCGCGTTCTCGTGGAGAAACCACCAGCCGAACGCGTGCATCCCTGTCGCGAGACAGCACCCGGCGATGATCAGCATGTGCCCCATCGCGGTGCGACTGCCGATACTCACGGCACCGGCGAAGAGCAAGGCGGCGACCACCACACCGGCGACCGCCTGTCGGCCGACCCATTCGGCGACGGAAAGACCGGTCTCGAGATAGGGCACCTGGGCCTTGCCCTCCTGTGCGGCCATCCATGCGCTGAACGCCTCGAGCCCCCAGACGAGACTGCCCGCCCCGGCGGGCACTGCCGGGATCATCCGCGCTTTTCCGTTTCTCACCACATCGCGGCACACAACTCCCCCTCCGAAACGACCGGGCCGATGCTATCCGGGGACTACGACGCACTCTGCGCGGATCGCCCGACCGGCCGGGTGGGGCGCCTTCCGTACGGGAGCCGACACATACGTGACGCAGAGGGCGTATACGAACTCCCCCGCGCGGGAACGCAACTCGACCTGCTCACCGCGCTCGACCGCACCACGTTGGAGATGCGCGAAAACTGGTTCCGACCCAACGCACGAGTCGGGCGAGGCTGTCCTCGGCCGGGAGAGCGGGTGTCGCCGCCTTGCTATCGTGGTCCGCAGGTCCGGTCCGGAGTCGGGGGTAGAGATGCGTCGTATCGGTGTGACGGTCGGCTTGTGCGCGGTGCTGGCGGGCGCGGGATGCTCGGGGACAGTGGAGGGTGAGCCCACGGTGAGCGCGCCCACCTCGCTCACCAAGGAGCAACTGTTCGACCCGTGCTCAGTTCCCGATTCGATCATCGCGACCACCGGCGTCGACCTCACGACCAAAGACACCAAGCCCTTCGTCACCGAACGCACCAACTTCAACGGATGCGGATGGCAGGCAGAAGGGTCGGATGACCGATGGGGCCATTACCTGATCCTCATGTCCACTACTCACACGATCGATGAGTTTCGAGCAAACACTTACCTCCACGACTTCAGCGAAGTAGCGGTGGCCGACCGGGGCGGGGTCCAATTCTATGTCGGACCGAGCAATCCTCCCACCGAATGCGAGATAGCATTTCTGACCGGTCAGGGAACGGTGTCCGTCTATACCAGCAAGTACATCGACAGCAAGACAGCCACCGACCCGTGTGAATTTGCCGTCGACGCAGCCGAAAGGCTGATCGACATCATCCCTCGCTGATCACCGGACCTTCGATCGGAATCGCAATGACCACACCTTCACAGCTCGCCACCGAGTTTCAGCGATTGGCCGGAGAAGCCGCTGCAGGTCGCTTGATCATCGAATTCGACGCCGCTGAGCGCTGCGCCAAGTGGTGCGACGAGTACATCGGCAATATCAGGAAATCGGCGCTCCACGCACAAGCCGCAGTGCGGATCGACTCCTTCGGCAACTTGACGTCCGCATCGACTCTCGGTCAGAAGTTCTATGATCTGGCGAATGGCGCCCAAGGCTCCGGATCATTCACCGACGCCATGCGCGAACACATCGCCATCATCGAGGCGATGGCCGACATGTACCGCAAGGCAGGCGCGGCCTACCAAGCCTGCGACGAGTCCACACGGCAAGCGATCCAACAGCAGACCAACCAACTGGCCTGAACACCCGGAAGCCCCACTCGAACCCGCTATCGGAAAACCTCGTCGTGCCACCAGCGAGCTGGCTCACTGAACCACGCCCCGACCGGGCCCGCCTCGAGAACTCGCAGCGCCCCGAGATCGACGTTGTACCGCCGGTACAACGCGACCAATTCCCGCAATCCATCCACATCGACAGCCCTCAGATCGACCGTCAGATACAAAGTGCGCAAACGTCCCTCGCACGACTCGACACAGCGAATCCTGTCGAGCTACCCGAAGAACGCGGCCCCATCCAGCGGCGAGTAGTAGGTCACGCCGGTGGCCTCGACAACCACCCTGTCCGCGTCCGTCATCGCGACTTCCCACCCGGATACACCTTCGCCCAACCACCTTTCGCCTCCCGTACGCACCTCGGACATCCCGCACGCCGGTCGACCGACGCGAACCCGAACCCGCCCCTCCGCGTCGAACCAGCCTGCCCCACCGCTCGAGTCGAGAACCCACTCCTCACCATCTTCGAGCGACACGAACCCATCGTCCTCGGGCGGACACCCATACCGCCCGCGACCGACGAAACCTGTTTCACCGCCTTGCTATCGTGGTCCGCAGGTCCGGTCCGGAGTCGGGGGGTAGAGATGCGTCATATCGGTGTGGCAGTCGGCTTGTGCGCGGCACTTGCGGTCACCGGATGCTCGGGGACAGTCGAGGGCGAGCCCACGGTGAGCGCGCCCACCTCACTCACCAAGGAGCAACTGTTCGACCCGTGCTCGGTCCCCGATTCGATCATCGCGACGACAGGCGTCGACCTCTCTACCAGAGACACCACACCATTCGTCACCGAACGCACCAACTGGCTGGGATGCCAGTGGCAGGCCAATGACACGGACGGTCGATGGGGCCACTTTCTGATGCTCCAATCGACAACCTACACAATGGATGATTTTCGAGCCAACGACCTCTTCAACGGGTTCACCGATGTCACGATCGACACCAGGGATGGAGTCAGGTTCTATGTCGGCCGAGACAATCCTCCCACCGAATGCGAGATCGCGTTCTCGACCAGTCAGGGAACTGTCTCGGTCAATGCAGGAAAGTTTGCCGACAGTAAGACGACAACCGACCCGTGCACCTTTGCAATGGATGCGGCCGAGAAACTGATCGACATCATTCCCCGTTGACGGGCGACTAGTGATCGGAAAACACCAATGACTACACCGTCGAAAACGGTTGAAGAGCTCAAGCGGCTAGCCGGAGAGGCCGAATCCGGTAGACTGGTTATCGAATTGGGCGCCGCCGAGCGCTGCGCTAAATACTGCGACGACTATGTCAGCCGACTCCGAATTCTGCAGCGCAACTCGCAAGAAGTGATGAAAGTCGATTCCTTCGGCAACCTGACCTCCGCCACGACCCTCGGCACGAAGTTCCAGAGCCTGGCCGACGGCGGCGAGGGCTCCGGGTCGTTCACCGACGCGGTAGTCCAGCACATCGCCGTCATCGAGGCGATGGCCGACATGTACCGTAAAGCAGGCGCCGCTTACCAAGCCTGCGACGAAGCGACACGGCAGGCGATCCAACAGCAGACCAACGAGCTGGCGTGAGTATCAGGGGGGCACAGTGACATTCGGGAAGTTCCTGACAGAGCTGTCTCAGGGCGGGCCGGGGTATCTCGTCGACCGCGTGACCGGCTTGTTCGACGACGACATCTCCCCGACCGACTCCGAGCAGGCGGCTCAGACCGAGGGCAACGACGCCCGCGACCGCCTCTACGCCGAGAACTCCTCGCTCTCCCAGGGCTTTGCGGGGGACTTCACCAACCCGGTGGTGCCTCCGGTGCTGGAAACGTTCATCGGGATGCCGCACGAGCGGATCATGAGCTTCATCGATTCCATCGGCCTGTCACAGATGAGCGAGAGCGTGCAGGCGTGGAAGAACCTGGCCACCGAGACTTCCGGCAGTGCGACGACCTTCCACGACAACATCGCCAAGGAGATGGAGCGCGGCTGGGCGGGGACAGCCGCTTCCAGCGCGCTCGCGACGGTGCGCAGCTATCTCGGCGATGTGCACCGGGTGGATCAGGCGCTGTCGTTGATCGCCAACAAGATGGAAGAGGCGTACACGGGGTTCCAGCAGGTCCACTACCAGGTGCCGCATCCCTCCGAGGCGCGCGCCGACGGCAAGATCGCCCAGGTGGTGAGCACAGTGGGCGACACGCTGCTCGGAAATGTGTCCGGCATGATCACCGGGTCGGACAGCCGGCGCGCGCAGGACGCCGAGGACAAGGCCAACGAGGTGATGCGCACGGTCTACGCGCCGGTCGTCCAGCAGGCCGACCAGTCGGTCCCGAAGGTGCCGCTGCCCGCGACGCCCGCGCCGGGGAGCGACAAACCGGTCGATGTTCCGGGCGGCACCTCCCTGGAAACGGGAACGCCTGCGGGGGAACCGAATTCGGAGAGGCCCGGTTCTGAGAATCCCGACACCGAGAACCCCGACACCGAGAATCCCGGTTCGGAGACGCCGGGCGACGAGAACTCGACCGACACCGATGCCAGCGACGACACTCCTGGCTCCGACATGGACGAGACGAACCCGTCGTCGACGCCCCCGTCGGGCACCGACTCGCCGACCTCACCCGCGGGCACGACGCCGTCGAGCTACCTCCCTTCCTCGGGAAACCCCGGCAGCCCCGGCCTCGGTTCGCCGGGCACCGGCACGCCGGGCTCCCCCGGCTCGAGCATCCCCGGCGCGGGCCAGTCGACCACGACCACCACCACCTCGGCCGGCACGGGCACAGGCAGCGGAACGGGCCGTGCGGGCATGACCGGAATGGGCGGCATGGGCGGCGGACGCGGCGGCAACGGCAAGGACGACGAGAACGAGCACGGCTCACCCGACTACCTGCGTGATGTGTACGAGGAATTGCTCGGACCCGATCGCGGCTACGTCCCGCCGGTGATCGGCGAACAGGAATGACCTGGACGATCACCCCGCTGGAGTTCTGGGCCGCGTGGGAGACGCTCGGGCGTGACCGGATGCCGTTCCCGCTGTCGTTCCGCGCCGAAGCCGAGACCCTCGTGGAATTCGACCGGGACCGCCGGGCGGCCGCGACCGGGCTCGTGGCCCGGATGGGGTCCGACGACTCGCTCTATCACGCCCTGCGCGCGATCGCGCACGCCGATGTGCGCATCGAGATGTTCGGCTATCGCCGCGACGGCCGTGATCGGATGATCCGCGCCTGCGCCGCCATCGAATCCGACGCGGGCGCGGTCGCCGCCCAGTTCCCCGGCCGGCACTTCGCCGAGGGCGGCAATCTGCGGATCGATCTTTGTTCACCGCAGACGGTGGTGTCGCGCCTGCTGTCGGTGCTCCCGTCCACGCCACCCGGCAGAGGACCGGTCGTCGACATCCACCGCGACGAGTTCAACCGCCCGGCCGCTCCCCGCTCCCACCGCCGCAGCGTCGGTGAGCACGCGACCCGCCTGCTCACCAGAGCATTCCACGCCTACGCCGAGATTCGCGTCGACACCGGTCCCGCTCTCGACGGCTCCACCGACAAGGGCGTGCAGGTCTGCGTCGTCGATTATGTCGACGACGGCCGCTATCTGATCCGTGAGAGCGACCGCATCGAGGCGATCCCGGCGCGCGCCGACCGCATCCAGCAGGAGGTCCAGCGCATGGTGGACCGGGCGATCGTCGAGGCCCGCGAAACCGCCTGGCGCCGCTGAACTTCGGCACGATGCAACGGCACTTCCTCGCGACCATCAGGTCTGCTCAGGTCGTATCCCTCTGTGCCGCAACAGGATCGACACGGCTGCCGACCACCGCCCCGGCGATTCTCTCCTCGATCCAGCCCAACGCCACGGGCGCGAGACCGTGGGCATCGACACCGACATGCAGCTGCCGCCCACGCTGCTGGACATCGGAATGCGTGTGCCCGTGCAGCAACCACCCGCCGGTGTCGACGGGCCGCCACTCGTTGTGACGCAGTTCCGCCGAGTGATCGCCGTCGGGGTCGTCGCGGTAGGGGAAGTGCGAGAGCGTGACCCGGTCACCGGCGATCTTGCGGGTCGCGGCGGACTGCACCGATTCGAAGACACCCAGGAAGCGGCGTTGGGCCAGATGGGAGCGGGAGTGCAGAGGGTGGCAGGGGTCGTGGTTACCGGCGACGAGGTGTTTGACGCCGGGACGGTGGGCGATCCACGCGAGGGCACGGCGCTCGGCGGCGCCGGAACCTATGGAGATGTCGCCGAGCACCCACACCTGGTCGTCGGGGCGCACGACCGCGTCCCAGCGCTGCGCCAGTGCGCGGTCGTGGGCTTCGGTGTCCTCGCCGAATCCGCGCAGGCGCGCGCAGAGTCGGTGGCCCACGTGCAGGTCGGACGTGAACCAGATCTCACCCATGGCGTGTCCCCCTTCGGTACGGTCCGCAAGGATCGCGGACGCCAACCTGACCACGTCCGCATAGATCTCCGCTACTCGTTATCGAAAACTCCTCGCGATTGTGGTGTTCGACAGCACCCTCCGAGGGCGTCATGACGGGTCTCACAGCGCGCGAACATGCGAGGCGAGTTCGGGGGTTTTACGATTTCGGAAGAGTCCGTCGTTGCGAGGGGCGCGGCGTCGCATCCTTCGCTGGAGCGGATGCCGTTTCGACCCGACTCCCGGGGGCAAACATGGCTGTGCTCATCACTCTGCTGTTCATCCTTCTCGCCGTCACCGCGCTGGTCGTCATCGCCGCGTACGCGACGGTCGTGCTCACGTACTGGTTCGAGATGCGCCACGATCCCTCGGATCCGCCGGAGGCGTTCACCGCCCGCTGACACGGCACCGGTTTGGGCCCGATCCCGCAGGTAACTACGGTGACGTAGGGAGGTGTGGCGGATGGACGGCGATGTCGACCGGCACGAAGATGTGGACAAGCACTGGTCCGATCCGGAGGGCTCGCGGCAGGTGGTGCGGTTCGGCGTAACGGTCCTGGCGACCGCGGCGCTCACCGGCGTGGTCATCGCGATCTGGGCGGCGACCCGTGATGCCTGTGAGGCCGCCGACGCCGTGCTGTGTGACGGGGTCTCGCAGGGGGCCATGGTCGCCGGGCCCGCGCTCGTGCTCGCGGCGGGCTGGATCGGCGCGTTCGTCATCACGTTCAAGCGGTGGCGCCAGGGGCGCGTCTGGCCGATCTGGCAGGGCGCGGGTTGGTTCTTCTTCTTTCTGCTGCTGGCGTATCTGTCCATCGGCGGCAGCGTCATCACGTCCGGCGGGTGAAACGCGCCACCTCCGGACGACAACGGATAACGCGGGTCGGGACGGAAACGATGGAGTCGATGTCGTCGGTCCCTGTCCGCCACGCCGCACGCCCGCGCCGATCTCGTCGGCACGGACATCGCGGTATCGACCTGATCAGGAGTTACCCCATGACACGGCTTCCGGAGTCCCGTGCGGCCCGTCGCACCGCCGCGGCGACCGCCACCTTCGCGGTGCTGTTCACCTCGGCTGTCGGCGTCGCCGCCGCCCGCCCGGTCGGCCCGTTCGACGTCGGCGGCGCGATCGAAGTGGAGTTCGACCAGGCGGGCGGTCAAGGCGTGCTCGGTGACCCCGTCGGTCCCGAGCTCGACGCCGCGGCCGGCGGCCGCTATCAGGCCTTCGCCAACAATGCCGCGATCTACTGGCGCGGCGACGTGGGTGCGCACCAGGTGGGCGGCCCCGTCCGGGACAAGTGGAACACCCTCGGCGCGGAGGGCGGCAGCCTCGGCTACCCGGTCACCCGCACGCTGGACACCCCCGGCAACACCGGCGAGTTCACACACTTCCAGAACGGCAGCGTCTACTGGTCGGTGGGCACCGCCGCCCACACCGTCAGCGGCAAGATCCGCGACAAGTGGGGCGAGCTGGGCTGGGAGTCGAGCCCGCTCGGCTTCCCGGTCACCGACGAGGCCACCGGCCCGAACAACGGCCGCTACAACCAGTTCAACGGCGGCGCGATCTACTACACCCAACGCACCGGCGCGCACCCGGTCTGGGGCGTGATCCGCGACAAGTGGATCGCCGCGGGCGCGGAGGGCGGCCGCTACGGCTATCCCACCAGCGACGAATACGACTACGAGGACGGCAAGGCCCAGGATTTCCAGGGCGGTCGCATCACCTGGACGCCGTAGGCAGCTCCCCTCGATCCGCCCGGCGCTCGCGACTCCTCCGACGCCGGGCGGTTTCGCGGACGGCGGCGCTCGGCAGCGTCCGGTCGTCTTCGCCGGTACCACTCGGCATCCGACTGTGCCGGGCCACCGTGCGGAGCCGGCCGCGAAGACCGGCCCGCGATGGTTCCTCGACAGCGGTTCCGTGCGGTCGTATCCGACCTGGCCATCGCCCCCGCTACACCCTCGGTGGGAGTCGACGACGGGGGCTATACGCGACCGGCTCCGGCGACTACCGCGCGTCCAGGCCGACCGGCTCGATCGGGCGTCTGCGTCCGGCGGTGATCCGGCGGCCGAGCACACCGTGCTTCGGGGCGAACAGGTACACCAGCACGAACACCGCGCCCTGGACGACCACGATCATCGCGCCCGAAGCGGTGTCGAGGTGGTAGCTGAGGTACAGCCCGGTCACCGCCGCCGAGACGGAGATCGCCGGGGCGATCAGCAGCATGCGCTGGAAGCGGTCGGTCAGCAGGTAGGCGGTGGCGCCGGGAATGATGAGCATGGCCACCACCAGCACGACGCCGACCGCCTGCAGGGCGACCACGGCGGTCAGGGCGAGCAGCCCGAGCAGCGCGCTGCCGAGCACGCGCGGATTGAGACCGATGGCGTGGGCGTGGGTGGGGTCGAAGGCGAACAGGGTGAAGTCGCGGCGCAGCAATACCAGGGCGAGCAGGGTGATCGCGGCCAGCACGACCACCTGGATCAGGTCACCGCGATCGACGCCGAGCAGGTTGCCGAAGACGATGTGGTTGAGGTCGGTCTGGCTGGGCGTGACCGACACGAGGACGAGGCCGGCGGCGAAGAAGGTGGTGAACACGATGCCGATCGCGGCGTCCTCCTTGACCCGGCTGGTCTCCCGGACCAGACCGATCGCCCCCACGGCGGCGAAGCCGAACACCACGGCGCCGACCGCGAACGGCAGTCCGGCGATATAGGCGAGCACCACGCCGGGAAGCACGGCGTGTGAGACCGCGTCGCCCATCAGCGACCAGCCGATGAGCACCAGCCAGCACGACAACACCGCGCAGACGGTCGCCGCGGCGACCGTGGTGATGAGCGCGCGGACCATGAACTCGTAGCTCAGCGGCTCGACGAAGATGTCGATGGGATTCACGAGCTGACCTCCCGGTTCAGGACGTCCAAGCCGAACGCGGCGGCGAGGTTCTCCGGTCGCAGTACGTCCTCGGGCAGGCCCCGCGCGAGCACCTCGCGCATCAGCAGGACGGCTTCGTCGGCCAGGCCGGGCAGGGCGTGCAGGTCGTGGGTGGACACCAGGACAGCGGCGCCCTCGGCGGCGAGTTCGCGCAACAGGGCGGTGATGGCGGCTTCGGAACGCTTGTCCACCCCGGCGAACGGTTCGTCCAGCAGCAGCAACGTCGCCTCCTGGGCGAGTGCACGCGCCACGAACGCCCGCTTGCGCTGCCCGCCCGACAGCGCGCCGATCTGCCGGTCGGCCAGCTCGGTCAGCTGGACCCGTTCGAGCGCACGGGCCACCGCCTCCTTGTCCGCGCGGCTCGGCCGACGCAGAAAACCCATCCGGCCGTGGCGCCCGGTGAGCACCACGTCGCGCACGGTCAGCGGGAAGGTCCAGTCGACGTCCTCGCTCTGCGGGACATACCCCAACAGGCCGGCTCGGCGAGCCACGCGCGGCGGGTCTCCGTAGAGCCGCACCGTGCCGGTGGTCGGTTTCACCAGGCCGACGATCGTCTTGAACAACGTCGACTTACCCGAGCCGTTCATGCCGACCAGGCCGCAGATCCGCCCCGGTGCCAGGGTGAGCGACACACCGTCGAGGGCGTGCACCTCGCCGTAGCGGACAGTGACGTCGTCGACCTCGATGGCGAGTTCACTCATGCGGGCCTCCCGGTCAGCGCAGTGGCGATGATGCGTGCGTCGTGCCGGACCAGATCCAGGTAGGTGGGCACGGGGCCGTCGGGTTCCGACAGCGAATCCACGTACAGTACGCCGCCGAACGCCGCGCCGGTGGCCTCCACGACGCGCCGCATCGGGGCATCGGAGACGGTCGACTCACAGAACACCGCGGGCACCGAGCGCGTGCGGACGAAGTCGATGGCCGAGGTGATCTGCTGCGGCGTGGCCTGCTGTTCGGCGTTGACCGGCCAGATGTACTTCTCGGTCAGACCGGCGTCCCTGGCGAGGTAGGAGAACGCGCCCTCGCAGGTCACCAGGGCGCGCTGATGCTCGGGCAGACCGGCGAGCGCGCTCACCAGATCCCGGTGCACCGCGTCGAGTTCGGTCTTGTAGCGCTCGCCGTTGGCGCGGAAGTCCTCGGCATGCGCGGGATCGAGTTCGGTGAACGCGCGCACCATGTTGTCGACGTAGACGCGGACATTCAGCGGTGACATCCAGGCGTGCGGGTTGGGCTTGCCCGCGTAGGCGTCGCCGGTGATGTCGATCGCCTCGACGCCTTCGCTCACCACCGCCCGATCGACGTCGATCTGCGCGAGGAACTGTTCGAACCAGGCCTCCAGATTCAGGCCGTTGTCGAGCACCAGGTCGGCGCGCGCGGCCTTCTTGATGTCACCGGGGGTCGGCTCGTAGCCGTGGATCTCCGCGCCGACCTTGGTGATGGACTCGACCCGCAGATGCTCACCCGCGACATTGCCCGCGATGTCGGCCAGCACGGTGAAGGTGGTCAGGACGGTGGGACGCCCGTCGTCCTCGCCGTCGACGGCGGAGCACGCGGTGACCGCGACGGCGAGCAGACCGGCCAGCAGCGCCGCGAGCGGCGCGCGCACCGACGCGAGGGAACGGCGGAACACAACGAGCGTCATACGACCGGATTCTAAGTTTCGGTGACCCTAACTTTCAACTTCGATTGTACGTCGCACGCGGTCGCGCGCGGCTGGCAAACCGGCAGCACACGCATCGGGAAAGTGAATTAACATGTTTTACTAAATACTGTTCACAAAAGCGGGTGTGGTGTGGTTCACTCCAAGGTGAGCCCACAGCCCCGAGGAGGTAGCCGTGTCCCTGCCATCCCTGCCATCCCTGTCGCACGACTTCGATTTCACCGATCCCGATCTGCTCGCCACCCGGCTTCCGGTCGAGGAATGGGCGCAGCTGCGCCGCACCGCCCCCGTCTGGTGGGTCGATCAGCCCGACGGCGTGAGCGGCTTCGACGACGGCGGCTATTGGGTGGTGAGCAAGCTCGAGCACATCAAGGAGATCTCCAAGGCCCCGCAGATCTGGTCCAACAGCGCCAACACCGCGGTCATCCGGTTCAACGGCGACATCTCCCGCGACGAGATCGACATCCAGCGCGCGATGATGCTGAACACCGACCCGCCCGCGCACGACAAACTGCGCCGCATCATCTCCCGCGGCTTCACCCCGCGCGCGGTGCAGTCGTTGCGTGACGCGCTGCACGAGCGCGCCGAACGCATCGTGCACGAGGCCGCGAAGAGTGGAAGCGGGGACTTCGTCCAGCAGGTGGCCGCCGAGCTGCCGCTGCAGGCGATCGCCGAGCTGCTCGGTGTGCCGCAGGAGGATCGAGGCAAGATCTTCGACTGGTCGAACCAGATGATGGGGTACGACGACCCGGACTTCGGCGGCGACCACAAGATGGCCACCGCCGAGATCATGGGCTACTCGTGGAATCTCGCCGAACAGCGGCGCGCCTGCCCCGCCGACGACATCGTCAGTACCCTGCTCTCGGCCGACATCGACGGCGAGGCGCTGGGCTCGGAGGAGTTCGCCTGGTTCGTCATCATGCTCTCGGTCGCGGGCAACGAGACGACCCGCAATGCCACCACGCACGGCATGAAGGCGTTCGTCGACTTCCCCGAGCAGTGGGAGCTCTACAAGGCCGAACGCCCCCGCACCGCACCCGACGAGATCGTGCGCTGGGCGACCCCGGTGATCGCCTTCCAGCGAACAGCTCTGTGCGACACCGAGATCGGCGGGCATGCGATCCGAGAGGGACAGCGCGTCGGCCTGTTCTATTCCTCGGCCAACTTCGACGAAGACCACTTCACCAACCCGTACACCTTCGACATCACCCGCGACCCGAACCCGCACGTGGGCTTCGGCGGTACCGGCACGCACTACTGCGTCGGCGCGAATCTGGCCCGGCTGCAACTGGATCTGATCTTCAACGCGATCGCCGATGTGATGCCGAACCTGCGGCAGGTGTCCGAGCCGGTGCGACTGCGCTCGGGCTGGTTGAACGGGATCAAGAGCTGGCAGGTGGCCTATGCCTGAGACGCGATGCTGAGCGGGCAGCCGGTCCGGCGCGGCCGGCTGCCCTCGGTCGCCTCCGCCGACATCCGGCGCGCGGCCAGGCGGCTGCTGACCGAGGCCGGGCCCGAGGCGATGACGCTGCGGGCCATCGCCCGCGAACTCGGAGTCACCGCGCCCGCGCTCTACCGGCACTACGGCTCCCACGAGGATCTCGCCGACGCGCTGCGCGCGGAGATCTGCCTCGACCTGGCCGAGGGCTTGGCCGCCGAAGCCGCCGCGGAGCCCGACGACGGACTGCTGCAGTTGTTCGCCATCTGCCGCGGTTTCCGGCGCTGGGCGCTCGCGCACGCCCACGAGTTCACCTTGGTGTTCGCCTCACCGCATCGCGCGCGCACCGACGGGCCACGCCGCTACGAGGAACCGTTCGGCCGGGTCTTCCTCGCGGCGGCCGGACGGCTGCTCACCGCCTACGATCCGGTGCTCCCGCCGGTCGACACGATCCCGGAAGGTGTGCGCGAGGACCTGATCCGCTATCGCGGCGAATTGCTGGCAATGCTGGCCGGAACGGGCGAGAACTTCCCCGCCGACAAGCTGGACCTGGGTCTGACCTACCTGATGATCACCCTGTGGGCGCGGCTGTACGGGCACGTGACGCTCGAGGTGTTCGGCAACTACCCACTGCCGGTCAGCGATCCCGAGGCACTGTTCGACACGGTGCTCGCCGATCTGGCCCGCGACTTCGGAATAGCCGGGTGAGCGGCGCTACTGGACGGTCAGGCCGGTGGCGATGCGCACGACCACCTGCTGATCGGTCACCTCGGTGACGGCGATGTCGAATCCCTCGGCGGACTGTGTCTCACCGATCGGCACCAGGACGTTCTTTCCCGCGACCCCGAGAGTCACCATGTTCCCGTCGACAGACACCAATTCCACGTCGACGCCGAGAACGCTGGCTTTCGCGTCCACGCCGCGCGTGAAGGTGATCGTGCAGCCGTCGACATGGCACTCGGCCGTCGAGCCGGGACCGTCGACGGTGCAGGCGGTGACACCCAGCGGAACGAGCAGGGCGAGCAGGGGCAAGGCGAGGAGCCGACGCAGACGCACCCGTTCAGTCTAGAAGGGATTGCGCCCGCTGGATATTCGGTTCGAGGTGAATCGGCGAACTTTCGAACCCGGACCTTTCGGACGCGCTCCGGGTCGCCGTCGCCGACCACTCGCGCGTACCGTGAGCGGGCACCTGCGTATCGTGCGACCCGGGAGGAGGTCGGTCGTGCCGTTGCCGCAACCAGGAGACATGTTCGCCGGATACCGCATCGTCCGCGCGCTCGGGTCGGGTGGGATGGGTGCGGTCTACCTGGCCGAACACCCACGGCTGCCGCGCCGGGACGCGATCAAGGTGCTCGATCCCGGCCACGGCGCCGATCCGGAATTCCGCGCCAGGTTCGAACGCGAGGCCGAAATCGCCGCCCGCCTGGAACATCCGAACGTGGTCGCCGTCTACGACCGCGGCGAAGAAGGCGAGCTGCTCTGGATCGCCATGCGCTTCGTCGACGGTGTCGATGCGAGCGAACTGGTCCGGCGCGGCCGAGCCGAACTCCCACCCGCGCGTGCGGTGCGGATCGTCGCCGCCGCCGCGCGCGGGCTCGACGCCGCGCATCGGCGCGGGCTGTTGCACCGCGACGTGAAGCCGGCCAACATCATGGTCTCGCGCGCCGACGACGGCTCGGACTCGGTGCGCATCGCCGACTTCGGCATCGCCCGACCGATCGGCGCCGCGACCACCACGAACTCGGTACTGGCCAGTTTCGCCTACGCGGCCCCCGAACAGTTCACCGGCGCACCGCTGGACCACCGAGCCGACGTCTACGCGCTGGGCTGCACCCTCTACGAATTGCTCACCGGCTCGGTACCTTTCGTCGCCCCCTCCCCCGCCGCCGCCATGCGGGCCCACCTCTACGAGCGCCCACCGATGCCCTCCGGCACCGCGGCGGAACTGGCCGTCTTCGATCCGGTGATCGCCCGAGCCCTGGCCAAGGTTCCCCGGCAGCGATACGGTTCCTGCGCCGAGCTCGCGCAGGCCGCGCTCGCGGCGCTCGACGAGTTGCCGCGAGGTGAGACCGATCGTGCGGGCGAACGGTCGCCGAATCACGCTGCCGCATCGAACTTCCCCAACGCTCCGGTCGCCGCGCCGCCGACCGGATCCGGGTCTGTCCCGCTGACCGGACCCTGGTCCGTCCCGCCGACGGGACCGGTCGATGTGTCGCCAGGCGAGGTGCACCGACCAGCGCTCGGCGCCCGGCCAGCACCGGCACGGGGCGGCTCCCACGATGCACCGGTATTCGGGCCGGCGCCCGTGCCCGGGTCCCACCACGCCGAGCACGGGAGCGCGTTCCCGGGGCCTCGGGCCGACCCGCGGTCCGTCCCGGCCCCCGGACCCACGTATCCCCGGAGCGCGATGCCCGGCGGCTGGTCACCGCCCGGATCCACCCACCGGACGACCCGGGCGCTGATGCTCGGCGGCTGCGTGCTGATCCTGATCGTGTCGGCGGTGATCGCGACCGTCCTGGTCCGCGGCGCGGGTGAGACGAGCGTCGCGGCGCCGGTCACCGGCATCGGATCGCCGTCGACACCGAGCCCGTCCAGCACCGGCACCGGGACCACCGCACCGCGCCCGACGAAGGCCGATACCACCGGGCCCGCACCCGGCTCGGCGTCGGTCTCCCCGGCCTGGGGTCCGGCCGCCTACATCGTCGAAGCCTTCCCCGGCCTGCTCCCCACCGAACCGACCGGCGCCGGATATCAGGGCATGCGCTGCGCCCTCAACGACGACGCGGGCGAATGGTTGCACTGCCCGGCCGACACCGACGACGGCATCAACGTCAACATCCGATGCGATGCCGACCGCAGACCCCTGATCTACCGCGCGGACACCACCGGACTGGCCGGCTTGCGTGAAGAGAACTGGGCCAGGCCCTCGGGCAGCGGCAAGGTGCGCTGGGCGAGCGACAGCCTGGCCGGCTTCGGATTGCTGGACGTCTCCTTCGACGACCCGGACCGCTCGTTCTGCGTCGTCTCGGCCAGCGGCGGATCGGGCGGACAGGATGTCTACGACCGCTGGTGGCGGTCCGCGCCGATCTGAGCACGTCCGACCGAGCACGAGGGAGGAGCACGACATGAGGCTGGCGCCGGGCACGGTGTTCGCCGGCTACCGCATCGAGCGCGCGCTCGGCGCGGGCGGCATGGGCACGGTCTACCTCGCCCGCCACCCTCGGCTGCCGCGCTCGGTCGCCCTGAAGGTGCTCGACGCGCGAGCAGGCGGCGATCCGGAATATCGCGCGCGCTTCGTGCGCGAAGCCGAGATCGCCGTGCGACTCGACCACCCGAACGTGGTGGAGATCTACGACCGCGGCGCCGAAGGCGAACTGCTGTGGATCGCGATGCGTTTCGTCGCCGGGCCGGATGTGGCGGAGCTGATCCGCGGCGGAATGTCACCACAGCGCGCCGTCGGCATCCTCACCCAGGCGGCCGCGGGACTGGACGCCGCCCACCGGCGTGGGCTGCTGCACCGCGACGTCAAACCGGCCAATCTGCTGGTCGCCGCCGACGACGACGGCGGCGATCACGTCTTCGTCGCCGACTTCGGCATCGCGCGCAGCCGCGACGAGGCCCACCTCACCGCCGCGGGCGAGCTGACCGCCACCCTGGCCTACGTGGCCCCCGAACAGATCGAGGGCCGCGAACCCGATCACCGCTGTGACATCTACGCCCTCGGCGTCACCTTCTACCAGATGCTCACCGGCGCACTGCCGTTCACCGGCCCGACTCCCGCGGCGCTCCTGCGAGCTCATCTGCTCGCCCCACCGCCCCGCCCGGCCGAGCGGGTCCCTGGCCTTCCGCCTGGGCTCGACCTGGTCGTGCTCACCGCGCTGGCCAAGGATCCCGACGACCGCTACCCCGACTGCCGCACGATGGCGGCCGCCGCCCAAGCCGCGTTGCGCGAGTCCACCGTTCCGCGCCGCCCGCGCGGTCCGGCCCCGGTGGTCCACGGTCCACCCGCGCGGCACCCTTCGGCACCGGAACCGCACCGCACCGCACCCGCCGCCGAGGGGCCGCCGCCCGAGCTCGCCGATTCGGGTGCCGACAGCGTCGGCACCGCGCGTCTGCGCCGCGCCGCCCCGGTGGCAGCGGCGGTACTCGCGGCCGTTCTGTTCATCGTCGTCGCGGTCGTCGTCGTGGTCGCCCGTTCCGGCGCGACCTCCACCGGAACCGCGGTCGCCGTTTCCACACTCCCGTCGACCAGCACCGCAGCCCCGCCATCGACGACCACGTCCGAAGCGCCCACCACCTCGGCGGACGGCCGGGCCCCGGTGAACATCGCATGGGGCCGCAACGGCACGCTGGCCGGGCGTCTGCCGGGTCTGGTGCCCGACGCCCCGTCCACCACGGGATACCAGGACGCCCGCTGCACCGGAATCGATGTGCTGAACAATGGCGGCGAACCGGCGCTGGAATGCGAGCAGAGCAACGGGATCCATTGGTATGCCTGGTCCTTCCGGCCGGGGGACCCGCGCCGGGAGTCGACCTTCGCGACGAACATCGACAACGCGACCACCCGTGCGGAGATCTGGCAGCGGGCGTCGGGCACCGGACGGGTCCGCTGGACGCATTACACCGAGGTCGGCACCGGTTTGCTCACCGTCGTCTTCGACGACCCGGACCGGCAGTGGATCGTGATCGACGTGAGCTGGGACGGCCATACCGGCCAGGATCTCTACGACCAGTGGTGGACTTCGGCGCCGGTGTAACCCGGGACCGCCCCCGCCCGGCCATGGAGACGACGAGAACGACGGTTTACTTGTAGGCAACGGGCTCGCTATATTACGGACGCCGCACGCACCGCGAGGTGCCGCGCGCGGCAGCGCACGGATCCGGTCGCCACGACCGGTCACGCAGAAGGGAATTCGAGATGCGGATCGAAAACACTGTCGCGGTGGTCACCGGCGGCGCCTCCGGCCTCGGTCTGGCCACGGTGAAGGAGCTGCACGCCCACGGCGGCAAGGCGGTCATCATCGACCTGCCCTCCTCCAACGGTGAGGCCGTCGCCAAGGAACTCGGCGAGGGCGTCGAGTTCGTCGCCGCCGACGTGACGAACGAAGAGCAGGTGGGCGAGGCGCTCGACGCCGCACAGGAGCTGGGTGACCTGCGAATCGCGGTGAACTGCGCCGGCATCGGCAACGCGATCAAGACTGTCTCCAAGAAGGGCGCGTTCCCGCTGCCCGACTTCACCAAGATCATCAACGTGAACCTCATCGGCACGTTCAACGTGATCCGGCTGGCGGCCGAGCGCATGGTCGCCACCGATCCGGTCGGCGAGGAGCGCGGTGTCATCATCAACACCGCCTCGGTCGCCGCGTTCGACGGCCAGGTCGGTCAGGCCGCCTACTCCGCGTCCAAGGGCGGCATCGTCGGCATGACTCTGCCGATCGCCCGGGACCTGGCCGACCAGAAGATCCGCGTGCTGACCATCGCGCCGGGCCTGTTCCACACCCCGCTGTTCGCCACCCTGCCCGACGAGGCCATCGCCTCGCTCGGCGCGCAGGTCCCGCACCCCTCTCGCCTGGGCGACCCGGCTGAATACGGCGCGCTGGCCCGTCACATCGTGGAGAACCCGATGCTCAACGGTGAGACGATCCGCCTCGACGGCGCGATCCGCATGGCGCCCCGGTAATTCCGGCAGCCGCACACGTACGTCGGCCCCGCACCCGTCTCCCCGGCAGGTGCGGGGCCGACGCCGTCTTCCGCCCGGTTCCGCCGAACGCCGGGCGGACGATCAGCGCTGTGAGGCGGAACCCGAGGTCTTCGGATCCCGTCCGGAGTGCGCGGTGCCCATGACGTCTGCCCACCAGTCCGCCAAGGGACTGGGGTCGGGCCAGATCACTCGGTCGTTGTCCTTCGGTTCCCGGCTACGCGCGGTGGTGTTGTCCATCATCGTCTGCCCATCCTTCGGTGAAATCCTCGCCTCGGCCGCGCCGACGAGGCGATGCGTGAGCTGGATACCACTTCTCCACCACACCAAACCTCACGGTCGGCTCGGTGCGCCTGTCGCGGCACGCCGTCGGCCGATAGGGTCGAGCCGTGCCAGACATCAGAAAGTCCCGCATCCTCGAGATCTCCGACAGCGTCGTCATCGCCGTGGATCCGCAGACCGCCTACGAGCGGGTCAGCGATGTCACCCAGATGGGGCGATGGAGCCCGGAGAACACCGGGGCGGTTCTCGCCGACCCTGGCGCACCGGTGAGCGCCGGAGCGCGATTCGTCGGGTCGAATGTGCGGCGCGGTTTCCGCTGGCGCACCGGATGCGTGGTGACGGCCGCCGAGCCCGGCCGTCGGTTCGCGTTCGCGGTGCGCGAGTTCGGCATCGGCAAGCCGCTGCTGCCCGTGTCGATCGCGACCTGGGAGTACCGCTTCGAACCCGTCGACGGCGGCACCAGGGTCACCGAGATCTGGCACGACGATCGGACCGGTTGGCCGGACGCGGCGGCGAGCGTCTTCGACCGACTGGCGACGGGCGGGCGAGGCGGCTTCGCCGAATTCCAGCGCGGCAATATCCGGCGCACCCTGGACCGGCTCAAATCCGAGCTGGAAGCGGAGGCGAAGACCGCCTGAGCTTCCGTTCGGCGAAAACCCCGACAGCAGTGCCCGGATCTGCGAGTGTGACTGATTGCAGACAACCGAGGGTGTTCTGTCTGCGGGAAGGATCGCCGATGTATCTGCCGCGGACAGCCGTCATCGGTGCGGGCATCAGCGGCCTGACCGCGGGCAAGATGCTCACCGACTATCGCGTGCCCTATGTCTGCTTCGAGTCCTCGGACCGGGTGGGCGGCAACTGGGCATTCGGCAACCCCAACGGCCACAGCAGCGCCTATCGCTCCCTGCACATCGACACCTCCAAGCATCAGTTGTCCTTCCGCGACTTCCCGATGCCCGAGCACTATCCCGACTTCCCGCACCACAGCCAGATCAAGCAGTACCTCGACGACTACGCCGCGGCCTTCGGGCTGACCGAGTCCATCGAATTCGGCACCACCGTCGAACACGCGCGCAGGCTGCCCGGCGGCGGCTGGGAGCTGACCACCGGACGCGGCGAGCGTCGCACGTTCGACCTGCTCGTCGTCGCCAACGGCCACCACTGGGATCCCCGCTGCCCGGATTTCCCCGGCGAGTTCAGCGGCACGACCCTGCACGCCCACCACTACATCGATCCGTGGACGCCGCACGATTTCACGGGTGCGCGGATCCTCGTCGTCGGGCTGGGCAACAGCGCCGCCGATATCGCGGTGGAACTGTCGTCGAAGGCGCTGGGCAATTCGCTGACGCTGTCGACCCGGTCGGGAGCGTGGATCGTGCCGAAGTACATCGCGGGCAGACCGGCCGACAAGTACTACCGCACCTCCCCGCACCTGCCCGCGTCCTGGCAGCGCAAACTCGCGCAGTGGGGGCAGCCGTTGCTGAGCGGGCGCCCGGAGTCGTACGGTCTGCCGACGCCCAACCACAAGTTCTTCGAAGCGCATCCGACGCAATCGGTGGAACTGCCGCTGCGACTGGGCTCCGGCGATGTGATCGCCAAACCCGATATCGCCCGATTCGACGGGCACACCGCGCATTTCGTCGACTGCAGTCACGACGATTTCGACATCGTGATCTACGCCACCGGATACAACATCACGTTCCCGTTCTTCGATCCGGAATTCCTCAGCGCACCGGACAATCGGATCGATCTGTACAAACGGATGTTCGCCCCCGGTATCGACGATCTGGTGTTCGCCGGCTTCGCCCAGGCCACCCCGACACTGTTTCCGTTCGTGGAGGCGCAGGCGCGACTGATCGGCGCCTACGCGGTCGGCCGCTACCGGCTGCCCTCGCCGGAGCGGATGCGGCGGGTGATCGCCGAAGACCAACAGCGCTACACCGGCCACATGCTGGACACGCCCCGGCACACCCAACAGGTCGACTACTTCCTCTACGAACACGACATGCGCGTCGAGGAGATCCCGGCGGGCGCGACGAGGGCACAGGTGCACGGTCCGCCGTCGTGGGCGCGGGTCGCCGAAATCGAGAAGGGACATCTCCGATGAGCGCGCGCAGCACGATCCGTTTCGACTCGCACGGCACCGAATGCGACGGCTGGTTCTTCACCTCGGACGCCGCGGGCCCGTTCGACAACTCGGCGGGCAGGCCCGTGGTCGTGATGGCCCACGGGCTCGGCGGCACCAAGGATTCCGGCCTGGAACCGTTCGCCCGGCGGCTCGCGGCAGCGGGGCTGGCCGTCTTCGCCTTCGACTACCGTGGTTTCGGTGCGTCGGACGGCACGCCCCGGCAGCGGATCCACCTCGCCGGACAGCTCGAGGACTACCGATCGGCGATCGCCGCTGCGGGCAGCCGGCCCGGCGTGGACCGCTCGCGGGTGGTCCTCTGGGGCATCTCCCAGTCCGGCGGGCACGTGCTCACCCTGGCCGCCGAACGCGCCGACGTCCGCGCGGTGATCTCGGTGGCGCCGATGGTGAGCGGGCTCTCGGCCGGACGGCACGCGCTGGCCCAGCACGGACCGTTCGCGATGGCGACCGCCACGGTGTCGGGGATCCGCAGCGCGCTGGCCACCCGGCTCGGCGCGGCGCCGACGATGCTGCCGCTGGTCGGCGAGCCCGGCGAACGCGCCGCCCTGACCGCCCCGGGGTACTACGAGAGCTATCTGGCGCTGGCCGGACCGACCTGGCGCAACGAGGTGGACGCCGCGGTGGGGCTGGAGATCGGCGGCTATCGCGCGGATCGGCACGCCGACCGCATCACCGCGCCGGTGCTGGTGCAGATCGCCGATTTCGACCGGGCCGCGCCCCCGCAGGCCGCGGCGAAGGCGGCATTCGCCGCCCGCGCCGAGGTCAGGCACTACCCCTGCGACCACTTCGACGTCTTCGCGGGCAACGACTGGTTCGAGCCCGCCGTGGAAGATGAGATCCGGTTCCTGACAAGGAAACTGCAGAGGACCATGCACGCGGAGGCGCCGGGCGCACAGCAGGCGGCTCCCCCGCGCTGATTCCCGGGCTGCGCGAGGAATACCTCGTGAACATTCCGCTCGGCCGCTGCGGCTCCCCGGAGGAGATCGCCGACGCGGCGGTATTCCTGGCCTCCGACAAGGCGCGCCGGACGACCGGGGTGGCCGTCGAACTCGACGGCGGTGCCCCGCACCGCCACCGTAGGTACTGGGCCGGGTGCGGGCGATCACTGAAGGCATCCGAGCACGCTGGATCACCTCGGTCACGGGTGCGGGCGGACCCGGCTCGCGCTCGGCTTCGCGCGGCTCCTCCGAAAGACGTGGTCGACCGGTTTCAGCGTGCCGCAGTATCTTCCATCTTCTCCGTCTCGGCGACCCGGTAGTCGAAGGAACGAGCCGACCGCACCCACAGGATGCCGTCACCCGCTGTGACGCCCTCGGACTTCAGTTCGCGTTTGAGGATCTTGTTGGTCGCGGTCGAGGGCAGATCGGTGTTCACCCGCACGTATCTCGGCCACGCTTTCGGTGACAGGTCGACCTGCGCGCGCAGGAATGCGGCGAATTCCCCCGGGGTGAGGGTTGCGTAGTCGCTCAGCACGATAGCGGCCATCACCGCGTCGCCGACCTGTTCGTCGGGGACGCCGTAGACGGCGACCCGGTTCAGTGCGGGCAGGCGTTGCAGCACGCGCTCGATGGTGCCCGCCGCCAGATTCTCTCCGTCCACCCGCATCCAGTCCGCGGTGCGCCCGGCCAGGTAGATGAAGCCCTCGGCGTCCTTGTAGGCCAGGTCGCCGGACCAGTACATCCCGCCGCGCAGGCGATCGGAGGTCGACTCCTCGTCGTTGTAGTAGCCGGCGAACAGGCCCGCCCCCTGGGTGTTCACCAGTTCCCCGATGGCGGCGTCGGAATTGACCAGGGCGCCGTTGGCGTCGAATTCCGCGGGCGGACATTCGGTCACCGTTTCCGGGTCGTAGACCGCCACACCGGGGAAGCCCTTGCCGATGGAGCCCGCGGGCGTCTGCCCTTCTCTGGTGATGATGATCGCCAGCTCGGTCGAGCCGAATCCGTCCCACACCTCGCAGCCGAATCGCCGGGAGAACTCGTCGATGTCGCGGTCGGTGGCCTCGTTGCCGAACGCCACCCGCAGCGGGTTGTCGGCGTCGTCGGGGCGGGCCTCGGTGGCCAGGATGTAGGCCAGCGGCTTGCCGACATAATTCATGTAGGTGACGCCGTAGCGGCGGATGTCGGACAGGAACATCGAGGCCGAGAAGGTGGCGGGCACCATGGCCGCGCCGCTGGTCAGGGCTACGCACAGGCCGCCGAGGATGGCCGCGGAATGGAACAGCGGCATCGACAGATAGCAGACGTCCTCGGAGCCGATGCCGAAACGGCCGACCAGCGGCGGGCCCGCGAAGGGCACCATCATGTGCGCGAGCCGCACGGCTTTCGGATCGCCGCTGGTGCCGGAGGTGAAGATGAGCATGAAGGTGTCCATCGCACTCGGCGTGGCGAGCGGTTCGAGGTCACCGGCCCCGGCGACCAGGTCCGCCCAGTCCGGTGCGGAGGTGTCCACCACCAGCACACCCGGGAGTTCGAGGTCGGCGAGCAACGCCCGATGGGCGGCATCGGTCAGGACGATCTGGACGTCGGCGCGAGCGATGTCGTCGCCCAGCGCCGCGCCACGGCGGGTGTCGTTCAGGCCGACGGTGACGTATCCGCCGAGTGCGCCGGCGGCCAACGCGAACAGCATCTCCGGGGTGTTGCCCAGCAGGGTGGCCACGTGCGGCGGCCGGTCGCGATCGAGCATCGCCAGCACGGCGGCGGCCCTGCGCCCGCCGCCCGCGACATATTCACGCCAGGTCCAGCGGCGATCCTCGTAGGCGACGGCGAGATTGTCGTCTTCCGCGCGAGCGTGGAGAAGTGCGGTGACTGTATCGGCCATGCCGCGAATCTAGAACGCGTTCTCACCCCTCGGACGGGATTCGCCGAAATAGGCCGTCGACAGCGACACCGGCATTTCCGGCTGTCAGCTGCTCGACGACCCGTCGACCCACCGAAGATGGCTCAGCCCTGGGGGTTTGCCCGGTGATAGGCCTCCACCACCTTCGCCGACACCCGGCCGCGGCTGGACACCTGCAACCCCTCGCTCTGCGCCCATTTGCGAATGGCCAGCGTCTGGTCCTGCTCGCCATCCCGACGCGCTTTGGTCGTGGTCTTGCTCCCCGGCGCCTTGCCCACCCGGCGGGCATACGGAGTCCACTGCGCGAACGTCGCGCGCAACTGTTCGGCATTCGACGCGGCGAGATCGAGTTCGTAGTGCACACCGTCGAGTGCGAACGCCACGGTCTCGTCCGCGACGGAGGTGCCGTCGATGTCGTCGACGAGCAGCACAGTCACCTTGCGGGCCATCAATTCCCCTTACCTGGATACGAATGAGCAAAGGACACAAGCGTAGCCAGTGTCACCGGCTCGCCTCCACTCGGAAGCGGGCAGCGACTCGCGAGGGTATCCGGGAGCGCGTCCTCGGCGCGTCGCGCTCAGGCGCCCGCCGGGGTCAGAGCACGACCCATCGCGTCGAAAATCGATTCGCGGATCGGTCGCCAGCGCACGCCGAGATCGGCGAGCGTGCGCGAATCGTCGGTCGGCGTCGCCGCGGTCAGCAGCCAGGCCGCCTCGTAGCTGAGGCCGGCGCTGATGGGGGTCAGCCGCGCGACCAGATCGCTGGTCCGGCCGATGCCGCGGAACACCCCGGGTGAGATCGGGATTCGGCGAATGCGTTTGCCGCCCGCCTCTTCGAGCAGGTCGACGATCTGGTCGAAGGTCAGCAGATGGCCGCCCGCCAGATAGCGGCGCGGTCCCTGCCCCGGTGTCATGACCGCCGCGTGCACGGCCGCCACATCGCGTACGTCCACCATCTGCATACCGCCGCGTACACTCGGGGCGAACCCGCTGCGCAGCATGACCGCCCAGCCGTCGGCGGTGATCCCCGCCTGCGGACCGAGCGCCGGACCGACCACCGAGGCCGGATACGTGATGACCACGGGCGCGCCCGCCGCCTGCAGGGCACGCGCGATCCGATCGGCGGTCGATTTCGTGCGGCCGTAGGCGCTGCGGCCGGGCGCGGTCGGGCTGTCGGGGGTGATCACCGGGTCCGGGCACGGGAACAGCGCGCTGTAGCTGGCGACGTGCACGATGGGATCGAGGCCGAGTTTGGTCGCCTCGGCCAGGATCCGTCCCGTGGCTTCGACATTGACCTCCCACATCAGCGCCTCGCGCCGGTCGTCGGTGCCGACGATGCCCGCCGCGTGCAGCAGTGCGTCGCAGCCGTCGAGCAGCGCCGAGACCACCTTCGGGTCACGGATGTCGCCGATCACGGTCTCGATGTGATCGGCCTGCGCGGCGAACAGCGCGAGCGCCGCGGCCGCGTCCTCGCTGGGGTGGACGAGCAACCGCACGGCGTGTCCCTCGGCGAGCAGGGCGGCGACGGTGTGCGCGCCCAGGTAACCGGTTCCCCCGGTGACCGCTATCAGCACGGCAGGCTCTCCCTCGACCGTCGCATCGTCGACCTCTCTCTCCGGTTCGGCGTCGCTCGCCCGCCGCGCACCCGCGAAGCGGGACAATCGACGCTCACGATCTCGACACCATAATCGATACCACTGGCATCGTAATACCGATGGGAGTTGGATGACGACATCGCCGGACACCGAACCACCCCCGCGCGCGGCCGGCAGGCCGCGCGATCAGACGATCGAACAGCGGGTCCTACCCGCCGTGCGCGAACTATTGGTCGAGACCGGCTACGACGACCTCAGCGTCCGGGCGGTGGCCACTCGCGCCGGCGTCGGGCGGGCCAGCATCCAGCGGCGCTGGGCGACCAAGCCCGAACTGGTCCTGCACGCCGTCCTCGGCGAGGTTCCCGACCTGTCCCCCTTCGCGGGCGCCGACCGCCGCGGCTGGATCGAATGGGTGCTGCGTGGCAGCCGCGAACTGTTCGCGCGCCCCGAGGTCAGAGCCGCCGTGCCCGGCCTGCTCACGGCACTCGACCGCGACCCCGACCTACGCCGTCGACTCTGGTCCGGATTCAGCGGCCCCGCGGCCGCGCTGCTCGCTCCCCCCGACCTGGCCCGCGACGACGCCGATCTCCACGCCCAGGCTCTCATCGCGATGGCGGCGGGCTCGGCGCTGTTCCTCGAACTGGTCGCCGACGACGACAACGGGGCGATCCACGCCCACATCAGTCGCTTGATCCTCGCCGCTACGGTCGGCGGCGCAGGTGGCGATCCGCCGCCGTGACACGACGCGACCACCGCACCCCCGGAGTACTGCCGGGGGTGCGGTGGTCATTCTCGCCGGAACTCGGCGCCGTACCGACGCTCAGCGCATCGGTTCAGCGCACGACGTCAGTGCAGGGCGCCGCGGCGGCCGCCGGTGAACGCGCGCACCAGGAACAGCAGGATCACCGCGCCGCCGAGGCAGGTGAAGAAGCTGAACCACAGCCCGGCGCCTTCCACGTCCACACCGAACAGGCGCAGCAGAAACCCGCCGAGCAGGCCGCCGACGACACCCACCACGATGTTGAGCAGGATGCCCTGCTGTGCGTCGGTCTTCATGAGCTTGCTGGCAATCCAACCGGCGAGGCCTCCGATGATGATCCAGCCGATGATTCCGAGACCAAGCATCACTTCTCCTATCCTCGAGCAACTGCACGCCCCACGGCGTACGGTGCGGAGGTAATACCCCGGCTGCACGGACCAAACCGGCATGATCGAAACGCGGGCCGCCACCGGCGCTCGGCCGACGGCCACCGAGCCATGGGGCCTAAGCCATGGAGATCGACTCGATCAGCGTCTTACCGGTATGGCTGCGGGTGGCGATGGACTGCAGGAAGGTCTTCGGCTCTTCGTCCGGATACTGCTGGGTCAGCCGGACCTCCCAGCGGGTCAGGCCGTCCGTCGACGGAGGCTGTGCCTTGGTGATGTGCACGCAATATCGGGTGCCGACCGGGACCTGGTCGATGCCACGCTGGATCTGCGCGGCGTCGGGCACGGCGGAACCGGGAGTGACCACCGCACGCGCGGCCGCGCCGGAGCGCAGCACGTAGTAGGCGTGCTCGAACGCCAGGATCGCCGAGGGGCCGTCGGTGGTGCCGCCCGGCTGGGTGCCGGAGACGACATCGGCGGAATTGCGCTGTTCGCAACCGGGAGTGGCGACCGCCGCGGCTTCCGGGGCGAGGGTGGTCGGCGCGGGCGTCACGGTGGCCTGTTCGACGGGCGGCTGTTCGGCCCGCTGCTCGGGTGACGAGCCGGGCAGGACCGCCCAGACGATCGAGCCGACCGCGATCAGCACGCCGACGACGACCAGGACCGCCAGCATGCGGTCGTTCCGGGAGTCGGTGTCGCCGCCCTGAGGGCGCGGCCTGCGCAGCGACGGGCCGGGGCTGCCGCCGGTGCGGTCGATCAGCGAGGGCAGCGGCTTCGGCTCCCCGGGTTCGTTCTCGTCGAAGATGTTCGCCGCGGAATATCTCCGGTCGAATCGGCGATCGACGACGTCAGCGTCGAGCGAGTGCGCGTCGTCGGGATCGTGGTCGGCGCGGTCGCCCGGACCGTGGCCGGCGGCATCGTGATCGGCGGCGGCGCGGCCGGTGAGATCCAGTTCGTCGAAAACGTCCGCTGTGGAACCACTCTCGTCGTCGTAGTTCGCATCGGAGTAGGAGTCGACCGAGTGGTTGTCGCCGGAGTGGTCGTCGCGAACATCCCAGTCCTCGTAGACATGGTCGGCAGGCGCGCCCGCGGCGGACCCGCCGGCCCCCGTGGGCGCGCGCTCACCCGCCCAGGCGCGCTCTCCCGCGGACGTACGCTCAGCCGACCGCGCCGTGGCGGCACCCGGCTCGAGCCATTGCGCCCAATCCCCGGTGGGCCGGGAACGTTCGGGCACCGGCAGCGGCGGGATCGGTTCACCGGCCGGTCCCGCGGAGTCGATCACGGCGGGCTCGACACGGGCGGCGTCGATATTGCGGCCGATGACCCGGCCCGCCTGACGTCTGCGCTTGCGTTTGCCCTTGGACTCGGCCGGAGGCGGCATCCGCACCATCGGCAGTCCCGTGTCGAACGGGTTGGCGGGGCCGGGAGTATTCGGATCTCGGTCAGAGGGCGTCATCACCGAAATCGCCGATCACGGCGGCAGGAACGGTCGCGGACTCGGGCAGCACCTCCGACGCGGGCACTGTCACGCCCAATTGACCGTCGCGCTTGCGTTCCTGGTCGCCCCCCACACCGGGCGGCAGGGCCATCCCGCCCGCGGCGCCGCCCGGCGAGACCGGGCGGGACGGCTCGGAATTGCCGGTGAACGGCGCTTGGGCCACCGGCTTGTCGGCCGGGTCGGGCGTGATCGACTGGCCCGGACTCGGTTCGGGCGCGGGTGCTTTCGGCGCGTCCGGCTTGGGTGTGCCGCCGAGGGTTCCCGGAGCCGCGGTCATCGCCGAGGGATTCGACGGACCGGTGCCGCCACCGAAGTCGAACAGCTTGTTCGGGGTCGCCCCGGAGGTGCCCGCACCGGCGGTGGTGGTGCTGCCGGGGTTGATCAGTTCCGGAATCGCCTGGGATATCGCCGCGTCCGCGGAGGCGGCCACGGTGTCCATGGCGTGCATGCCGGTCTCGGCGATCTTGTCGATCAGATGGGTGCCGATGTCGACGCCCGCGGTGATGGCGGCGGTGCCCAGATCCACGCCGGCCGAGATCAATTGCTGCTGGAGTTGCATCTGCGCGACGAGCGCCGGATCGATCGGCTGCCCGTCGGCAGTGGTCTGCGGGATCCCTGAGGACGGCAGGTTCGAGTAATAGGTTGTCGGGGTGGATGTTCCGCCGATGCCACCGTTGCGGTCGGTGAGCCCGGTCGGAGTGGTCACGGTGAGCGGTCCCATCGTGTCGATCCGCTGGGTGTGCCCGTCCATCTCGGTCTGCGCGGCCTCGACGGTCTCGATGGCCTCGCGCAGCGCTGCGGCCGCCCGGTCGATCACCGCGTCGGTCTCCGGCGCGGAAGTGGAGTTGGCCAGGATCACCCGGGCGTCGGCGCGGAAGTCGGCGATGATCTGGTCGACCTTGCGCGCGGCGCGGGCGCTGGTGGCCTGGGCGTCGGAGAGCACGGACAGGTAGGCGGGCCCGCGGTCGGAGATCTCGCCGATCTCGGTCTGCGTGGTGCGCAGCGCGGGCACCGCGGCGTCCGCGCCCGCGGAGGTCCAGGTGGACTCGAGCGCGTACAGGCCGTTGCGATGCGGGCCCTCGGAATCCGCGGCCTGCGTGCTGGCGGCCGAGAGCGCGGCGGTGATGGTGCGATCCGGCATGGTCGCGCCGGAACCGAGGGTGGAACGCAGTTGCAGCATCGGGCGCACCAGCGCCGCGATCATCGGCGGATCGACCGCCGGGTCGGGGGTGACAGGGAGCGTGTCGCTCGCGGCGGTCTCGGTGGGACGGCGCCTGCGCAGGGCGGTCAACGGCCTCATGCCAGCTCCTCGCTCGTCTTCGCCAGCTCGGTCGCCGACTCGGCGTCGCTGGTGGTCATCGCTGCGCTGTAGTCGCGCAATGCCTGGCCGTAGGCGCCGACCAGCTGACCGGCGGTCGTCAGCGCCTGGGTGTGCTCGGTGACGGCGGCGGTGAACTTGGCGGCGAACCCGGCGCCCAGCATGCCGAGATCGGCTTCCAGCCGCGACCGGTCGATCGCACCCGCACCGGCCTGCGCCGCGTTCGCGAGTTGTTCGGAAACGGCGTCGGCGATCGCGGTATACGCCGCGAGTGCGGCCGGATCGAGATTCAGCGTGTCCATTGTTCCCCCTTTGACGGAAACCCCTGGTGATCTACGCGACCCGTCCATAGTCGCATGCTCTCGACCGGAATAACCCCTGGCAACCCGAAAGTTGGCCCCGTATACAGAACGCGGGCGTCGCGAGCCCCCATCACCCACCGCCGGACCCAGGAGAGAAGTGGCAACGGACATCAGACCACCGGGCGTCGGCCTTCGTTCCGATCGGGGGCCGATTCTCGCCTCGTTGATGTTGTCCACCGGCCTGGTGGCGCTCGACGCCACCATCATCGCCACCGCGGTTCTCTCGATCACCCGTTCACTGGGCGGGTTCTCGCAGTTCCCGTGGCTCTTCTCGATCTACCTGCTGGCCCAGGCGGTCACCGTCCCGATCTACGGCAAGCTGGCCGACATCGTCGGCCGCAAGCCGGTCATCCTGTTCGGCATCGCCACGTTCGCCGTCGGCTCGCTGCTGTGCGGTCTGGCGACCAGCATGACCGCGCTCATCGTGTTCCGCGCGCTGCAGGGCATCGGCGCGGGCGCGATCCAGCCGATGACCATGGTGATCGCCGGTGACCTCTACACCTTGGCCGAGCGTGCCAAGGTCCAGGGCTATCTGGCGAGTGTGTGGGCGATCTCGGCGGTGGCCGGGCCGCTGCTGGGCGGGTTGTTCGTCGATTTCGTGAGCTGGCGTTGGATCTTCCTGGTCAATCTGCCGCTGGCCGCCGTCGCGATGTGGACGCTGACGCGCAACTTCCGGGAGGAGGCCGAGCGCGGCGAGGAGCGCATCGACTATCCGGGCGCGCTGCTGCTCACGATCGGCGCCGGCGCGGTGATCCTCGGCCTCTTGGAGGGCGGTCAGGCCTGGGCGTGGTCGTCGCCGCAGAGCATCGGGGCCTTCGCTGTCGGCACGGTGGCGCTGGCGATGTTCGGCTGGGTCGAGACCCGCGCGGAACATCCGATCCTGCCGCTGTGGGTGTTCACCCGCCGTGTGGTGATCGCGAGCAGTCTGGTGGCGGTCTCGGTCGGCGCGGTGATGCTCGGTTTGACCTCGTACGTACCGACCTTCAGCCAGGGTGTGCTCGGCGTGAGCGCACTGGTGGCGGGGCTGACGGTGGGGGCGCTGACGCTGGGCTGGCCGCTGGCCGCGTCGCAGGCGGGAAAGGTGTATCTGCGCATCGGCTTCCGCGGCAGCGCCCTCATCGGCAGCGGGCTGGCGACCCTCGGCGCGCTGTCGGCGGTGCTCATCGACCAGGATGCGCGGCTGTGGCAGGTGGCGCTGCCGTGCTTCGTGGTCGGCGCGGGACTGGGCCTGGTGTCGACACCCAGCCTGATCGCCGCGCAGACCAGTGCGCAGTGGTCCGAGCGCGGCGTGGTGACCTCGGCGAACAGCTTCTCACGATCCATCGGCAGCGCGGTCGGCGTAGCGGTGTTCGGCGCGATCGTCAACGCGAAGGTCGGCGACACGGATCATCCCGCGCCCGCGCTGCTGGCCGACGCGGTCCACCAGGTGTTCGTCGCGATCGCGGTGATGGCGGCGCTGCTGATGGTGGCCGCGGCGATGCTGCCCGGGCGGGGCGTCGACGGCACGGTGTGATCGAACCGGCGGAATGCCCGTTCGGGCGACCGGCGTTGTGTCGAGAGCAGAGCAGCGCTGTGTCGAGCAGAGCAGAGCAGAGCAGCGTTGCGCCGAGCAGATGAATGCCGAATTCGTGTACGCCCGAGGAGCCCCATGATCGACGTCCCGCTGTCCGTGCTCGATCTCGCCCCGGTGCAGGAAGGCGCGGGCGCGGCGGCCGGGCTGGCCGCGACGACCGAGCTGGCCCGGCGCACCGACGAGCTGGGCTACCGGCGCTTCTGGGTGGCCGAGCATCACAACATGCCCGGCATCGCCAGTTCCGCGCCCGCGGTGGTGATCGCGCATGTGGCGGCGGCGACCAGCCGGATGCGGGTGGGTTCGGGCGGGGTGATGCTGCCCAATCACGCGCCGCTGGTGGTGGCCGAGCAGTTCGGCACCTTGGAGGCCCTGCATCCGGGACGCATCGACCTGGGCATCGGCCGCGCGCCGGGCACCGACCAGGCGACCGCCCGCGCCCTGCGCCGCACCGAGGCGGGCCTGTCGGCGGAGAACTTCCCGCAGGAGCTGGCCGACCTGCTGCGCTTCTTCCGCGGCGTCGGCCCCGGCGGCATCACCGCCACCCCCGGCCGCGGTCAGGAGCCGGAGATCTGGCTGCTCGGCTCGAGCGGTTTCAGCGCCCAGGTGGCCGCCGCGCTCGGCCTGCGGTTCGCCTTCGCCCACCACATCAACCCGGCCGCGACCGAGGCAGCGCTGGCGCTGTATCGCGCCGAGTTCCGCCCGTCGGCCGCACTGGCGGCCCCGTACGCGATGGTGGCGGCCGGTGCGCTGGCCGCCGACACCGACGCGCGCGCCGAGGAACTCGCCCGACCCCGCGACCTCGTCTTCCTGCAACTCGCGGCAGGCAGGCCGCGCGCGCTGGCCACGCCCGAGCAGGCCGCCGCCTACGAATTCACCGAGCACGAGCGCCTGTTCATCGAGCAGCGGCGCGCCGGTCAGGTGCTCGGCTCCCCCGAGACCGTGCGCGACCAGCTCGCCGACCTCCTGCGACGCACCGAGGCCGACGAGCTGATGCTCAACACCCTCGTCTACGACATCGACGACCGCGCCCGGTCCTACGAACTCATCGCCGAGCTCGCCACGAGCCGACGATCCGGATGGGCCGAACCGGAAGATGCCGGCTCGGCCGCCGGGGTCACCGCAGCGGAACGCCCGGCTTCCCGGAGCGAATGAACCGAACCTCGCCGCTACCCGCGGAACACCTCCGCCAGGTACCTTGGTTAGGCAAACCTTACTTACCTGACCTCGGAGGTTCCCTTGGCCCGCCAGCGCGCAACCCTCACGGTCCTGCGTTCCGCACGGCTCACCGAACACCCGATCCGCGTGCACTTCACCAGCGAGGACTTCCGTCCGAGCGAATTCAGCGATTCCTACGTCAAGTTCATCTTCGACCGCGACGGCGCCGAAGTGGTGCGCACCTACACCATCCGCTCGGTGGACCCCGCCACCGGCGAGATCGCCGTCGACTTCGTGCACCACGGCGACGAGGGCATCGGCGGCCCCTGGGCGGCGACCGTCGCGCCCGGCACGACCATCGACGTCTACGGCCCCGGCGGCGCCTACTCGCCCCGGCCGGATGCCGACTGGCACCTGCTGGCGGGCGACGAGGCGGCGCTGCCCGCCATCGCCGCGGGTTTGGCGGCCATGCCCACCACCGCCGTCGGCCTGGCTTTCGTCGAGGTCACCGGTCCCACCGACGAACTGGATCTGGTCACCCCCGAGGGCATCGAGCTGCGCTGGCTGCATCGAGGCGACCGGCCCGCGGGCGAACTGCTCGCCGAGGCGGTGCGCTCCGCGCCGTGGCGCGAAGGGCAGGTGCAGGTCTTCATCCACGGCGAGGCACAGGCGGTGATGCACGACATGCGCCGCTACATCCGCCGCGAGCGTGAGGTGCCGGCCGAGTGGGCGTCCTCGATCTCCGGCTACTGGCGGCGCGGACGCCCGGAAGAGGGCTTCCGCACATGGAAGGCAGAACTCGCCGAGGCCGAGGCCGAGGCCGTGCCTGTCGCGGGCTGATCCGGCCCGGGCCGCGGGCCGTGCTGCCGCCGCCGCGCGAACCTCCCGGGAGCCGGCACCCGCCCGAGAGCCGGGGCTCGAGCGCGACCACCGTGCGGGCGCCGCGCACGCCGTCGAGCTGAGCTGGACCGCTGCGCCGGGCGGGAGTGGTCGCTAGGGTTCGGCGGGTGCAGACCGACGAATTCTTCGAGCGCGGCGCGTCCATCGTGGACCGGCTCACGAATACCCAGGAACCGCCGCCGTGGCAGCTGGTCCTCGTCACCGGCGCGCTGGCGTTGCTGCTGGTGTCCTACGGACCGCTGTGGCGGATGGCCCGCAATGTCGTCACGATCGTGCACGAGGGCGGGCACGCGCTGGCCGCTCTGCTCACCGGACGCAGGCTCGACCGCATCACCCTGCACTCGGACACCTCCGGGCTGACGGTGTCGAGCGGAAAGCCCTACGGTCCCGGCATGATCCTCACCGCGCTGGCCGGCTACCCCGCGCCGCCGCTGCTCGGCCTGGGGTTCGCCGCGTTGCTCGGCGCCGATCGGATCACCCTCATGCTCTGGACCTCGATCGTGCTGCTGGCCGCGGTCCTGATCAAGGTGCGCAACCTCTACGGCGCCTTCACCGTGGTGACGCTGGGCGGGCTGATCTTCGTGGTCTCCTGGTTCGGCACCGACATCGTGCAGGCCGCCTTCGCGTATCTGGCCGCGTGGTTCCTGCTCTTCGCCGGACTGCGGCCGGTGATCGAGATGCAGCGCGGTCGCAGGCGGGGATGGGGCAATCCGGGCGCGGTGGGCTCCGACGCCGACCAGCTGGCCGGGCTGACCAAGCTGCCCGCCCTGTTCTGGGTCGTGGTCTTCGCCGCCACAGCCGTCGCCGCCCTCGTCTACGGCGGCGGACTGCTGTTCTCGGAAGCCACCGGGATCTGCGTGCCGCTCGTGTCCTCGGGAGACTGTCCCGCCCCGAGCATCTAGAGCCCGCGCCGTCGGAGCCAGGCCGCCACCCGGTCGACCAGTACCTGCGGTGTGGACGTCGAGTGGTTCCAGCATCGCCAGTTGGGAATCCAGCAGAGACGGCGGCATGAAATGCCCGCGGCGATGCCGGAGCCGCCGGTCCGATTCGGCGCGAGGCACGTCGAGGTGGACGAACACGAGGTCCGGCACATCCGCGCGCAAGCGGTCACGGTAGACGCGGGCCAGCGCAGAGCAGCTGACGACCGCGCCGTCGGTGGCACCGGTGAGCCAGTCGGCGATCCGGGCCAGCCAAGGCGCGCGGTCGGCGTCGGTGAGCGCGACACCCGCCGTCATGGCGGCGATGTTCGCGGCGGGGTGGAAATCGTCGCCCTCGGCGAAGGGCACGCCCAGCGCCGCCGCCAGGCGCGAGGCGACCGTCGTCTTGCCGGACCCGGACACTCCCATCACCACCACCCGTGGCGGAACCGCGTTGCCGACCATGCCCCCATGATGCGTGTCGCGGCGGCGGCGTGTGAATCGGTAGCCTTTCGGCAGCTCTATTCGAAGGGACCCTCGCTCGCGATGCAACCGCTCGGCCATGACGACCCCCGCCGGATCGGCGACTACCGGCTTCTCGGCGTGCTGGGTGTCGGCGGCATGGGGCGGGTGTACCTGGGTCGCAATGCCGGTGGCCGCACCGTCGCGGTCAAGGTGATCCGGCCCGATCTGATCAGCGACCCGGAATTCCGTACACGCTTCCAGCGGGAAGTCGCCGCCGCGCGCCGGGTCGGCAGCTCCTGCACCGCACCGGTGCTCGACGCCGACGTGCACGCCGATCCGCCGTGGCTGGCCACCGGATACGTCGCCGGGATCGCGCTCTCCGACGCCGTCGAGCGATTCGGTCCGTTCGGCGAGCGCAGTCTCGTCGTGCTCGCCCGCGGGCTGGCCGAAGCGCTCGTCGCGGTGCACGGAGCCGGGGTGGTGCACCGGGATCTGAAACCGTCGAACGTGCTGCTGGCCGTCGACGGACCGAAGGTGATCGACTTCGGCATCGCCCGCGCGGTGGAGGACACCGCGCTCACCACGACCGGAAAGGTCATCGGCTCACCGGCTTTCATGTGCCCGGAGCAGGTGACCGGTGGGACCGTGGGTCCGGCGGGCGACATGTTCGCCCTCGGCGGGGTACTCACCTACGCCGCGGGCGGGCAGGGTCCGTTCGGTGGCGGCGACACGGTCCAGCTGCTGTTCCGCATCGTCTACGAGGAGCCACGGCTCGACGCCATTCCGGATGCGCTGCGCGGGTTGGTCGCCGCCTGCCTGTCCAAGGACCCCGCCGAGCGCCCCACACCCCGCCGAGTGCTCGAGCACCTCGGCGGCCTCGGCGCCCACGAGCGCACCGGCTGGCTGCCCGCCGCCGTGCTCGAGGAGGTCAGCCAGCGTGCGGTGCGCCTGCTCGACCTCGATTCCGGGCCCGGCGAGTTCCCTGCCGACGCCGCCGGGCACACCGGCGCGTCACAGCCTCTCCCCTATGCGCAGGACCGGCGCCCGGCCCTCGGCGACGACTCTCCCGCCGCCTGGTCCGATTCGGGCTCTGATGCCGCGCAATCGGATTCGAACGGCGGCTACCCGGTCGCGCAGCCCGCGACCGACCGGTGGGGCGCGGGTACCCACGCCGGCCGCACGGATCCCACCGCCCTGCACACCCCGGCCGAGCCGTGGCGCGCAGGCGCGCAGTCCGGCTCCGCCGGTTACGCCCCTGCCGGCCCGGCGGGCGCCGGCTCGGCCGCGTCGGGTTTCACCGGGCCCGGCGTCGTCCCGCCGGACTCTGCCCGGCCCGGCGGCCACACCCCTCCCAAATACGTTCCGGCGAGCGGCAACCGATTCGACGACCGCACGCCGCAGGGCCACGCCCGACAAGGGGGAGATCGATTCGGCGCGTCCGCCGCCGGCCCGCGTGGGTCCGGAAGCGGGTATCCCGACGCGTCGCACGTCGGTGACAGCCGCGACGATCGAGACCGTTCCGGCGACGGCCGCGCCATCGATCGGACGGGTGGGCGCGGACCGCTGATCGCGGCACTCGCGGTGGTGGCGGTAGCCGTCGCCGCGGGCGCGTTCTTCATCGGCATCCAACTGCGCGACGACCAGCCCGGCGGCACCGAGGCGAGCCCGTCGGCCGTCGTGCAGATCCCGACGACCACTGCCGGGACCACCACCTCGGCCGCCGCGACCACCACCGAATCCACCGCCGCGGCGGTCCCGGACGGTTTCGTGGGCACCTGGCGCGGTACGGCAGCCGACGGCCTGGTCACCTTCGACATCCAATTGACCATCGAGGAGGGCGAAATCGGCGCCGAGCTCGCGCAGTCGAGCAATACCGGCAAGCTCACCGGCCACCGGTGCAGCCGTATCGAGCGGCTCACCGATGTGAACGGCGACCAGCTCACGTTCGTCGCCCGGCTCAGTCCGGACAGCGCCCGTGATTGCGCCGACGAGGGCTCGGTCTCCACGGTCCGCCTGCAAGCGGACGGCTCGCTGGCCTACAGCACGCCGGGATTGTTCGGCGGCCAGATCGCGGGCACCCTGCGACGAGGCTGAAGCGGCCGGGTGACCGCATCATGGCTTGCGGGCGACCCCGCCCCAGGCCGAGGCGCCACGGACGCCCCGCTCGGCGTCGTCGGTGTGCCAGAAATTGATCGGGACCACGCCGGGTTCGACGACCTTCAGCCCGTCGAACAGGCCGCGGATCTGCTCCGGGGAACGCGGCGTGTACGGCGTGCCGCCGGTTTTCGAGTAGTTCTCGCACAGCCGGACGTAGTCGCTGTCATCGGTGGCGCCGTCGTAGAGCGCCAGATAACTACCGGAGGCCAGCGGCGCCATGATGGCGTGCACCGCGCGCAGCGCGTCGGAGTAGGCGGCGGCGTGCCCGAGGACGCCGATGAACAGTACCGCGACGGGCTCGTCGAAGTTCAGCACCGCGCGGGCGGCCTCGATCAGCGGCTCGGGATCGTTGAAATCGGCTTCGGCATAGGTGGTCACGCCCTCGGGCGTGGAATTGACCAGCAACGCTCTGGCATGGGCCAACACCAGCGGATCGTTGTCGACATAGACGACCTTGGCATCCGGCGCGGCGGCCTGGGCCACCTCGTGGGTGTTCTGCATGGTCGGCAGGCCGGTGCCGATGTCGAGGAACTGACGCACCCCGGCCTCGGTGGCGAGCCAGCGAACCACCCGTATCAGGAATTGCCGGGATTGCGCTGCCATCGTGGTGATTTCGGGATAGCTCACCATCCCCGCCTCACCGGCGAGGCGATCCACCTCGTAATAGTCTCGACCACCCAGCCAGAAATTCCAGACCCGCGCCGAGGTGGATATGTCGGTGCGCAGGGGGCGAGGTAGGTCGATCATGCAGAACTCCTGAAAGCAGATGATCCGGCGATATCGTGCGGACTGTACAACTGATCGCGGCTGCCACGGCAGAGTCTTCGGTCATCGGCCGGCCAGCACCGCCATCGCCGCGTTGTGGCCGCCGAGTCCGCTCACGCCGCCGCCGCGGACCGCGCCCGCGCCGCAGATCAGCACATTCGCGATATCGGTGGACACGCCCCAGAGAGCGGCCGGACTTGCGGATTCTTCCGTGCGCCAGGGGAATTGGAGATCACCGTGGAAGATGTGCCCGCCGGGCAGCCGCAGGTCGTGCTCCAGGTCCACCGGGGACCGGACCTCGAGACAGGGCCGCCCCTCGGCGTCGGTGGCGAGGCAGTCGGCCAGCGGTTCGGCGAGCACGGCGTCGAGGCCTGCCAGTGCCGCGTCGAGGGCGGCGGCCCGCGTGCGCTCCGGATCTTCCCGGAAAAGCCTTGCGGGAGTGTGCAAACCGAAGAGGGTGACGGTGTGCATTCCCGAGGTAGCGGCTTCTCCGGAGAGGATGGAGCGATCGGTCAGTGTGTGGCAATACAATTCCGACGGCAGCACCTCGGGCAGTGTCCCGGCATTTGCCTGCGCATAGACCTCGTCGAGCCGGCGGTAGGATTCGCCGACATGGAAGGTGCCCGCGAAGGCGTCGCGGGGATCGACCTGCTGATCGCGCAGTCTCGGCAACCGCCGCAGCACCATGTTCACCTTGAGCTGGGAGCCCTCCGGGTGCTCGCGCGCGGGCCTGCCGAGCAGCCGATCCACTTCGCGAGGTGCGGCATTGACCAGCACATGACGGGCGCCGACGGTACCGCCGTCGTAGCCGACCTCGGCGACGCGGCCGTCGCTGTCCACCGCCGTGACGGCCGCGCCGGTGACCAGTTCCGCGCCCGCGGCCCGCGCCGCGTCCGCGAGCGCGTCGGTCAACGCGCCCATACCGCCTACCGGCACATTCCACTCGCCGGTGCCGCCACCGATGACGTGATAGAGGAAACAACGGTTCTGCCGCAGCGTCGGGTCGAGGCCGTGGCTGAAGGTGCCGATCAGCGCATCGGTGAAGACGACGCCGCGCACGGTGTCGTCGGCGAAGGTGCCGGTGATCGTCTCGCCGAGCGGGCGTTCGAAGATGGCTTCCCAGGTCGGTTCGTCGTCGATCAGGCGGCGCAGTTCGGCGCGGGTAGGCAGCGGCTCGGTCATGGTCGCGAACACCCGCTCGGCCAGCCTGCCGGTGGTCACCGAGAAACGTTGCCACGCTAGGAAATCCCGGTCCGACCCGGTGAGACGAACGAAACTGGCTCTGGTGCGGTCGGGCGCCGCGGTGTCGACGAGCAGACCGCCCTCCCCCACCGGGGTGTAGGAGGAGATGCGGCGGCGCCGGACGCGGAAACGCAGGCCCAGATCCTCGACGATGCGGCGCGGCAGCAGGCTCACCAGGTACGAATAGCGCGACAGCCGCGCCTCCACACCGGGAAAGGGGCGTTGCGACACCGCCGCCCCGCCGAGGTGGTCGAGCCGCTCCAGTACCAGCACCGAGCGTCCGGCCCGCGCCAGATAGGCCGCGGCCACCAGGCCGTTGTGCCCACCGCCGACCACGACGACGTCATAGGAATCCCGCGCCGGTCTCATCGGACCTGGATATCACGGACCGGTGACATCCGCGGCGAGGGACATGAGCACACGCGCCGGCGGGCGACCGCGCGCCGCGACAGCCCGGTTCAGCCGCCGAAGACCGCGCAGCCGACGCCGACCGGCTCGCCGTAACCGACCGGCAGATCCACGTGCCGGGAGACCGCGGGATCGGAGGACTGGACCACGCTGATCCGGTGCGCGCCCGGCGTGGCCGGTATCCAGGTCAGCAGGGCGACACCGCCGGTCGGCGCCACCGTGGCCAGCGCCGTCCCGTTGTCGTAGAAATGGACCGGAGCGACCGGATCGGTGACGTAGGCCTGAATGGTCGCGGTGCAGCCGGTGCCGTAGTTGGTCGCCGCACCGAAACTCAGGTTCGGCAGCGCCTTGACGCCGGTGACCGCCGCCGTCGCCGCCGGCGCCACCCCGAGTGACACCCCGGCCGCGCACGCGCACACAGCGACCGCCCGGGCCACCCGTGGGACAGGCACGGAACACTTCGGCGAAGGAGAGACGGCAGACGTCGTTGTCACAGGGATCCCTTCGGCGCTGTCAGGGTGCCACGATCCTAAGGCGGCGACGCGGCGCGGACGGGCGTTTCGCCGATCCCGCGCCACGGCGCGCCCATTCCTAGTCGACCATCACGGAGATGTGTTCGGCCACGCAGGCGGGCTTGGGAGCGTCCTCGACCTGCACGGTGACCCGGGTACGCACCCGGGCCCCGGTCGCGCCGCGCTCCACCGCGAGCAGTTCGACCCCGGCCCGCAGGCGACTGCCGACCGGAACCGACGACGGGAAACGCACCTTGTCCTGGCCGTAGTTGATGCCCATCTTCAAGCCGTCGACGCGATACACCTGCTGGCTGAGCACCGGCAGCAGCGACAGCGTCAGGAATCCGTGCGCGATCGGCCCGCCGAAAGGACCCTGCGCCGCGCGTTCGGGATCGACGTGAATCCACTGGTGGTCGCCGGTTGCCTCGGCGAACAGGTTCACCTTCTCCTGGGTGACGCTGTACCAGTCGCTGTACCCCAGATGCTCACCGACCGCCTTCTCGAGGTCGGCGATTCCGTCGAAAACCCGCATAGCTCATCTTCCTTCGATCGGTGGATCCGCCGGTCGAGTACACTACCGCCCGAGCCGCCACGCCATTCCTTTTGGGACACGAGTGGACATGTGTACTGTTCAGGGATGACCGTACCCGTAACTCCCACCGCTGGCGCCCGCCCTCCCGGCCGTCCCGCGTCGGCGACCCGCGAGCAGGTCATCGCCCTCACTCGCCGGGCATTCCTCGCCGGCGAACGCGTCGACGTGCAATCCATCGCCGCCGAACTCGGTCTCAGCCGCGCTTCGATCTACCGGTGGTTCGGCTCGCGCGACGGACTGCTCGGCGCGATGCTGGTGCAGGAGTACCAGCAGATGATCGCCAAAGCCGACGCGAAGTGCCGGGTCAGAGGTGCTCGTCGCATTGTCGAGGTGCTCGACCGGGTCGCCCGCTGGGAGGCGATGAACGAGCCGTTCCGGCGCTACTTCGAGAATGAGCCACGCTCGGGTCTGCGCATCCTCACCGCCAGCCACGGCCCGGTCCAGCCGCACGCGGTCACCGCGGTCGCCGAACTGCTGGACCGCGTCGAACGCGAGGACGACTTCCATCCACCGCTGGAACGCGACCTGCTCGCCTACACCCTGGTGCGCATCGGCGAAGCCTTCCTCTATACCGACACCGCCGCGGGCATCCGCAACGACGTCGACAGGTTGCGCGAGGTGTACGCCGTGCTTCTGGGAATCGCGCCGCCCGTCGCCGAACTGCTGTAGCCAGGTCCGGACCGGGCGGGCGGCGGCGCGCAGTGCGCCTGCCTCGGATCCGACGACGCGGGTCACGGGCGCGATGGGTGCCTCCTGCCCTCGGGCCGGTCCCGGTCGGCTCACTCGACGACGAGTACGACCAGCCCCGCCACCGCGGCGGCTTCCCCGCCCGCCCCGGCGTGACCACCGAACAAGGTGATCGAACGGCGCGGATCGAGCCGGTCGACGACCTCCGGCAGCGAGGGGCCGACCTGTTCGGCGCGCACCAGACATACCTGCACCCCGGACTCGGCGCGCGTGGTCTTGCGCATCTGACCCGGGCCGCCGTCGAAGACCAGCGCCCCGGAATCGGCGACCGCGCCCGCGCAGACCGTGACCACGGCGCCGATACCGTCGCGATCGCCGGCCGTCGCCATCGGACTGTCGGTGACCACCCGGTTGCCCTCGGCCGCCCACGGCGCGAGCAGTTTGCCCGGCAGGCCGTCGGGAACCAGGACACACCTCACACCGGCAGCGCGCAACAGCTCCCGCAGAGCGGCGGGCACCTCCTCCTCGGTGGTTCGCAGACCGTGGGCTCCGCCACGAGTCAGCCGGTCCAGGAATTCCGCGACCAGGCGCGTCCGGTCGGCCGGGTCGGCGAGGGCGTGCCTACCCGCGCGCGACGCCGGGACCATCCGTTCGTCATCGGGCAGTTCGATCAGCAGGTCGCGCACCCGGCGCAGCAGATGCTCGTCGGAACTCATCGCTTCACCGTCCGGGGTGCTCGATACCCGTACCGGCGCTCGGCCATCTCTCACCTCACTGTGTCGGCGGCACACCCCAGGTGGTGCCGCTGTCCGCGCAGGCGGACAGCCGCCACCGAAACCCCACCCACACCGCGCAAAATACCCGCCCGAACCCGACGTGGCAACCATGCGAAACCGGCCGGGACCGGCCTATCCTGCGGGTATGCATCCCGGCGAGACACCTTCCGGCGACAATCGGGCAGGCACCCGGCCGCCGCCGGTATCCGTCCCCGGCGATCCCCCCGGACGCAGGCGCTACCGCACGGTGCCCGCCCTCGACGAAGCCCTCACCCGTTGCCGCGCCTGCCCGCGCCTGGTCCAGTGGCGTGAACTGGTCGCGCGGACCAAGCGCGCCGCCTTCCAGGACGAGACGTACTGGGGCCGTCCGGTGGCCGGGTTCGGCCCGGACGACGCACGCATGCTGATCGTCGGCCTCGCCCCGGCCGCCCACGGCGGCAACCGCACCGGACGCATGTTCACCGGCGATCGCAGCGGCGACGTGCTCTTCGCCGCCCTGCACGCCGTCGGCCTGGCCACCCTGCCCGTCGCCGTGCACGCCGAGGACGGGATGCGTCTACTGGGTGTCCGGATGACCGCACCGGTGCACTGCGCTCCCCCGGAGAACAAACCCACCGTCACCGAGCGCGATCGATGCCGGGGGTGGCTGGAGGCCGAACTCGACTTGCTCGCGCCCACCGCACGTTCGGTGGTGGTGCTCGGCGCGTTCGGCTGGCAGGCACTGCTGCCCGCGCTGGCCGGTGCGGGCTGGGCCGTTCCCCGCCCGCGCCCGAAGTTCGGCCACGGCCTCCGGGTGCGGCTGGAGCCGGCCCGATCCGATCGCGCTCCGCTGGAGCTGTTCGGTTGCTACCACGTCAGTCAGCACAACACCTTCACCGGACGACTCACCCCCGCGATGCTCGAGGACATCTTGGCCGGAGCAGCCGCCGCGGCCGGACTCGCCACCCGCCCACCGGGTTAGCCGACGCCATCCGATCGGCGAGAAGCCCATGGTCCCGGGCGGCGTGGAGCGGATTTGCCGACTGCCGCGGCGGGTATCGTTGTTGCGTGCTGAGACGCGGCTTCACCCGGCTGATCCGCCCCGCCTTGCTGGGCGCCGCGGCCTCGCCGCGAGTGGAGCACACGGTGACCTCGATGCGGGCCACCCGGGCACTCGTGGACCGTTTCGTCGCGGGCACCACCGAAACCGACGCCCTCACCGCCGCCACCGCACTGCTGACCTCCGGCCGCTGGATCACCGTCGATCACCTCGGCGAATACACCACCGACCTCGGCCAGGCCCGCGACACCGTCGAGCACTACCTGCGACTGATCGCCGTGCTGGCCGAACTCCCGGCCGCGCGCGAGCCGGGCAATGTCCGCCCGCTGGAAGTCTCGATGAAGTTGTCGGCCCTCGGCCAGGCCCTGCCCGGCGACGGCGACCGGATCGCCCTCGACCACGCCCGCGAGATCTGCGCGAGTGCCACCGATACCGGCATCGCGGTCACCGTCGACGCCGAGGATCACACCACCACCGATTCCACACTGGCGATCGTGCGCGAGCTGCGTGCCGAATTCCCCTCGGTGGGCACGGTGTTACAGGCCTACCTGAAGCGCACCGAGGCGGATTGCCGAGAGTTCGCCGGTCCTGGTTCGCGCATCCGATTGTGCAAGGGTGCCTATCGTGAACCGGCGTCGGTCGCCTTCCAGCGCCCGGCCGAGGTCGACGACTCCTACCTGCGTTGTCTGCGTGTGCTGATGAGCGGCAGCGGTTACCCGATGGTCGCCACCCACGATCCCGCCATGATCGCCGCGGCCGGTCGGTACGCCGAGGAAACCCAGCGCGGACCCTCGGATTTCGAATTCCAGATGCTCTTCGGCATCCGCGAGGCCGAGCAGTCCCGGCTGGCCGCCGCGGGCCACCGGATGCGGGTCTACGTCCCCTACGGCGACCAGTGGTACGGCTACTTCATGCGCAGACTCGCCGAACGTCCCGCGAATCTGACCTTCTTCCTGCGCGCGCTCGCCGGCCGCGAGCGCACCTGAGCCCGCGCACGCGAACGGCCGGTGCGCCGCACGAGAAGTGCGACGCACCGGCCGTCGAGAGCAGCCTCAGACCGGCGCTTCGACGCGGTGGAACAGGTATTCCACCAACGTGATCAGCGACTGCAGGCACGTCCCCCGATGCCGGGCATCGAGTTTCGTCAGCGGGGTGTCCGGCGAGAGGTCGAGCGCGTCACGCACTTCCTCGAGCGGGTAGGCGCGGGCGTCGTCGAACTGGTTGACCGCCACCGAGTACGGCACACCCCGTTCCTCGAGCACCGACAAGACCTCGTCGGACTTCTCGATGCGCCGGGTGTCCACCAACACCAGCGCGCCGAGCGCACCACGGGCCAGCTCCTCCCACAGCGGCACGAACCGCTTCTGCCCCGGCGTGCCGAACAGATACAAGGCCAGCGTCGGATTCAGGGTGATGCGCCCGAAGTCCATCGCCACGGTGGTCTGCGTCTTGCCCGGCAGACCGGCCATGTCGTCGACGCCGATGCTGGCCTCGGTGATCGTTTCCTCGGTGCGCAGCGGCCTGATCTCGGAGATGCTGTTCACGAAGGTGGTCTTGCCGACACCGAAGTTGCCTGCCACCAGCAATTTCACCGATCGGGTCACCGTCTCCGGCACATATTCGACCACACGATCAGGCCGGGAGAGCCCGGAGACCATTGAGTACCTCCTCCAACAGGGAGATCTCCGGCAACAGTTCTGCCGGAGTGGGAGTGCTGAGATTGCCGCCGTCGAGCAGATCGGACACCACGATCTTCACCACGGACGGCGGCATGTCCAGGTATGCGGCCAATTCCGCGATGGACAGGGCGCCGCGGCGACTACACAGACTCATCACCCTGCGGACGTCGGGACTCGCACCGGTGGGCGGGTCGGACGCGGCCACGACCAGGGTCACCAGATCCAGGTCGCGGGTGGGTCGGGAACGACCGCCCGTGCGCACATAGGCCCGAACGAGGTCGGGGTCGCGGCGGTGCCTGCTCATGACAGGTCGCTGTCCGGCCTCTGCCGCGGCTGGCTACCGAGCTCATGGCCCACCCGGCCGGCCAGCTCGTTCATCCGATGCGCGACCAAGCTGACATCGATGTCGTTCGTGGTCGAGACACCCAACAGGGTGCTCTCCCCCGCGGCGGTGATGAAGATCATCCCGTCGTCGTACTCTGTCATGTTCTGGCGCACACCGCTGTCCGGGCCGCCGCAGAACTCGCCGAGGGCCTTGCCCAGCGAGCGCAGACCCGAGGCCGCGGCCGCGAAACGTTCGGCATCGTCGCGCACGATGCCCGAGGAGTGGGCGATGCGCAGGCCGTCGTCGGAGAGCAAGACAGCGAAACGCACCCCGGGAATGCTCAGATCCTCGAGTAACCACCCCAATTTGTTGCTGCTGTCGCTAACGGCAGTATTCGTCGAGCCCATCAAGGTGTCGTCCCTTCCGTGTGGTCGGTCGCTGCTGCGCGACCGCTCTTGGAACCGGCGTGCCAGGCCGCTGCGATATCCGGCCGTCCCGGCGTCCCCTCGGCATCGGACCGGCGCGGGCGCGCACCGGCCACAGGTGCGACGGCCCTGCGCCGCCGCTTCGGCAGCCCGCCTTGAGTGATCTCATGCACGGCGAACTGCTTCTCCTCCCCTTGGTCATGACGTGGCGCCGCGGCGACCGCGACCGGTTCACGTTCCGGCGCCACTTCCTCGATCACCTCGCGGATCGGCTGGTCCGACTCGGCCGTGTCGGCCGGTTTACGCGGCTGCAGCAGCGCCTCGGGGATGTACACCATGGCCCGCATGCCGCCGTAGGCGTTCGGGCCGTCGATGTAGACGGTGAATCCGTAGCGACGCGCCAGCGCCGCGATGCCGGGGAAGCCGACCTTGGGCGAGGGACCGAGTTGCTGGACGTCGACGGTGCGCTCACCGGCCAGCACCTGCCTGGCCTCTTCCATCTGCTCGGAGTTCATCCGCACGCCCGCGTCGTCGACGATGATCGTGACGCCGTGGTGGCCTTCCTGGAAGGTCACGTCCACGAACGAGGTCGGCGGCGAGTAGCGCAGGGCGTTGTCCAGCAGCGTCGCCATGGTGTGCACCAGCGGCTCGACCGCGCGACTGATGACGACGCGATCGGACTGATTGGCCCGCACCCGCAGATAGTCGCGGACGCGCCCGGTGGCGCCGCCGACGATGTCGGTGAGCACCTGAGCGGGCCAGCGTCTGCCGGGCAGACCGCCACAGACGATCACGTAGGACTGCGCCTGGCGGATCATCTGCTGCACGGTGTGATCGATATGGGTGAGTGTGGCGTACACGTCGTCGCCACGATGCTGGCGCAGCGCCATGCTGACCACCTGGCTGACGTCCGCGCCCAGACTGACCACGGCGGTGCCGAACGAGCGCACCGCGCCGTTGGTCGCCTCACGGGCCGAGGCGCGTACCCCGTCCTCGGCCTCGGCGACCGCTTGCCTGATGCGTGTCTCGGCCTCGGCGTTCACCCGGTCGGCCGTTTCGACCTGCACCAGCCGCAGTCCGTCGGCGTAGCGCTCACCGGTCCAGTTCAGTATCTGAGCGAAACGCGAGTCCTGCAGCGTGACAGGAACTTCGACGTTCACACTCGGATTCTCCCGGCGCCGCACAGCCTCGGTGATCGACGGGACGGTCTGCGAGGCGAAGCGCTCCAATGCCTCGTCGCGCGCGGTGTGCTCGCGAGTGAGCTCCGCGACGCGGGCGCGTTCCTTGCGGATCGCGAGCGTGGCGTATACGGCCACCGCAAGGACAAGGACGGGGGCCAGAATCCACGGAAGTAATACGGCGATATCCAAATTCATCAGTTCTCTCGTCATGAACGGCTACGAGCCTGCACCCGGAAAAAGCACGTCACGGTCCGCGTGTCGACCCCCAGCCTGCGACCACAGAACTCGTTGCGCCTTTCCTCGGGATTTTCCGACCTGTCGTACTCGATCGGTTCGTTCCTGTCGAAAGGTGGCCGGTGCGAAGCGGCACAGCCGGTTCGAATCAGCACAGCCGGCTCGAATCGGCACAGCCCGCCCGAAGCAGCACGGAGGCTCACCGCTCACCTCACAATGCCTGCGGGACAGGTGATCCGGAACGCACGATCACCGTCCGGACGCAGCATCCGATCGAACCGGAACCCGACGACGCGCCCACATTAGCAGCATTACGGCAAGGTCTCGACGTAACCTGATGACTGCCAGGCCGATTACGACCCACCGCACCGCCGGACATCGAAAAACGCCAGCTCCACGCGCCGCCCGACGTCTGTACCCCCAGACGCGGCCCCCTCCCGCGCGCGCGGGGCGCCGGACTCGCGCGCACGCGGCCGTCGGCGCGATCACCCCAGCAACCTACTCGGCGGTAACGGAAAAACGATTTGCGCGGCCGGCATTCCGCGAGCGATGGGCAGCGGGCGAACAAAAACGACCCGCCCCGTCGGCGACGGGGGCGGGTCGTGAATGCTGTCCGGTGATACGCCGGTGTTCGTCAGCTCTGCTGGGTGAGCTCGATCTCGAGGGTGAGGGTGATCTTGTCACCGATCACCACACCGCCGTCGGGCAACGGCATGTCGATATCGAGACCGAACTCACGGCGACTCACGGTCGTGGACGCCTCGAAACCGGCGACCGGGCCGTTACCCATTCCCGGGTTCACGCCGAGGAATTCGACATTCAGCGAAACCGGCTTGGGCTTGCCCAGGATGGTGAGTTCGCCGTCGACCAGGAAATCCCCATCCGCGACCCGGAAGCCGGTCGAGGCGAACGTCATCTCGGGGAAGTCCTCGGCATGGAAGAAGTCCGCCGAACGCAGGTGCGCGTCGCGCTGCTCGTTGTCGGTGGTCAGCGAGTTCACCCGGATGGCGGCGTCGGCCGAGGCGGAGCCGTCTTCACCGATGACGAGTTTGCCGTCGAAGTCGCTGAACCGGCCGCGCACCTTGCTCACCATCAGATGACGGACGCTGAAGCCGACGGTGGAGTGGGCCGGGTCGATGACCCAGGTGCCCGCAGTGAGCCCCTTGGCGGTGGTGCTGGTCATAGCTGTCTCCTTCTGTGAGAGATCGTTGTTCGGTGATGTTTTCGGTGAGGTGTAGGCATACGGGCCGGGTCGAGCCGCCGGATCACGGATGCGCGGCCACGGTCCCGCTCCGCGTGGCCGACAGCGAGGCGTGCGTCGGCGCGGCGGGCACGTGCGCGGGACGCCGAGCGGCGAATTCCCTGCGCAGCACCGGCACGACGTGCTCGCCGAGCAGGTCCAGTTGTTCCAGGACCGTTTTCAGCGGCAGGCCCGCGTGATCCATGAGGAACAGCTGACGCTGGTAGTCGCCGAAGGTTTCGCGGAAGGTGAGCGTCTTGTCGATCACCTGCTGCGGGCTTCCGACGGTCAGCGGCGTCTGCTCGGTGAACTCCTCGAGCGAGGGCCCGTGGCCGTATACGGGGGCGTTGTCGAAGTAGGGCCGGAACTCCCGCACCGCGTCCTGGGAGTTGTGACGCATGAACACCTGCCCGCCCAGTCCGACGACGGCTTGGTCCGCGGAGCCGTGACCGTGGTGTTCGTAGCGCTGCCGGTACAACTCGATCAGCCGCTGGAAGTGCTCCTTGGGCCAGAAGATGTTGTTGGCGAAGAAGCCGTCACCGTAGAAGGCGGCCTGTTCGGCGATCTCCGGGCTGCGGATCGAGCCGTGCCAGACGAACGGCGGCACGCCGTCGAGCGGGCGCGGAGTCGAGGTGAACGACTGCAGCGGGGTACGGAAGCGGCCCTCCCAGGTCACCACATCTTCGCGCCAGAGCCGGTACAGCAGGTGGTAGTTCTCGACAGCCAGCGCGATGCCGTCGCGGATGTCCTTGCCGAACCAGGGATAGACCGGCCCGGTGTTGCCACGGCCGAGCATCAGGTCCACGCGGCCGTCGGCCAGGTGCTGCAGCATCGCGAAATCCTCGGCGATCTTCACCGGGTCGTTGGTGGTGATCAGGGTGGTCGCGGTGGACAGCTGGATGCGCTCGGTGGTAGCCGCTATGTAACCGAGCATGGTGGTCGGCGAGGACGGCACGAACGGGGGGTTGTGATGCTCGCCGGTGGCGAAGACGTCCAGACCCACTTCCTCGGCCTTCTGCGCGATGCGCACCATGGCCTTGATCCGCTCGCCCTCGCTGGGGGTCCGACCCGTCGTCGGGTCGGTGGTGACATCGCCGACCGAGAAGATTCCGAACTGCACGGGGACTCCTGTGGCTTGTTGGTTGACTTGGCAACCATATCAACCGACGAGGTGGCCCGTCTATTCCCCCGCCCCCGAAAAGACGATCGCCGGTCACGGCGTGCTGCCGTGACCGGCGACAGCCGGAGGTGCTGAGCGCTCAGTGCACCATCAGCGCCGGATCGGCGTCCTTGACGACGGGCCGGGTGCGCGGCAGGAAGTACGCCGGGATCAGGGTCAGCACGGCGAACACCAGGGCCACCAGATAAGTGTTGCTGAACGCCTCGGCGGCGGCGGCCGGTCCGGGCGGCCCGGCGGCGGTCACCCGGTCGGCGATCTCGTTGGACAGCACCACCGACATGATGGCGGTGCCGATCGAACCCGCGCTCTGGTTGATGATGTTCATCAACGTGGAACCGCGCGCCACCTGCTGGTGGGTCAGCGTCTGGATCGCGGCGGTCATGGTCGGCATCATCGTGCAGCCCATACCCAGGCCCATGACGAACAATGCCGCGCACATGGCCACGTAATTCGTCGTGTCGGTCAACTGGATGAAGAAGACCATGGAGACCGAGATGATCGCCAGCCCTGTCATCACGATCTTGCCCGGACCCATGCGGTCGACGAGCCGACCCGCGATCGGCATGGTCAGCATCGCGCCGATGCCCTGCGGCGCCATCAGCAGACCGGCGGCCATCGCGGACTCACCGCGCACCTGCTGCAGGTAACTCGGCAGCAGCAGGCCGGCACCGAAGAAGGCGATGGCGAACATCGTCATCGTCAGCACCGCGAAGGTCAGCGCCCGGTTCTTGAACAGCGACAGATCGATGAGCGGGTGGGTGGTGCGCAGTGCGTGCAGAACGAACCCGACCAGCAGCGCCACACCGATCACGATCGGAATGATCACCTTCTTGTCGACGAAGGTGCCGACCTCGGGAATGGTGGACACGCCGTAGAGGAACAGCGCCAGCCCCGGCGAGGCCAGCAGCATGCCGATGAAATCGAAGGACTCGCTCGGTTCGGGACGGTCCGGAGGCAGCACGATGGCGGCCAGCGTCAGGGCCACCACGCCGATCGGCAGGTTGATCAGGAAGATCCAGTGCCAACTGAACGCGTCGATCAGCCAGCCGCCCAGAATCGGACCGCCGATCGGTCCGAGTAGCATCGGCACGCCGAGCACCGCCATGACCTGACCGATCCGCTGCGGGCCCGCCGCGTGGGTCATGATCGTCATGCCCAGCGGCATCAGCATGCCGCCGCCGAGCCCCTGCAGGATGCGGAACGCGATCAGCGTCTCGATGCTCCACGCGACGCTGCACAGCAGTGAGCCGAGCACGAACAGAACGAGCGCGGTCAGATAGAGCCGCTTGGTGCCGAACCGATCGGCGGCCCAGCCGGTGAGCGGAATGACGGTGGCCAACGCCAGCGTGTAGCCGGTCATGGTCCACGCGGCGATGGCGTAGGTGGTCTCGAATTCCGTGATGAACGTCGGGAGCGCGACGGTCACGACGGTCACGTCGAGAATCGACATGATCGCGCCGATCACGACGACGCCCGCGATCTTCAGCACGCCCTTGTCGAGCTTGTCCGAAGGGGAGCCGGGCGAGGTCGCCGGCGTATGTGGAGGTTCAGTCACCGCTTAAGAGTGCCATGTCACATCGACAACGATCACAGAGGTATCCACCCGAACGCACTCCCCGAGCACGGGCTGCCGGAATTGCCCGTTGTTCGCATGCCTGGTGAGCGGAAGTGCCTGCGCGCCACTGACCGCCCGCAGCGGCCGGTTGCCCGCAGGAAACCCCGCCCGCCACGCATGGGCTCCGCGCGGATTCTTTCCTGAAAAGCTTGCGCTGGTAGGGGTTTCACAGCGGACAATGGCCGAGGACCGCGATGTCGGTCCGTCGCCGGGGGGACGCGCAACTCGTCTTTCCCTGGCGTTCCTGCCCGTACGCAACACGTAAGGGAAAACACGATGAGATTCCGTCGATTCGCCGCCCCCGCCCTGCTCGCCGTCGGGGCCACCGCCCTGGCCACGGGCACCGCATACGCCGCACCCGCACCCGCTGCCCCGTCCGAAGTCTCCGTGCACGGCGTCGAACAGGGCATCGGCTACACGGTGGGCCCGAACCAGGACGGCAGCGCCTTGGTCACCACGCTCGATTCCGGCGCGTTCCGGATCGCCGGGGGCGTCATCCTTCTCACCGACGCGGCCGGTCAGGCCGTCAGCGCGTTCCCGACCGCCGTGAACGTCAACGGCTCGACCGTCGGCCTGTCCCCCAGCCTGGCCGACAACGGCCGCACGCTGATGCTCACTCCGGTGAACGCCCCGGCGGCGAGCGAGCGTCTGGCGAGCTTCGTCGACGAGGAGGCCACGCTGGCCCGCAAGCAGCACAACGCGGTCGTCGGCGCACTGGTCGGCGCGGGCATCGGCGCGGTGCTGGGGTTCTTCCTCGGCGGTGTCGGCGCGCTGATCACCGTCCCGATCGGGGCGGGCATCGGAGCGCTCATCGGGTTCTCGACTCCCTGATCGAGACGACCAGGGCAATCAGCTGAGCCTGCCGCCTCCGGTCCCGGCGTTCCCCTCGCGGGAGGCCGGTCCCCGGGGGCGGCACCCTCGATCCGGCTGATCTATCCGTTCACCGAACTGTCGGCCAGGCAGACGGATTCGAGCGACTGCGGGCTGTTCATCGGCGCTGTCACGGAATTCGCCCGGTCGATGTACTCGTCGTTGGTGAGGTGGTATGCCTCGCCCAGATCGTCGAGCGCACGCAGCCACCACTCCTCCGACATCGCGCCTTGCGGCCTGCGGCTCAGGGCCAGCAATGCCGCCGTGGCGTGGGCCGAGCGGGCCGCCGCGGCGAGCAGCGCCGGGGCCGGGTCCGCCACCGCCGTGCCCGCCAGGACTCCGATCTGATCGTGCAGCAGACGAGCCTCGAAACACGCCTGTTCGGCGGGATTCTCGCCCAGCGCGGCGAGAGCTCCCGGCGGTGTGCCCTGACCTTCCGCCATCATCCGGCACAGCTCCCCCGACACCACCCGATGGAGCAGCCCGACGAGATCGGCCTGCTCGTCGGCCGGTCCCCGATGCGCCGCCACCGCCCCGCTCGTGTCCACCCGCAGGATCGCCAGCACCGCCCGCAGTTGCGCGATGGTCACCACGACCGTGTCCTCCCTGTCAGCCCACGTTTGCCATGCACCGAACCACACCGTCTACGAACGCGGCCTCAACGTAGCCAAGTCGGCCCGCGCTGTCCAAACCGCGCCGTGTCCGACCGTCCACGCGGACTTCGCCGCCGCGCTCGCACGTCCGTCGTCACCCCGAATATCATTGCCCGCGACACCTGCTCGCCCTGCGTCGAACAGCCTTGCACACGGGCCGGGCGCATACGGCCACGCAGCGCGGGCACGCCGAGTCGATGTCGGCGCGGACCGTCGCCGGGAGGACATCATGATCGAGCGCTGTCGTCGCGTGGTCTCGCTCACCGCCGCCGCGTGGCTGGCCACCGGCTGCACGATCCTGCTCGGCGAACCGCCACCGCCGCCGTCCGCGGAGGAGATCGCCGCCGCTTCCGAAAAGATCGCCGCGCTACCGCGTTCGGCCGAGGCCGCGCAATCGCTGCGCGAGGCGATGATCCGGATCGCCGCGGCCGCGTCGGCGATCGAGCCGCGGCTGGTCTGGTCGTGGGGAGAGCCGGGCGGCGAAGGGCCGTGCACCGAGGAGTACGCGAGCATCGGCGGGGTTCGTGTCACACTCCCCCGCTTTGTCGCCGACGGCCCGATACCGCCCGCGGCGTGGCCCGCGTTCCGGGAGACCGCACGCGCTGTCGCCGCCGCCGCGGGCGCCGAGGTCATGCAGCCCGACTCCAGCTCCCCCGAGAACCACTATGTCGACTTCGAAGGCACGGACGGCACCCTTCTCGGCAACCGGACGACTCTGTCGGTCTACACCGACCATTCCTCCACCACCGTCACCGCCACCACCGGCTGCCGGCTTCCCTGAGGCCCGCGCACCACACCGATCCCGCTCTCGGGAGCCCGGGCCCGGCGGGCGACCATCGACCGGCGGCCGGTGACCACCGCGAGCGGTGATCCCGGTGCACGGCCCGATCACCGTCAGAACGAGTCGGTCCCGGCACGCAGGCCGGTGAACAACCGATCGCTCAGGCCAGTTCGGCGCTGTCGATCTGGTAGCTCTGCCCCGTCGGCACCAATTGGATGAGGCGGGTTTCGGACCCGGAACGGCCGTCTTCGTAGGTCAGGCTGAGCCGGAAGGTGACGGTGTCGGTGTCCGGATCGGCGCTCACCTCGTCGATGGTCGTGGAGGCGACGGTCTCCCAGAACTCACGGTAGGCCGCGTAGCCGCCGATCTCGCCCTGGTAGCGCACGGTCAGCCGCGACCACGCGGCGCCCGGATCGCCCGGCAGGTCCGCGTAGTGCGCGCGCACGTAGTCGGTCAGCCGCGCGGCGGTGTCCGCGAGCCGCTGCGCCGTCCCCGCGATTCCCCCGGCACCGGATGTGGGCGCGGATGTCGTCGCCTCCGGGGCGTCGGAGCGCGCGGACCCCGAGCCGCCGTAATCGCCGGTCGGTGTGGATTCCCCGCTGCCGGCGGCGAGTTCGGTAGCCGAGGCACCCCCGCTCGCCTGGTCCGCGCCGCGGCCCGGCAGCACCACCACCAGCGCCACGGCCACGAGAACCACCACCAGCACGACGGCGCCGACCCCGGCCCGGACGGCCGTACCGCGCCGTCCGCGGCGGTCCGCAACCGGGGCGGCGGACGGAACAGGACGCACGACCGTGGTGTCGTTCGGACGCGGCGCGACAAGCGTGGAGTCGCCGTACAGCGCCGCGCGGGCGGCCGCCATCAGCGCGCCCGCGGTGGGATAGCGGGTGGCGGGATCCTTCGCCAGGCCCGTGGCGATCACGGTGTCGAAAACCGCGGGCACCCCGTATGCCGAAGGTCGCGGCGGCGCCTCGGTCAAGTGCGCGGTGATCTGGCGCTCGACCCCCTCACCCGGGAACGGCTTGCCGCCGGTGAGGCATTCGTACAGCACGCAGGCCAGCGCGTAGACGTCCGCGCGCGCGTCGACGATGCCGTGCGAAAGCCGCTCCGGCGCCATGTAGGCGAAGGTGCCGATGGTCGATCCGGTCGAGGTCAGGCCCGACTGCGTGCCCGTGCGGGCGATGCCGAAGTCGATCAGATAGGCGAAGTCGCCGGTCGTGACCAAGATGTTGGACGGCTTGACATCGCGGTGCACCAGACCGACGGCATGTGCCGCGTCGAGCGCGCCCGCCACCTGGCTCAGCAGCGACACCGCTCGCGGCGCGGGGATCGGCCTCCCGCCTGTCATCAGCGCGGCCAGGTCGACACCCTCGACCAGGCGCATGTCCAGATACAGCCTGCCCGCGATCTCGCCGAACCCGTGGATCGGGATGACGTGCGGTTCGGTGAGCCGCGCGGTCACCTGGGCTTCCCTGCGGAATCGCTCACGAAAAACCTCATCGTGTGCGAGTTCTGGAGGCAGCACTTTCAGCGCGACGACCCGATCGGTGTCGGTGTCGTGGGCGCGGTAGACCTGCCCCATGCCACCCGCGCCGAGTTGGGCGAGCAGCCGGTAGCGGCCGAACATGGTCCCGTTCACCCCGTACCAGTACCACACCGGCCTCGAAGGCACAGTGGCACAGTGCGCTTCACGCGGGAGCGGGCGCGCTCTTCCCGATTCGCCGAGGCGCGTGGTTTGTGGGAAATCCGCCGGGGTAGGCGGTGCGTATGCGCCCGGCGCACCGCCCGGGCGGGCCATCGTGACAGAGACCGACCGTGGCAGGGACGACGAGGAGGCGGCGATGCCCATCGGATACAAACTGGCGGCCGAGGGCTACGGCCCGAACGATCTCGTCCGGCAGGCCGTGGCCGCCGAGCGGGCCGGTTTCGACTTCGTGGAGATCAGCGACCACTTCCATCCCTGGCTCGACAACCAGGGGCACTCGCCGTTCGCCTGGAGCGTGCTCGGGGCCATCGCGGCGCGTACGGAGCGGATCGGCCTGGCCACCGGGGTCACCTGTCCGACGCTGCGCTATCACCCCGCGGTCGTGGCCCAGGCCGCGGCGACGACGGCGCTGCTCTGCGACGGAAGGTTCGTCCTCGGCGTCGGTTCCGGTGAACGGCTCAACGAGCATGTGGTCGGTCGGGAGTTCCCGGATTCGGTGCGGGTGCGCCACGAGATGCTGCGCGAAGCGTTGGACATCATCCGATTGCTGTGGCGCGGCGGCTACCGGTCCTACGAGGGCACCTATCTGCGGCTCTCGGACGCGCGGATCTTCGACCTGCCCGCGGAACCGCCGATCATCGCCGTCGCCGCGGGTGGGCCGGAGGCGGCGCGCCTGGCCGCGAGCCACGGCGACGGGCTGTTCGCGACCGAACCGAATGCCGATCTCGTGCGTGAATACCACGAGCACGGCGGCGCCGGGCCCCGCTACGCGGAGATTCCGGTGGCGTGGGCGCCCGACGAGAGCCAGGGGGCTCGGGCGGCGCTGGAGACGACGCGATGGGCGCTGACCGGGTGGAAGGTGATGAGTGAGCTACCCAATCCGGTCAACTTCGCCGCCGCGAGCGCGACGGTGCGCGAGGACGACATCCGCGAGCACTTCACCTGTGGCTCGGATCCCGACCGCTATGTCGACGCGGTCCGTTCCTACACCGACGCGGGGTTCGACCACCTCGTCCTGCAGAACGCGGGCCCGGACCCGTTCGGCTTCATCGACTTCTACGGCTCCACCCTGCGCGACACGCTGCACGCGTCCTCGGCCCGCAGCACGCGCGACAGCTGACCGGCCGAAGCCGATCAGCTGTCGTGGTGGGACGAGTGACCCGAGATCAGCTCAGTCGCTGCCTGCTGCTGCGCGCACGCCGCCGGGCCTCGGCCATCTCGGCGAGTTCCTGTTCGAGCGCTTCGGCGATCCGGAACTGCCCGGTGTCGTAGATGCCGGAGGAGCGAACGACCTCATGGTACGCGCCGTCCGGGTCGGGCGGCGGCGCGGGGCGCTCCTTCTTCTTGCTGCGCGAGGACATGGTCCGGCTGTCCTTGGCCATCGCCCGGCTGTCCGGGACCGCGGTCTCCGGCTTCGGCGCGGGCGCCTGCGGCACCAACGTGCGCGCGGGCGCGATCTCCTGCCGGGCGGTGACGGTCCTGGTCGAGGCGGGCGCACCGTTGAAGCCCGCGGATCGGACCGGCGTGGCGACCGGCGCGGCGGAACGGGCCGCGACGGGCTGCGCAGCCGACTGGACGGCGGCCGACCGCACCGTGGCGGGTTTCGCCGCGGCCTGCTTCGCCGCGGTCGGCTTCGCTGTGGCGGACTTCCCGGCAGCGGCCACGACCGGCTGCGCCGCGGGCTTCCCGACCGGCTGGGTGGGTGGGGCGGACGCCGCGGGAACCTTGGCCGCCACGGGCTCGGCGGTCACCGCCGCGGGCTTCGCGGGCGTGGCGGGCACGGAACTCCGCGCGGCGGACTTGCTCGCAGCCGCACCGGTGGCGGGCTTCACCGTGACAGCCGCGGTCTCGGTGGCAGCGGCGGGCTTCCCGGCGGCGGGCGTCGTGACAGCCGAAGTCACCTGTCCGTTGGCCCGCACCGCTTGTCCGTCGACGCCTGTCGAACGACCGTCGGCCGACGCCACTCCCTTCATCGCGATCCCGTTGCGCGCGGGATCGGCGGCGGGGACGGCCTCGGTGGCCTGGCGCTTCTCGGTAGCCGGAGCCGAGGATTCCTCGTCCTGCTGCTCTGGGTGCACCACCTCGGCGAGCTCACCTTCGGCGGGCACCTCGAGGCTCTCGTCCAGGGTGAGCGGTTCGCCGGTCTCCGGGTCCACCGGGCCCTCGACCGCGAGGTCGATCTGCTCGGCGATCTCGTATTCGGCGGCGGTACGCGGCACCATGTCGATCGGCCCGCGGGCTCGCACCGCGACCAGCGAGGGCAGGCTGTTGCGGATCTGTTCGGCCGGGTCGGGCAGTTCGCGCACCTGCTCGGTGGCGCGATAGATGGCCAAGCCGTAGCGCGCGCTCGCGGCATCGTGGATGAGCAGCGCGACGCCGATCATCACCGGCGCGATGGCGTGCACACCGACCTCGTACCACTGCCCCGCGCGCATGTACGGGTAGGTGTTGAGCAGGACGGTCAGCGACAACAGCGCCATCTCGGCGGCCGCGACCTGCCTGCGGTTGTCGACCACGCCCCACTCGGCGACCTTGTTGGTGCCGATCATGATGATGATCAGACAGACGCTGATCATCCCTTCCAGCAGATAGCTGAACCAGAACAGCGGATCACTCGGCCCGCCGGGCGCGATGTTCTGCTGGACGTTGACCGCCGACCACAACATGCCCGCCGCGACGACGCCCGCGAGCGCGCGTAGCGACCAGGAGCGATGCCGATACAGCGAGGCCAGTTTGGCGTGCGGACTGGATTCGCGCCGCTGAGCGGCGATCGCCTTGCGGGCGAGCAACAGATCTCGCATGTCGGCCTTCGCGATCACTTCCGCGGTTTGACGAGCCTGGTCGGAGGCCACGGCTGCGGCCTGCACTTCTTTCCAGCGCTGCTCTCTGTCCTGTTCGCGAATACGCTCGGCGAGTTCGCGTTCGGCTTGCAGTTCGCTTTCGGACAGCGCCTCGGTGAGCGCGGGGTCGAACTGGTAGGCCAGGCGTCCCCTGGCCTTTTCGACCCGCAGGGCAAGCTGCGTGACCTCGTCCTCCATCGGACGCTCGACAGTCATATCGACCTCCCCCTGGGGAGCCTCGATGGCAGACAAGTGATCACGGGTGTGAACAGCACCCCACATTCATAGTCCATGCCGGGTTTCCTGCAAAACCATAGATATTCACCGTCACCGGATCTCGGCGCGCCGCGCGCGACACACGGGGCGCGGATATTCGCCCCTCGATGCCGATCCACCAGCTACTACCATCTCGACCTCGCCCGCCGCGGCACAGCGTCGGCCGAGACCGCGGGCGCGCTGCACCCGATCGCCGCCCCGCCTTCGCCGATGTCACCCGCGGCCCGCTACCCCACGGTCGGCCGGACCCGAAAGTTCCGTCGGCCGGCCCGTGCTCGACGGCGCCGTCCCCCACCCCGGGCGGCCGGAACCGCATGCGTCTTCCCTGGCTCGCCCGGAGGCCGGAGCCGGCCGCGTCCGTGGAGAACCGGTCGGTCACGACAGTATGTCTTTCACCCGAAACGCCACGCCCCGGCAACCACTCGGCTTACCCTGGATTCACCCGGTTAGCCCCGGGGTTGCAGGGCGGGTCGCACGCCCCCCATCGCGATCCGCCATCGCCTAGCTGGTCAGGTGGGGCCGGGTGCGACTTCAGCCCCGAACCCCACCTGACCGGTAGCCCCACTGCATTCGCCCTTTCCGCAAAATTCCGGAAAAGGTGTTAACCCACCGCTATTATTCGTGTGCATCCGATCGCACAAATGGCGGCAACATCGGCAGCGGGGATATCGCCGTGCAATCCCCGGCGGGAAACATTCACCCACAATTTCCGGAACAGGCGAGCGGGTCCGGGCTGGACGAACGAATCTTTCCTGCACATTCCGCCGACAGGCGCTAAAATTGTCGGCACCTGGAAAATCGATGTGATCCGGTATTTCTGTCCGCGGCAACGAGCCACGGATACGAGAGCTGCACCGCCCGGCCGTCGGCGTCACCGCTGGAACCACGCGGCGCCGCCCAGCCGGTGCCGTTTCACCTGCCGAGGAGGCCGACCATGGTCGACAATGTCGTGACCGATCAGTTCGAACCGGATCCCGGAGTCGTGATCTGGCCGGAACCCAGCCGGCTCGACGCCTGGTGGGAACGCGTCGTGTTCGGATCCGGCAGCCGCTCGGCGAGTACGTCCGGAGACGCATTGCACGAAGGTACCCGGGGGCAATAGCTCTCCCGAGAGCTCCCCCGAGGTACCTGGCGGGGGTTGTCAGGGCCGGGGCAGGAAAGCGTCTTCGCGCTCCGAGTAGAGCGTGAGCAGTCCCAGCAATTGAGCCTCGGCCACCAGCGGCTGGCAATACAGCGAGCGCATTCCGCGCGCGAGCAGTCGTTCACAGAATTGGTCCCAACGCCGTTCCGCGACCAGATCGCCGACCAGGATCGGATGTCCGGTGCGAACGACGTCGAGGGCCGGCGTATCAGGGCACCTCGACTGAGCATGTTCGAGTTCCTCGGCCAGCCGGTTCGACCAGCCGAGCACTTCCAGACCGTCGTTTCCCCAGGCCGTGATTCCGACCAGCGGATGACCGGGCAGCAGGCGCGCGATATTGCGCGCCGCACGTTGCGGGACGGACGAGTCGCGTTCCGGACCGGCGCCGCCGGTCGCGTCGAGAGGCAGGACGCGAGCGTCGAACATACGAACACCTCGTTCGTTGCTACATCGACGCGCGGGCGAGGCATGGGTGATACCGCGGATTTTCGCGCCGCCCGGCGCACCGATTCACTGTCGGGCTGGGGCCGCTTGTCCACGGCCGCGCGGCACCCGGTTCCCCGGGCGCCCGGCCGGCCTCGGCAGCACCGACGACCGGCGTGAACGGTTGTGCGCCCGGCTCTTTCGTGAAGACACCGGGCGGATCCGGCTCCGCTCACCTGCACGCGAGCCATTCCGCCGACCGGCGGCATGACGCGACAACAATAACACCGGTTGGTTCTCTTGTTGCCGAGAATTCGCCGCGACCTCGGCTCACCGGGACGAATCCGTACGCGCCCTGTCGTGCGCCTGCTGCGCATCGGCCACCGACCGGGCCGTCTCCGTCGAGACGGCCCGCTGGGAGACGACGAATCCGGCGGCGAGCACGGCCGCCGCGACGCCCATGGCGAGCGTTGTCCGGATCGCGTCTGCCTCCACCGCCGCTTCCCTTCCCCGCCGTCATCGGCCGAGCGGCGAAGGTATCCCGGCGACCCGCGGAGGACGCGACCCCACACACCCGGGTAGACCGTCTCGTGACGGCACCTACGCCGACCGGTGATCTCGGCGGTGAGACCGCGGCGGCCGTGAGGAATACCGAGCCGCCAGGATCCGCGCGACCCGGCCGGGCTCACAGCCACGCGCACGGACGTCGGCGACAGGGAAGGGATCCACCCGCGCGAACGAATCGGCGGGCGGCCGCCGCAGCATCCGCGCGAAGCTGCGTCCGCTCGCGGGCCAGGGATTGGTCACCCGCCCGCTCGGATGCCGGTACCAACTGTCGACGGCCGGCCACACGGTCTGCTCGATCGCTTCGCCCAGCCATCGCCGGTACCGCCGCATCGCCATCTCGGTCACCTCCACGGCGGGTGCGCCGATTTCACGCCGCCACCGCAGGCACGCCATGATGAAGGCGATCTGATGCTCTTTCATTCCCGGATTACTGCCCGCTGGATTGAAGCTGTTCGGTCCCGCGATCAGGAAGGCGTTCGGGAACCCCGGTACCGCCAGACCCAGATAGGCGTCCGCGCCGTCGCGCCAGCGATACTGCAACGACTGCCCGCCGCGACCGTGTACGGCGATCGGCACCAGAAACTCCGGCGCACGGAATCCGGTCGCGTAGACGAGGACATCGGCGCACCGGTGAGCGCCGTCGACGGTCACCACGCCGTCAGCGGTCAACCGGTCGATCGGGTCGGTCACCAGCTCGACGTTCGGCCTGGTCAGCGCCCGGAGGTAGCCGCTGTCGAAGAGGATGCGCTTGGCGCCGATCGGGTGCCGGGGCGTGAGCTCCTCGCGCAGCACCGGGTCGTCGATCCGACGGCGCAGATAGGCGCGCGCGGCCCAGTTCGCGGGCCGCGCCGACCAGCCGCGCCGCATGATCGGGGCCAGCGCGAGATCCGCGATCCGTTCGATGGCCGCGCGGTAGGCGCGGTGCGCCGCGGGCAGGTGCAGCAGCACCCGCGCGAGCGTGCCGAAGTCCGGATTCGGTTTGGGCAGCATCCAATTGGGCGTGCGCTGGTAGACCGTGACCCGCCGGGCGGTCGCCGCCAGTTCGGGGACCACCTGCGCGGCGCTGGATCCGGTGCCTATCACGGCGATCTCCCGATCGGCGAGGTCGACGCGGTGGTCCCAGCGGGCGGTATGGAAAGCCGCGCCGGTGAACACTTCCCGTCCGGGCAGCTCGGGCACCCGGGGCCGGTGCAGCTGGCCGACGGCGAACACGACGATCTCGGCCTCGATCCGCTCGCCTGCCGCTGTTCGCAGTTCCCAGCGCGCTCGCTCTTCCCGGTAGATCGCCGACACGACCGCCGTGCGCAGACGCAGTTTCGGTATCAGCCCGTGGTCGGCGGCGGTCCGGCGCAGATAGGCCAGGATGTGCTGCCGGCCGGGGTAGCGGCTGCGGGTGCTGCGGTAGGGCGCGAAGGAGAACGAGTACAGGTGCCCGGGCACATCACACGAACATCCGGGATAGGTATTGTCCCGCCACACCCCGCCCAGATCGGAACCTCTGTCCAGGATCAGGAAGTCCTCGATCCCGGCCTTCTTCAGCGCCACCCCCATACCGATCCCGCCGAACCCCGCCCCGACGATCACCACGTGCGCATCGCGCACCGCGCCTACCGCGCCCACCACACAGCCTCGCTTCCTCGTAGCAATCCAGCACACCAGCACTCATGGACAACTCTCAGCAACCCTCTTCGTGACGCGGGTCACATGCTAAGTGGAAGTGACATTCAGAAACGAATCGGGGTCCCATGTCCGAATAGAACGGGCATTTTTCACCGAAATTGCCGGACGTCGCCGCATGTTCCCGGCGCCCATCTGTTTCCGTTCGGCATTACATACCGACCAACTCGTTCCGTAACACGTTCACAGCAGACGACCAGCAAAGGCGCACGGAAATTCCTCGGCCCGACAGCCGGCGACGGCTCCGCGACCGGCCACGACGGCACCGCATTCGGCCCGGTGGACGGCCGTGGCTGGTGCCGGACGAGCGAAAGTGGCAACGTGTTCGGACCGGCCGGGCAGACTGGACGCCCCGCCGAGCAGGAGAGGACAGGTGTGGTGAGCAGTATCGGGATGAGGGTCGCGGGGGCCTATCTGCGCGCCACCGCGCGACCACGGATGACGACGGCCGAGCGTGCCCGCGACCGCATGAACGGTGCCAAGGGCTCGCCGGCCCCGACCGCCCGGATCCGCCGCCGTCACCTCGTCACCGAAGGCGAACACGACGGCTTCGGCGTCCATACCGTGACACCACGCGGGCGTGCGCCGCACTGCACGGTGGTCTACCTGCACGGTGGCGCGTACATCGCCGAGATCACCAGCCACCACTGGGATTTCATCTCCCGGCTCGCCGACCGGGGTGCACGGGTGATCGCGCCCATCTACGGGCTCGCGCCGCGGTACACCTACCGGGACGCCTACCCCTTCGTCACACAGGTGTACCGGGAGGCGGCCGAGCTGTCCGGGCCGTTGACGCTGATGGGTGATTCCTCCGGCGGGGGGCTCGCGCTCGGACTCGCGCAGACGCTGCGCGATCTCGGCGAGGGGATCAGGCAGCCGGACCGTCTGATGCTCATCTCGCCCTGGCTCGATCTGACCATCACCAATCCCGATGTCGCCGACGTGGACGACCCCTGGCTGGTGCGCGAGGGGCTACTGGAGGCCGGACGGGCGTGGGCGGCGGGCGAGGACCCCACCGACCCGCGATTGAGCCCGCTCAACGGCGAGCTCGCCGGGCTACCCGCGATCGGCATCCACGCGGGCACACGCGACCTCGCCTATCCCGACTGCGTATTGCTGCGGGAGCGGGCCGTCGCGGCGGGCGTGGCCGCCGAACTGACGGTGGCCCGAGGCGGTCTGCACGTCACGCCGCTGCTACCGGTCCGGGAGGGTAGAACCGCAGCGGCGAAGATCGCCGGGGAGGTGTGCACGCTCGGCTAGCACATGGCCGCGCACACCCGGCGCGTCAGTCCTGACCGTTGTGCGCGGCCTTGTACGCGGCCACCACGTCAGCGGACACCCGGCCCCGGCTCGACACCTCGTATCCATTGCGGCGGGCCCATTCACGGATCGCCGACGCCTGCTGTTGATCACCGCGCTCGCGCTGCTTGACGCTGCGGCTGCGGCCGGACGACTTGCCGACCTTGCGCGCGAACGGGGTCCACTGCTCGAATATCTGCCGCAGCGCCTGCGCGTTGCTCTCGGAGAGATCGATCTCGTAACCCACTCCGTCGAGCGCGAACGAAACCGTCTCCGCGGCCTGCGATTCGCCGTCGTAGTCATCGACGATCGTCACGACCACCTTGCGTGCCACTCCATGCCCTCCTCGCTCCGGGGAAAATGCGATCCTATTGTGCGGGGTACCCACATCGGCGCTCACCTCGCCCCGGTCACGATCTGCCGCATTGTGCGCGCCACGCCGCACCGGTGATTGCATCAGCCCTCCAGATTCCCCACGCTCAGCCCATGTCCACCCCATGCCCGACCTGCGGCTGGCCCGCGCCGATGCTCGTGTCGACGCACGGTTCGGTCCGTTACCTGCGCTGTGTCTGCGGACAGTGGGTGGTGGCTCACTCCGGCGGTTCCACCGCGATCCACGGCCGATCCGAGAAATCGGGTGACGACTCGGGCGAACAGGTGGAACTCATCCCACCGCCGGAGTCCTGATCGAAATGCGCCCCGGCAGCAGTATTTCACTCCGGGAGAGATTTCGCCCGGTGAGGACCGGGCGGCGGGAGGCCCGACAGCCGAGGGGACGAGTCAGGCCGCGCGATAGGTCCGGGCGACCAGCGCCGAACGCAGATACCACAGCCCGGAAGGCTGGGTGGGGTCGAAACCGGTGAGCTGTGCGATGCGCTTGAGCCGATAGTCGACGGTGTTGGTGTGCACGTGCAGCAACCGAGACGTGCGCTGGCGGTTCAGGTTGTTGGCGATATGGGTGCGCAAGGTTTCGAGCAGTTCCGGGTGGCCGTCGAGCGGCTCGAGCAGCGCGCCGAGATATTCGCGGCCGGGCCCGGGGCGGGTCAGCTGGTATTCGAGCGCGAGTTCGTCGAAACGATAGAGGCCGGGGACCGCCTGCAGGCGCTGCACCATGTCGAGCAGTTCGTGCGCCTGGTCGGCGGCATCGGGAATCCGTGGGGTCGCCGCGCGCACCATGGTGGCGGTGATGCCGGCGTGCGCGGCTTCGGCGAGCGCGCCCACAAGCTCGTCGAGACCCTCCTCGCCCATCGTGTCGGCAGGGATCAGTATGGTGCCGCCGTCGACGCTGAGCAGCGACAACGCGGTGTGGCCGCAGCGGTTGGCCAGCTCGGCCTGGGTCCGGCGCAGCTTGCGCCGGGCGACCACTTGACCGTCGAGCGTGGGATCGCTCTCGTCGTGATGGGGCGCGATCGCGACCGCGAGGACCGTATAGGACTCGGCGACGGCGATGCCGCACTCGCGCGCCATGGTCGAGTTGCTGTGACCGCCGAGCAGCGCCGAGGTGAGTGTGTGCACCGCCGTGTGGTGTTCGCTGACCACCGCGCGCAGTTCCCTGACGTAGGCGGCGGAGATCGCGGTCGTCATCTGGTCGAGGATCTCCACGATTCGCCGGGCCCCGTCGACCAGGCTCTCGTAGTCGTTGGCGGTGGCGTTGGACATCACCAGGTCCATGCCGATCTTGAAGCCCTCGTGGACAGAGTGGTGAATGGTGTCGATGGGCACCCCCTCACGCGCCCACCCCGCCGCCGCCTCCTCGAGCCTGCGCAGATGGGTGCCGACGTCACGCCCGTCGAGCATGTGGACGGCCACTTCCAGGCAGACGCGGGTGACCATGGTGACATCACCGCTGATGGCCTCGCCCGGCAGCGTGCCGCACGGCGCGACGGTGCGGACGAAATGTCCGACCATCTGCCGGGACAAGCCACCGACGTCCTGGAGCGGAAAAGACATCGGCTTGCCGGAAAGGGTCAGGCTCGACGGCGCCAGGTTCGGCTCCATCCGATCATCGACGGTCATCGACAACTCCTCGCGCACCCCGGAGATTGCTGTGTTGCGGATTCACACTAATGACAGCACCGGCGCCACGGGGCAGAACGCCGTGTTGTGTGAAAAGGGCCAATCCTGCGGATCTTCGACAGTGATCGATCACAGCACGGCGGCAGTTGGACGATCGCGTATGCGTCCGCGCGTCCGGACGATGGTTCCCGACGACACCCGGAGCTTGACTGGGAGGTGACGAAAAACCTACTCGCCGAGGAGAAATCATGCGAATCGCCGTTCTGGGAGCCACCGGCAGCGTCGGCAGCCATGTCGTGGACCAAGCCCTCGCGGGCGGTCACGAGATCACCGCGCTGGTGCGCGATCCCGACAAACTGGCCGGCCGCTCCGACATCACCGTTGTCCCGGGCGACGCCACCGTACCCGCCGATGTCGCCCGGGCTGTGACCGGAACGGATGCGGTCGTCGTCGCCCTCGGCGCGGGTCGCGAGGCCGGAATCCGCGAAGCGGGCACCCGTACCGCGATCGAGGCCATGCGCGTGGGCGGCGTGCGCAGACTGGTGTGCCTGTCCACGCTCGGCGCGGGCGAGACCAGGGCGAACCTGGACTTCGTCTGGAAGTACGTGATGTTCGGGCTGCTGCTACGCAAGGCCTACGCCGATCACCAGCGGCAAGAGGAGCTCGTCCGGACCTCGGGCCTGGACTGGACCCTGATCCGGCCCAGCGCCTACACCGACGGCCCACGCACCGGCGGCTATCGCTATGGATTCGGCTCCGAAGCAACAGGTCTCACCTTGAAGGTGTCACGTGCCGATGTCGCGGACGCGATCCTGCGCGCGCTCACCGATCGCGATCGGATCGGGCGAGCGGTCTCGGTGTCCAACTGAGTCCCGCGCCGGAGTGCGCGATGCGGTCGGGAGCCGAGGCGGACCTGGGTACGCTCGCCGGAATGGATGTTCTGGAGGCGCTGCTCGACGGGCCACGGGCCCGCGGGGCGTTCCTGCTGCGTTCGCTGCTGGAGCCGCCGTGGGCATTGCGGATCGAGGACGGCGCGCCGCTGACCGTGGTCGCGCCCATGCGCGGCGATGCCTGCCTGACGGTCGACGACGGCGAATCGGTGCGGCTGGCGACTGGGGACGTCGCGATCGTGCGTGGCCCCGGCTTCTACACCGTGGCCGACGACCCGCGCACCCCGCCGTCGGTCGTGGTCCTGCCCGGCGGGTTGTGCACCAGCGCCGACGACGGGCGCAGTCTCGTCGACGAATGGTCCCTCGGTGTGCGCACCTGGGGTGCGGAGGGCGGCCGCACCGTGCTGCTCACCGGCACCTACGAGAACGCGGGGGAAGCGAGCAGACCACTGCTCTCGGCCCTGCCCACCCTGGTGGTGCTGCGCGGCGACCAGTGGCGCTCCCCGCTGGTCGGCGTGCTCGCCGAGGAGATGCTGGTGACCGCGCCCGGCCAGCGCGCGCTGCTCGACCGACTGCTCGACGTGCTGCTCATCTCGGCGCTGCGCACCTGGTTCACCGCGCAGCGCGAGCACGCGCCGGCCTGGTATCTCGCACAACAGGATCCGGTGGTCGGCATCGCGCTCGCCCGTATCCACGGCGCGCCCGAACGGCCGTGGACGGTGGCGAGCCTGGCCGCCGAAGCCGGTGTCTCCCGGGCGAATCTGGCCCGCAGGTTCAGCGAGCTGCTCGGCGAACCGCCGATGGCCTATCTCACGCACTGGCGGCTCACGCTGGCCGCCGACCTGCTCACCGATCCCGAGGCGACGGTGAGCAGCGTCGCGCGCCGTGTCGGCTACAGCACGCCCTTCGCGTTCAGCACCGCGTTCAAGCGTGCTCGCGGACTGAGCCCGCAGCAGCATCGGCTGCGCGGCGTTTCCGCGTGAAAGACGCGGGCGCGGACATCAATCGGGCCGAAGTGCGACCGGGAGATCCTGCGGCGGTGGCGCCGAATCGCCGCGGGCTTCGGGCAGTGCGCATGTCATGCCCTCAGCCATTCCGGTCGGCCGGACGCCGAGCGCCTGGTTGAGCCTGGCCCGTTGGTTCTCCCACGCGATCGCCACGGCGAGCTCGGCGACCTGCGCCTTGCCGAGGCGGACGAGCAGTTGTTCGCGCACATCCGCCAGGCCGATCGCCGGGGTGAGGGTCATGGCCTCGGCGTAGGCGATCACCAGTTTCTCGAGCTCGTCGTAGGCCGGGCTGGTCCGATAGCGCGGCAGGTCGGCGATCTGTTGTTCGGTGACACCGCTCGAGTGGGCGAGCGCCGAACCGATGTCGAGACAGAACTCGCAGTTGACCAGCGCGGCGGTCTTCAACTCGGCGAGTTCCTTCAGATGTGGATCGACCCGGTTGCTCATCAACAGGGCCATCTCGAACGTCAGCACGCCCGCCGCCAGTTGCGGTCTGCGCGCCAGCCAGCCCACCAGATCTCCCCGATGCCGCCGCGCACGTCGCAGGGTGCGCAGGGATACACCGAACCGCTCGACCGTCCGCATCGACGACCTCCCCGTTGTCTCGGATTTCCTCACCCTACGCCGGTCGCCCGGTTCAGGTACCAGCAGCCGCGCGGGTTCGACGGGTCCGATGGCGCACGTTTCGGACATCGAGCAGCAATCTCGGCATGTCGAGCCCCTGGCCTCGTCCGGCTACGCACCGGCTCGACCGCGCCCGGTGCACCGTGCGCCAATATGTCCAGCCCCCATGACAGCGGCGAGAAACCCGAACATGCCGGACGGCTTTCGGCTAACATCCAGCGACCAGAGACCAGGGCGGATCGAGACCGCAGAGCCCGGCGCACGGCCGGCACGGAAGGACAAGCGACGATGTCGGTGCAGTTCGACGATCGAGCGAACGGTCTGAGTGAACTCTCCGCTCACCGTGGCGACCACGACGCCCAGCGCGTCCCTCTCCTCCACGACCCCCGCCTGCGCGTCCTGCTGCGTGCGACCGCCGACCTGTCCGACGAATCCCAGGGGCTGCTCATCGCGGTGGCCGACCGGCTGCGCGTGGTCGAGCGCATCGCGGCCGGGGCGACGGCGGAGCTGTACTGATCGTCCGCGTCGCGGGTGCCCCGCGGTGCCGGTCGTCCGACGACGAGAGGTCGGGGTGTGAGGCGGCGCTCCCCTGCCCGTCCTCTACCGGGTCACGCGGTCATCGTGTGCGGCGGCGCTCGGATCGTGCGCGTGCCCGTTCATGCGCCGTACGCAGGAGTTCGCGGCAGACTTCCCCGGTGCGGTCGCCCGGATTCACCACCGCCACCCAGCCTGCGGCGCCGTAGACAGGGTGGGCGAGCAGGGTGTCCTGGGCGCTCGGATCCTCGGCTCCCGATGCGACTTCCCTCGGAGAACGGCCCAGGTGAGCCTCGAAGCCCTGGCGCCCGGCATCGATATTGAGGCGGAACACGTCCGGCCGGTCCAGGCGGGACAGTTCGTCGCCGGGGTAGTCCTTCGTCACGACGGTCGCGAACGGTTGCGTCGCGGTGGGCACCTGCCCGTCGGGCGCGTAGTAGAAGAACACATCGCCCCAGGCGAGTTCCGGGGAGCCGTCGCCGGGGCCGGGACGCAGGGTCAGCACCCCGCCGAGGGATTCGGTGAACTCGGTGATCTCGTCGATGGTCATACCTTCGAGCGTTACATTGAAGTGCTTGTGCCGACTTTTTCGTGTTTTCCGGAGGTAAGACGATGCCAACCCGGCACAGCGACATTCTCCGCACCATCGATGTCGCGCGCCACAGCGGGTATTCGGTCGAACAGGTGCGCAAGCTGGAGCGCTCCGGCGTCCTGCCCGCCGCGCACCGCGCCCCGTCCGGTCATCGCGTCTACCGGCGACAGCACCTCGACTGCGCACTTGCCTACCGCGCCGTCGCCGTAGGCGCAGGCCCGGCCGCGGCGGCACGAATCCTGCGCGCCGCCCACGCCGGTTCGCTCGCCGACCTGCTCGCCCTGGTGGACGAGGCCCATACCCGGCTCGACACCGAGCGCCGCGACCTCGCCACCGCCCGCACCGCCGCCGCGGCCATCGCCGCCGAACCCATCGACGCAGTGCGCCCCACCGACGCCATGACGGTCTCCGAACTCGCAGAGGCGCTCGGCGTCCGCACGTCGACACTGCGGCACTGGGACGCCGCCGGTCTGGTGACACCCGGTCGAGCAACCCCCGGCAGCGCCCGCCGCTACTCCCCCGCCGATGTGCGCGACGCCCGCATCGTGCACCAGTTACGCCAGGCCGGCTACCGTATCGACGCCCTGCGCGCTCTGCTGCCCGACCTGCGCGGAGCCGGCCGTTGGAGCGATGTCCTCGCCGGGCTCGAGGCCCGCGGGGACAGCATCCGTCGCCGCTCGCGGGCCCTGCTCGAGGCCGGTGCTCACCTGGATGCCGTGCTCGCGACGAGAGACGCGGTCTCTCGACCGACCTCATCATCGGCTGGATCCCGGTAATCCGTCCGGGCCTGCACCGGCCGATCCGCCATCCGGTGAGCTCGACGCGCTGGGCAAGGCGGGCCACGACGTGGCCGGGACGGATCGGCGAGCACTGCCGACCGGAAGCCGCGCAGCATCGGTTCGCACAGCCGCTGCCGCGAGCTCCGGCATGCCGCTGGGGGTGTGCGTTGCCTGCACATGTCGGTGCCACTCGTGCCGGGCAGCAGTTCCGGCCGCGCTGTCTGCGACCGGACACCGATGACGGCGGGCTACCGGGCGCAGGAGAGCAGGTCGAGGGCGAATCGGCCGTACTGCGTGGCGATCTGTTCCGGGGTGTACGGCCCGCGCTCGGCGAACCACTGGGCGATCCCGGTGCACATGGTAGCGATCGCCCGGCCCGCGGCATGCGGATCATCGACGGCGAAATCCCCCGTGGCACAGCCCGACTCGATTTCCTCGTCCAGGATGTGCTGGAGCTCGCGGCGGGAGCGGGCGATGCGGGTGCGGTCGGCGGGCAGCAGGCTGCGCATTTCGCTGGCGCCGATGAAGCCGAGTTCCCTGCGGTGGGTGTGGAACAGCGCCAGCGCCTCGACGACGAGACGGACCCTCGTCACGGCATCCTCGCCCTCGGCGCGGGCGGCGCGAACCCGCCAGTGCAGTTCGTCCATCGTCAGATCGAGGATGCGTACCAGCAGATCCTGTTTGTCGCGGTAGCGGTGATAGAGGCCGGGCACGCTGGTGCCCGCGCGGTCGGCCAGCGCCCGCACGGTGGTGCCGTGATAGCCGATGTCGACGAAGGAGGCGATGGCGGCGGTGAGCACCGGATCGGCGGCCAGCGGTCCGAACGCGCGCCAGTCCGGATGCGCGGAAACGGCTCCGGCGCGTCCGGCCCACTCGGAGGAGACGCTGCGCGGCCGCGAATCGGCCCCGCTGCCGTCGAGAAGCCGCGGGGCGCTCACGCCGAGCGCGGCGGCCACGCTGTTGAGCCGTTCGACCGACAATCCGGTGCGTCCGTTCTCGATCGCGCTGAGCGTCGCGGGGCTCACCTCGATGCGTCGCGCCAGTTCTCGCAGCGAGAGACCCGCCGCGACGCGCGCGGCCCGGATCGCCTCGTTCGGCGCGGCCACCCGGGGTACCACCGCGGTGGGCGGCCCGGTGTTCGGCGACGGCTCACTCGATGACGTATCGGACATGACGTTCAGATTATCCGAACAAGGACGAATTCGACTACCTCGAAGCATAGATACAGGTAGAGATCGCTATTTGACACGGCTACCGATAGGGTGAGAGTGTTCACTCGGAGCGATCGTTCGGTCAAGTTCGACGGTCCTCCCTACGCCGAGGAGGAGTTGCGATGCCGATCGATCTGACCTATTCCGCCGACGTGCTCGACCTGATCGAGCGCACGCGCACATTCGTGCGGGAAACGGTGCTGCCGATCGAGGATGCGCACGGCGGCGACATCACCGCGGCCGGTGGTGACGAGGTCCGGGTGAGCATGCAGAAGGCGGCGCGCGACGCCGGGGTGTTCGCCCCGCACGCGCCGGTCGAGTTCGGCGGTCTCGGGCTGAACATGTCCGACCGCGCACCGGTGTTCGAGGAGGCCGGCTACTCACTGTTCGGCCCGACCGCGTTGAACATCGCCGCGCCCGACGAGGGCAATGTGCACATGCTCGCCCACATCGCCGACCCGGATCAGCGGATCCAGTACCTCGAGCCGCTCGCCCGCGGCGAACTGCGTTCCGGCTTCGCCATGACCGAGCCCGCCCCCGGCGCGGGCTCGGATCCGGCCGCGCTCACCACCCGCGCGTCCAAGGTCGAGGGCGGCTGGCGCATCAACGGCGTCAAGCACTTCATCACCGGCGCGGACGGCGCGGGCTTCTTCATCATCATGGCGCGCACCTCCGGCGAGCCAGGCGACCGCGGTGGCGCCACCATGTTCCTGGCTCCGGCCGACGCCCCCGGCCTGCGGGTCGGCCGCCACATCACCACCCTGGACCGCGCCATGATCGGCGGGCACTGCGAGGTGTACTTCGAGGACTTGTTCGTCCCCGACGAGGCGGTGCTCGGCGCGGTCGATCGCGGCTACGAGTACGCGCAGGTGCGTCTGGGCCCGGCCCGCATGACGCACGTGATGCGCTGGTTGGGCGCCGCGCGGCGCGGCCACGACATCGCGGTGGCGCGAGTGGCCGAACGCGAGGGCTTCGGCTCGCGCATCGGCGACCTCGGCATGGCGCAGAAGATGATCGCCGACAACGAGATCGACATCGCCGCCACCCGCGCGCTGCTGGTCCGGGCCTGCTGGGAACTCGATCAGGGCGAGCACGCCGGCAACGCGACCTCCATCGCCAAGACCTTCGCCGCCGAGGCCATCGGCCGCATCGTCGACAACAGCATCCAGCTGTGCGGCGGCCTGGGCGTCTCCGACGACCTGCCGCTGGCCCGACTCTCCCGCGAGGTCCGCCCGTTCCGCATCTACGACGGACCCTCCGAGGTGCACCGCTGGGCCATCGCCAAGCGGGCCGTCGGCGCCGCCCGCCGCGCCGCCCGCGGCTGATCCCGCCCGCGCCGGGTCTCGTCCCTCCGTACTTCTACACTGAGAATCCCTCGCGCCGAACGGTCGGCGCGAGGGATTCTCGCTCCTGCCACCGGCGACACTCCGTGTCGCCCGGGCGGGATGCATCGTGTGGCGCCTTGCACGTCCCGCCGCGACGAGACCGTCCGGCCCACTGGCCACTCATGTCCGTCGTTCAGCCATCCAGCCGGCGCGACAACAACTCCGCGGCGGCTTCCCGCACATCCTCGCCGATGTCGGTCCTGCCGAGCATCTGCAGGACCGCTTCCGGGATGAGCCGTTCGGCGTACTCCGGCGCGCGCGACTCGTCGGAGCGGATGTTGATGACGCTCTCCACCAACCGGAACGGCAAGACCTCGACACCGGGTGCGCTCGCGAGCCCCTCCTCCGCGATCACCTCGGCGGCGAATCGCTCGTAATGCCCACGCAGTTCGTCGCGTTGCGCGCGGAACGAGGCGAAGCGCGGGGAGCGCAACTCCGGCAGCAGATACAGCGCGCCGAGATTCCAGCGCGCCGAACACAATTGCGCCACGTCGTAACGAACGAGCGCGTAGAGCCGCACCACGGCGGGCACGGATTCCGCGCGCAACGATTCGGCCAGCGCCAGCGGACCACTGACGGTGCCGGCGAGCAGGGCCTCGAGGATGTCGTCCTTGGCGGCGAAGTGGTGGTAGAGCGAGGCCTGCCTGATGCCGACCGCGTCGGCGATGCCGCGTGTCGAGGTGCTGGCGTAACCCTGGGTGGTGAACAGCTCGGCGGCGGCGTCGAGGATCTCCGCGCGCGGGGTCCGGCCGTCGCGTCGCCGCGGCGCGAGACGCGGACGTCCTGGCCCGAGGGATGTCACCCCCCTATTCTCGCCCATCACCGATCGATCCTCGGCAGCGGCCGCTTCACGACCCCTCAGCGGTCGGCGCATCGAGCGGCGAGATACCTGTCATCTGACAGAAACACCGGAAATCCAGAAGTTACCCGCGGTAACGAAGCCGAATCAGCACCGTCACCGCAGATGTCATCGGAAGCCGAAAACTATCGAGTGACAGATATTGGCCGCGACGCCGAAGGAAGCCAGCCATGGCCACCACGCTCACCCCGTCGGAATCGACCGACAGCACCGACCTCGAACGGTTCGGCTATCAGCCGGTCCTGCATCGCAAACTCGGCCGCTACGCCTCGTTCGCGGCCGGCTTCTCGTTCGTCTCGATTCTCACCACGATCTTCCAATTCTTCGGCTTCGGTTACGGATTCGGCGGCGCGGCCTTCTTCTGGACCTGGCCGATCGTGTTCGCCGGGCAGTTCCTCGTCGCGCTCAACTTCGCCGAACTCGCCGCGCGCTACCCCATCTCGGGATGTATCTACCAGTGGTCGCGGCGGCTGGCCGGGGAGACGATCGGCTGGTTCGCCGGCTGGATGATGATCATCGCCCAGGTCGTCACCGCGGCGGCCGCGGCGATCGCGCTGCAGGTCGTGCTGCCCGCCATCTGGAGCGGATTCCAGATCATCGGCGAGGACACCGCTCTCACTTCGCCGTCCGGCGCGATGAACGCGGTGCTGCTCGGCAGCGTCCTGCTGACCCTCACCACCGCGGTCAATGTCGTCGGTATCGACTGGATGTCGCGGCTGAACTCCATCGGCGTCACCATCGAGATCGTCGGCGTGCTCGCCATCATCGGCGTGCTCTTCGCCGACATCGACCGGGGTCCGAGTGTCGTACTGGACACTTCCACCGCCGCCCCCGGCCCGTTCTGGGCGGCCTTCCTCGTCTCGGGTCTGATGGCGGCCTACGTGATGGTCGGCTTCGACTCCGCGGGCGAACTCTCCGAGGAGACGAAGAATCCGCGTCGCGTCGCGCCACGCACCATCCTCACCGCCCTGACCGTCTCCGCGCTCGGCGGCGGACTGATGATGCTGGGCGCGCTGATGGCCGCGCCGAGCCTGACCGACGGCAGGCTCGCCTCCGAGGGGCTCGCCTACGTCATCTCGGCCAAGCTGAACAGCCCGGCGGGCACACTGCTGCTCGGCTGCGTCGCCGTCGCGGTGACCGTGTGCACCCTGGCCATCCAGACCGCGGGCTCCCGACTGATGTTCTCGATGGCCCGTGACGGCAAACTGCCCTTCGCCGAGCACCTCTCGACGGTGCATGCCCGATTCGGCACCCCCGTGGTGCCCGCCGTGGTGATCGGCGTCCTCGGCATCGCGCTGCTGGTGATCAATCTCGGCAACGCGGCGATCTTCTCGACGCTGGCCAGCGTCTGCATCGTCACCCTCTACGTCGCCTACCTGCTGGTGACCGTGCCACTACTGGTGCGCCGCTTCCGCGGCTGGCCCGCCGGTGAAGAGGTACCCGCCGGGCTGTTCCGGCTGGGCCGGGTAGGCATTCCGGTCAACCTGCTCGCCGTGGCCTGGGGCGTGGCGATGGTGGTGAACCTGGCCTGGCCACGAGCGGAGGTCTACATCCCGGACGGCGGCGGCTGGTGGATGCTGTGGGCCGCACCGCTGTTCCTGGTCGCGACCGTCGGCGTGGGCGTCGTCGTCCAGCGACTCACCGCGCCCGCCTCCGCTCCCGAAGCCGTTCCCGGCCTCGCGGCGGCCTGATTCCCGCTTCCCGCAATCGCTCTCGGAGAGGAAGACCGATGACCAGTACCGCATCCACCTCGGCCGCGCGTGCGCACGCGCGCTCACTGGAGGCCGCCGGGACCATCACCGGGCCGGCGCTCCCGGTCGGCGTCGATCCGGCGGAGATCACCTTCGCGCGCCGTATCCCGGCGGGCGGTTACGCGAATGTCGTGCTCGGACGCGGCACCCGGGTGCGGTTCGGCGATCCCGATGGTGCGGCCTGCGCCCACGTGCTGTTGCTGCGCGCCGACGCCCCGTGGGAACGCCTCAATGTCGCCGACACCGTGAAGGTGCCGTGGCAGGCCTACCTGGGCACGGGCCATCCGCTGTTGTCGGACCAAGGCCGGGTGCTGGCCACCGTGATCGCCGACGACTCCGCCCACCACGACGCGTTGTGCGGGCCGAGTCCCCGCGCCAGGCAGGCGATGCGGCTGGCGGCCGCCAAGCACGGGCTCGAACCCCGCGACCTCGCGCCGAGTCTGTCGTTCTTCCGCGGGGTGCGGGTGGCGGCCGACGGCGGGCTCGTCGCCACCGGAGGCGCGGGGGCGGGCGCGACGATCGACCTGCTCGTGCACCTGCCGGTCGTCCTGCTGGTCGTCGATGCCGAGCACCCGCTCGACGGCACCGCGGTCACCGATCTGGACCTGGTCGCCTGGCGCCCTTCCGGCGAGCCCGACGCCACCCCCGGCGTCGCAGCGCACGACCTCGACCCGGAATACCGCCGCGCCGTGCACAACACCGAAGAGGCGTGGCGCGCGAGTCGCCCGGCCGCGCCGACCACCTCCGGCGCGGCCCGCACCGTCGCCTCCCGTACGAAGGAGATCCACGGATGAGCATCGTGACCCGCACCGTGGTCCTCGACGAGATCGTGCCCGCCTGCGCGCCGTGGTCGGCCGTCGTCCGGGCCGGTGATCAGCTCCAGATCATCGACCTGCACGGGAATCAGGCGGTGGACTGCCTGCTCTACTCCGCCGCCGACCACACCGACCGCTACAGCGCCCAAGCCACCATCGCCGCCCAGCGCAACATCTTCCTCACCACCGGCAGCGTGCTGCTCACCGACAACGGCACCGCGCTGATGACCGTCGTCGACGACGAGGTCGGCAACCACGACACCATCGCGGGCGCCTGCTCGCAGGAGTCGAACACGCTGCGCTACGGCCATCACACGCGCCACCAGCACGCCTGCGTGGAGAACTTCCTGACCGCCGCGCTGGAATGGGGTCTGGGCAAGCGGGATCTGGTGTCCAACATCAACTGGTTCATGAACGTGCCGGTGGAGGCCGACGGCACCCTCGGCATCGTCGACGGATTGTCCGCGCCGGGCAAGAAGGTCACGCTGCGCGCCGAGATCGACACCCTGGTCCTGGTCTCCAACTGCCCGCAGATCAACAACCCGTGCAACGGCTTCGATCCGACACCGGTGCGCATGGTCGTCACGCGCTAGACCGCTCCCAGCCGTACCCGAACGGAGGTCCCGATGAACCCGGGCATCACACCGACCGCACTCGCCGTGCCCACGCCCCTCGCCCCAGCCACGCCTGCCCGCGTCCGGACTGCCACGTCTCGTGGCGTGGTGGTCACCGATGTCGCGCCGTCCGCCGCCACCGGATCGCTCGGCGCCGATGCGCACGCGGTGCCTGCGGCGCAGGCCGAACCATCCACCGACACACCGCCGACCGCCGACCGCTCGTCGGCGACCATCGGGTCGGTCGCTACTGCCCCGGCCCTGGCTTCGGCTTCGGCTTCGGCTTCGGCTTCGGCTTCGGCTTCGGCTTCGGCTTCGGCTTCGGCTTCGAGTGGATCTGCCATGGACACGGCGGCGCGCACCGGCCCGCCCACTCGAGCTCCAGGCGCGACCTCACTCCCCGCCTGCGACCCGGCGGACCGGTCCCCCGTGGCGAGGCAGGCCGTCGGTGCTCCGAGCAGCTGCGAGGTACTGCGGGCGGGCATGCTCACCACCGTCCAGGACTGGCCGGGCCGGACCGGGTACTGGCATGTCGGCGTGCCGCCGTCGGGGCCGATGGACGATCTGTCTTTCCGGCTGGGCAATCGCGCGCTCGGCAACGCGGAGGGCGCGCCTGGTCTCGAGTGCACGTTGGCCGGTCCCGCGCTCCGGTTCACGGTCCCGACGCGGGTGTGTGTGACAGGGGCGCCCACCGACGTGCGGCTGGACGGTGTGCCGGTGCCGCAGTGGCGCCCGGTGCCGGTGCCCGCGGGCGGTGTGCTCGATGTCGGCGCGGTCCGCGGGCCGGGCATGCGCTGCTACATCCTGATCGCCGGCGGCCTCGAGGTCGACGAATATCTCGGCAGTGCCTCGACATTCACCCTCGGTGGGTTCGGCGGTGGCACCGGCGCGGCGCTGCGCGCCGACGACGTATTGCCGCTCCCCGCGGATCACGGCAGAGCCGCCACCGCCGTACCCGCCGACCACCGGCCCGCGTTCTCGCGGCGCTGGGAACTGGCCGTCACCGAGGGCCCGCACGGCGCGCCGGAGTTCTTCACCCGCGCAGACATCGAGACCATCCTCGGTACCGACTACGAGGTGCACTTCAATTCCGACCGCACCGGCGTGCGCCTGGTGGGCCCCAAGCCGTGCTGGGCCCGCGAAGACGGCGGCGAAGCGGGCCTGCACCCGTCGAACATTCACGACACCGCGTATTCGGTGGGTGCGTTGGACTTCACCGGTGACACCCCGATCCTGCTCGGCCCCGACGGCCCGAGTCTCGGCGGTTTCGTCTGCCCGGTGACCGTGGTGGCCGCCGAACGCTGGAAGCTCGGCCAACTCACCCCGGGCGACCTGGTGCGTTTCGTGCCGGTCCGGGCCGAGCACGCCGCGTCTCCCCGCGATCTCGGCGCCGCCCGTCGCGCGAACTGGCCGATCGTGCTCTCCCCCGGCGGCGACGGCGACGACGGTGTGCTCGCCCGCGGCGACGCCGACGAACACACCCGCATCACCTACCGCCGGGCGGGCGACGACGGCGTCCTCGTCGAATACGGCGACATGACCCTGGATCTCGGTCTGCGCGCCCGCGTGCACGCCCTGCACCAGCACCTGCTCGAGCGCGCGGAACCCGGCATCACCGAACTCACCCCCGGCGTGCGGTCGTTGCAGGTGCGCGTCGATACGGACCGGCTGGCCACCTCGACAGTGCTCGGCATGCTCGCCGAAGCCGAGGACGCCCTGCCGCCCGCCGAGGAGCTGGTGGTGCCCAGCCGGACCGTGCACCTGCCGCTGTCCTGGGACGACCCGGCCACCAGGGAAGCCATCATCCGGTACATGCACGGCGTGCGGCCGGACGCGCCGTGGTGCCCGTGGAACATCGAATTCATTCGCCGAATGAACGGATTGGCCTCGGTGGACGAGGTGTTCGACACCGTCTTCGCCGCCGAATACCTGGTGCTCGGACTCGGGGACGTCTACCTGGGCGCACCGGTCGCTACCCCGACCGATCCCCGGCACCGCCTGGTCACCACCAAGTACAACCCGGCCCGCACCTGGACCCCGGAGAACGCGGTCGGCATCGGCGGCGCGTACCTGTGCGTGTACGGCATGGAAGGGCCCGGCGGATATCAGTTCGTCGGCCGCACCACCCAGGTCTGGAATCATCGCGCCCCCGGCGACGAGAGTCCCTGGTTGCTGCGCTGGTTCGACCGGATCCGCTGGCACCCCGTCTCGCCGGAGGAATTGCTCGATCTACGCGCCGACACCGCCGCCGGTCGCGGCGACCTGCGCGCCGAGGACGGTGAATTCCGGCTCGCCGACTACCGGGCCTTTCTCGCCGCGAACGCGGACTCGATCGCCGAGTTCCGCACCGCGCAGGCGGCCGCGTTCGCCGCCGAACGCCAGTCCTGGCGCACGTCCGGCGAGTTGGCGGGACAAGTCTAGACCGCTCGCTCCCCGCCGACCTGCCGCACCGGGTCCCGGCGACGCGGCCGTAGAGCACCGCCGGGGAGCGACAGTCGCGGCGGCCGTCATCCGCGAACCGGCGAGCGGCCTCCGATGCCGGTGGTGACGCACCTCCGGCGAACCGATGGGAGAGAAGTGATGAGTGTGTGGATCCACCGGCGCCCCGACGAGGAGGTGGCCGCCGACCGCACGGCGGCGAGAGGTCCGCTGGCCGGGCTGCGACTGGCGGTCAAAGACAATGTGGACGTCGCGGGCCTCCCCACCACGGCGGGCTGCCCGGACTACGCCTACGTGCCCGAGACCGATGCCCCCGCCGTGGCGGCGCTGCGGGCGGCGGGGGCGGTGGTGACCGGAAAGACGAACCTCGACCAGTTCGCGACCGGCCTGGTCGGCACCCGTTCCCCCTATGGTGCGGTGCCCGACGCCCGCAGGCCCGAATATGTCTCGGGCGGTTCGAGTTCCGGCTCGGCCGTTGCGGTGGCGCTGGGCGAGGCCGATATCGCGATCGGCACCGACACCGCGGGTTCGGGCCGAGTGCCCGCGGCGTTCCAAGGTCTGGTCGGCATCAAACCCACGGTCGGCGTCGTGAGCACGCAGGGCGTCGTGCCCGCGTGCCGCTCCTTCGACTGCGTCACGATCTTCGCCGCCGACCTCGCCACCGCCGATCTGGCGATGGGCGTCATGGCGGCGGGCGCGCCCGGCAGACCGTGGCCCGCCGACGTCCGCCTCGCCGCGCCGCCCCGCCCGACGGTCGCGGTGTTCGACACCGTGCCCCGGATGGATCCCGCATGGCGCGCGGCATTCGAGCACACGGTCACCGGTCTGCGCGAGCGTGGCGTCGACATCGTGACAGTCGATCCCGCGCCCTTCCTCGCCGCGGCGAAGCTGCTCTACGAGGGCGCGTTGGTAGCCGAAAGATACGCGGCGGTGGGCGAATTCCTCGACGGTGCTCCGCGGTCGGCGGATCCGGCCGTGGCCTCGATCATCCGCGCGGCCCGCGACCTGCCCGCCCACCGCTTCGTCTCGGATCTGGCGGAACTCGAGCGGTTGCGCGCGCAGGCGATGGCGAGCCTCGACGGCGCGGACGCTCTGCTCGCCCCCACCGCCCCGTTCCAGCCGACGATCGCTCAGGTCGCCGCCGACCCGATCGGCGTCAATTCCCGCGTGGGCACCTACACCAACTTCTGCAACTTGTTCGATCTGTGCGCGGTCGCGGTACCCGCGGGGACAGCGGGCGAAGCGCAATTCGGCGTCACCATCTTCGCCCGCCCCTTCGAAGACGCCGTCGCACTCGACATCGCCGCTCTCGTCCCCAACGGATCGTCACCCGCACCCGCACCCGCACCCGCACCGGCACCGGCACCGGCACCGATCGAGCGGGTCTGGCCGACACGAGTCGCACCGGCACTGGATCTGGTCGTTTTCGGTGCCCACCTCCGCGAGCAACCCTTGGCCCACCAGCTCACCGAACTCGGAGCCCGCTGGTCCGGCCCGATCCGCACCGCACCCTGCTATCGCCTGGGCGCCATGAAGACCACGCCGCCGAAACCCGCCGTGACACGAGTGGGCGAGGCCGAGATCGGTGTCGCGATCGCCGGCGAACGCTGGCTGCTCTCCCCCGCCGCCCTCGGCCGCTTCCTCGCCGCACTTCCCGCGCCGATGCACCTGGGTTCGGTCGAGCTCGAGGACGGCACGTGGACTACTGGCTTCGCCTGCGAAGGCACCGACGCCGAGGCTGCCACCGACATCAGCGCTTTCGGCGGCTGGAAGGCAGCCCTCGCCGCCGACGCACTGTGACAGCATCCGGATGCCGCCCGCCACGCTCGGCCGGTATCCGGTGGAGCGGACCGGTGAGGCGCCCGATGCGCACGCAACGCCTTGGAGCCCCGGGGCCTCGGCGGCGAACGCCGAGCCCGACGGCGTGGCGTGATCCCGGTCGAGGAATCGCACCACGACGGGCACGTGGCGCCCGCGACTCCGATCAGGATCGGACGAAGGTGCCCTCCCCCTCGCGGTTGTAGTACTCGAGCATCAGCCGGTCGCCATCGAAGGTAGCCTTCGAGACGGTGCCGGGATCCGCCCCTTCCCCGGTGGGAGTGAACACGAAAGTGTCGCCGTCCCAGTGGCGCAACGGCAGGGTCGTCTCGTCCGGGCCGAGAACGAGGACGAGTTCGTCGTCTCGCACCGCCACAGTCGCCGCACCATAGAAGGTGTTGTCATAGGACCCGGCGTACGCGTCGAGCGGGCGGGCGGGGACGGGGCTCGCGGGTGGCTCCTTGCCGACCAACTCGCCGGTGGGGGCGTCGATCTGTTCGAAGGCCGTGCGGTAGAGCTCACGCCAGTCCTCGCGGATCTCGCCGAACTGCACCAGGTCGGCGAACTCGGCGTTCAATGTCTCCGGGATGCCGATGCCTGCGGCATTGGTGAGCGTGACGATCGCGACGTCGGCGCTGGGGATCGCGGTGAACGCGGTGCCCGCGCCGAGGTTGAACGCGCCGGAATGGCCGAGGACCACCCTGCCCGCGGACGAGGAGTTCACATTGAAGCCGAAGCCGTAGAACCCCGCGCGGCTGTCCGGGTCGGCAGGCGGAGCGGAGACCGCCTGCGGGCTGATGGCAGGCAGCAGCGCTGCGGACGGCACGATTTCGACGCCCTCGTAGGTGCCGTCGCCGAGCAACATGGTCAGCCACCGGGCCATGTCGCGCACCGAGGAACTCGCGCCCCCGGCCGGTGACTGCGCGTCGGGGTCGCGCGACGGGTCGGCGGGCTGGTACCGGCCGTCGACCAGGACGTGCCCGACCGCCCGATCCGGCCGAGCCACGAAATCGGCGTAGCGCGAACTGGTGTCGTTCATGCCGAGCGGCTGATAGATCTCGCGTTCGGACAGGGTCGCCCAGTCGGTGTCCACCTTGTCGGCGACGGCGACTGCGGCGGCGGTGAGGCCGAAGTTGGTGTAGGCATACGAGTCGCGGAACGGCGCCAGCGGCAGTTGCCGCAACCGCTCGAGCACTTGCTCCTGGTCGTAGCCCAGGTCCTCGAGCAGGTCACCGGCGTGGTCGGGCAGTCCGGAGCGGTGCGCGTAGAGATCGCCGACCGTCACGTGCTCGGAGACATAGGGATCCTCGAGGGCGAATCCGGGAGAGAGTTCCCACACCGGGGTATCCCAGTCCACCCGGCCGGCACCGACCTGTCGCGCCACCACCGTGGCGCCGAGGGGTTTGGACAGCGAGGCCAGCTGGAAGACCGTCGCCTCGCCGACCGGATCGCCGGTGGTGACATCCCGAACGCCGAAACCCTTGCTGTACCGCACTTTTCCCTTATGCACCACCGCCACGGCCATGCCCGGGATCCCGGAATCCTCCATCAGCTCACCGGCCAGGCGATCCAGGTCGCCGACCGCGCGATCGATCTGCCCCTCCGGAATCACCACTCCCGCGACCGCGTTCGGCGACACGTCGTGCGGCCGCGCCGAAACGGGCGCGGAACTCTCCACAGTGCCCTCGTCGCTGTCGTCTCCCACGGTGCACGCACTCGCCACCAACCCCACCGCCACCAGTCCGGCAACCACCCCGCATCTGCTTCTCCGCACGAGCCACACCTCCTGCGTTGTGACGCACGACATAGTCGGATCCGAGCGTAGCGTTCGCCCGCCGCGGGAGCAGATGCCGCGCCGCAGGGCCTTCGCCCGCACGCGAATCTGCCGGATCCGATTGCCGATTCCTCGGCGTTCCGCTGGTCAGCGCCAGTTTTCACGATCCGGCCTCACGACGGTCGATCCGTTCACACGAACCCGAGGTAGCCGCCCCTCATCTCCGAATCCATTGCGATATCCATTGCGATCGAGCCCGATTGACCGCGTTCCGTCGCCCATGTCAGGCTCTCGGAAAGAACGGACCACCGCTCGGAGGACTCGATGCCCGCCTACGTGATCGCTCACCTGCTCGACGCCGACCCGCATCCGGAGATCGCCGAATACATCGAACGCCTCCCCGGCACATTCGCCCCCTACGGCGGCCGGTACCTCGTGCACATGACACAGCACGAAGTGAAGGAGGGCCGCTGGCCCGGCAACGTGGTCATGATCGGATTTCCCGGGATCACCGAGGCGAGGGCGTGGTGGGACTCACCCGCGTACCGAGCCATCGCACCATTGCGCTCACGCCACATCGCCGGCGACATCATCATGGTCGACGGTGTTCCCGACGACTACGACCCGGCCGCGGCCGTCCAGGCGATGCGCGAGAGCCTTGCCGAAGCTCCTCACGCGCAATAATCCATTCCTACTGCCCGAGGGCTGGTCGGTCGTCCGATCCATCGCCCGCGGAGGCAGCCGTGATGATCACCGCGGCGACCGGCCAGACGGCTGCCTCCGCCCCGACGTCATCGACGTCGGGTCTCACCCAATCGAGGCCACAGCTACGGCAGAGCCCCACAGTTCACCGGAGCGGGCACGTCGGCGAGGCGATCGGTCACCCACTGCTGCGAGGTCCCCAGTGACGGGAAGAAGGCCAGATTGTGGGTCCCCAGGAATCCGGACAGGGGCGGCAGCGACGGATCCACATCCAGCTGAACGACCGCACCGCCACCACACCAGCGTGCGGCCATATCGCGCACGGCCGGGTAAGTGGCTCCCTCGTCGTTCCTGGCCGCATAGATACGTACCGGCACCGAGGGGGCGGACCCGCCGAGCCGTTGCTCGTCGAATGCCCTCTTCAACTCCGGGGAACGATCGATCACGACCGAGAGGGGCTCTCCGCTGACAGTCCATTGGGAGGTGTTCGGCGGTTGCACGAAGGTGTTGGAGAGGCCACCGCCGCATTTGCCGACCGAGTCGCGCATGATCGCCTTGCCGGTGTCGTTGAGTTCGGCCTCGAACACCGGGCGCGTCTCGGGATAGTCCTCGGCGATGCCGTTGAGGATCCAGGCGATGGCCGGGGCGACACCGGGTCGGCCCTCGTTGCGCGCGACATACTCCTGCAGGCCCACCGGGGGCCCGCCCACGTAGGCGCCGCGCACGTTCAGCTCAGGGGCGTACCTCGGTTGCAGCTCGGCCGCGGCCGCCGAAGCCATCCCGCCCTGGGAGTAGCCGTAGAGGATGACCGGCGCGGCGGGATCGAGGCCGGACCCGGGCAGCCGCAATGCGGCACGCGCGGAGTCCAGCACCGCGTATCCCTGCGTTTTGCGGTTCATGAAGCTGTGGATGCCCGGTACGCCGAAGTCGTGATAGTCGCTCATCACCACCGCCATGCCACGGGACAGCAGTTGATAGATCGCGATGATGTCGTACTCGAAGACCGCGTCGGCCGGCGGCTGGTACCGGACCACCTGCGACAGCATCGCCGAGGGCGCGCACTCGAGGCTCTGCCCCTGCACACCGCCCGCATACGCCACCAGCGGCCGTGGCCCAGGGCCGGGCCACGGCAAGGTCGGCTCCAGGTATGTACCCACCACCGTGGTCGGCGCGTCATGGGTATTGCTGCTGGTGTAGACGAGGCGTGTCGATCTCGCCGGTATCGGCCCGGGCGCCCCGGGGATCGTCAACGCCAGGTGCGCCGCGTCGGCACGGAGAATGTTGCCCTCAGCCCCTTGCGACTGCGACGACACCGGCTCCGTCCACGCGGGTGGCCCGGCGACCATCCCGGTGCCGACGACTATGAGGCTTCCCGTCAAAGCAGCGACCCAAGCGCGTTTTTCGCTCTTCATATCGATCCTTCATGCGATGTGGTTCATCCAGGGAAGAGATCTAGATCGAATACTGCGAGTAATTCCGATCGAGCACAGAGCAGGCACACACGCACGTCGCGGTGCCGAGGCCACAGCCTAAGCCATGCGGCGTACGTCGGGCCGGAGGTTGCCGCTTTCGATGTGCGGTCCCATCCGACAGCGGCGACGCTGTCTCTGGCCACCCCGAAGCAGCGGGCCTCTTCCGGCGCACCGGCGTCCCGAGCGGCAGCGTCCTCGACGCCTCACCCGCCCATGCCGTCACCACGGACCTCGGCGACCACATCGACCTGCCCGTCAAGACCGACACCGAAGAGAGAAACCTCCACCGGACAGGCGTGCTCATCGCAGTCGGCCGCCCCGCCGAAATCTGACGGCGCAGCGAACGGCACTGCGGGGTCGGCGTCCCGGACCCGCGCGGAGGTCGACTGCGTGGTCCACTACCCGAATTCCGGGAAACGACCCCGCGCCACACACCGGCGAACTCAGGTAGCGCATTACGCAATCGGCCGGGAGTCGCGGCGGGTGACGATATCCACATACCTTGTTTCCGCCGAGAAAGGGCAGCGAAATGTTGGAGACACATACCGAAGACGCGGTCACGACAGCGGGCGCGGACACCGGGGAAGAGGATTTCCAGCCGGCGAAAGCCGTCTCCGGCTATGGCGCCGAAGACGCTGGAATCAGGTCGATCACCGAAACGAACGTCACGTCTGTCTTCTGGGCTCAGAAGCTACTGATCACCCACGGGACAGGTGCCTGGACGTTCGGATTCCCGGGCGTCACGGTCCGGGCGGACAGCCAGGTGTCGGTCAGCCTGACCGAGGTCGACAACAACAACACCCCGGTCCTGGGCCTGGCGACCACGCAGGTCATGAATGTGGTCCCGCACGCCGACGGCACCATGACGGTGCGCTACCACGTCGGCTGGAACAGCAATATCAGGGTGCTGTTCAACTTCATCATCGTGAATTGAGGCTCTGCTGCCCGACCGCCGCAGTGCCGCGGGGAGGCCGGGCAGGAAGCCGGTCTGTTTTCGACAGCGTGGTCGAAACGGACCATCGCCTCATGACACATGTCGGCCACGGAATGTCCGGCTCGATAGGCTGTCGGTCATGAAGCGGCCGGACCCGAACTCTCCGTCGACCTATGACGAAGCGCTGCGAATCGCGCGCGATCTGGCCCGGGATTCCGACACCCTCCTCCCCTACCGCCACCCCGGGCTCGAGAATGCCCGCTACGGGCGCGGTTTCGCCTTCCTTCAGACGATCGGAACCGACCGCGGCGTCGCGGACGGCTATGTCCTGGTGACCACGACCGGTTACGGCAGCGGCCTCCTGGGGGGCGGACGCACCATCGACACAGTGATCGCCGAACACTTGGCACGAGCCGAACATGCCAACCGGCACATCCCCGACAGTGAGCTGTCGCCGGCGCACCGCGTGGCACTGGAGGCCTACGATGCGGGCTTCACGCGCATCGACGAGATTCCCGGGCGCGCAACGATCGATGCCGAGACAGCCGACTACGCCGAGTACATTCTCATCGTCCTGCGGCGCAGCGGCAATCGGGGACTCTCCGGACGTAACATCCTCGCCCGCAATGATTTCCTGCTGTCAGGCCCGGATACCGGCCGCCGATACACGCACCCCTGTCCGCGCTGCGAGCAGCCGGCGGTCTATCAGGCACGCTACCCCCGCGCCGTCTGTGATGACTGTCGGAGCCGCACCACCGACCGTGCCGGGCGCCGGGTCACCGGTTTCAACACCCATCTCAGTGGCGGAATGATCGCCTACTACACGGACACGCTCGACCGAGCGGACGACTCCGGCGCGCAAGAGGAAGAATGCGTCGAGGTGACCCGAACCGGTAGGTGTTTCATCGACGGACACCCCGCGACCATGGAAGAGCACCGTTTCGGTGGGATCGTCGTCCACATGGTCTCCGGCGACTGAGTCCACCGCTCACACCTCTGTCCGAGCGGAGCCGACGTAGAGTGCGATACACAAGGAGTCCAACCTTTGGAGGCGCGTTGCCACACGAGCACTCGTACACCGTCGCTGTCGAATGGTCCGGGAGTACAGAACAGCTCGAGGCGTACTCGCGCAACCACACCGTCCGCTCCGACGCCGAGACACTGCTCGCGGGGTCGTCCGATCCCGCCTTTCGCGGCGACCCGACCCGATGGAACCCCGAACAGCTCCTCGTGTCGGCGCTCGCCCAATGCCACATGCTGTGGTTTCTCGCTCTGGCCGCGCACGCCGGTGTGGTGGTCACCGGATACATCGACCAGGCCATCGGCCGGATGACCGAACATCCCGACGGTGCGGGAGAATTCACCGAGGTCGTCCTGCGACCCGAGGTGACCGTCCGAGGCGATGTCGCCCTCGGCACGCTCGACCGGTTGCACCACCGCGCCCACGAGAAATGCTTCATCGCCCGATCCGTGAACTTCCCCGTTCGATGCGAACCGGCCGCGGTGACGAGCGCAGCGCGATAAGGGCTCGCCGAAGTCAGAGCTGGCTGTAGCCGCCGTCGACATACACCGCCGACCCGGTCATGAAGCTGCTGCGGTCGGAGGCGAGGAATACCGCGACGTCGGCGGTCTTCCTGGGGCCGGGCCAGCCGATTCATCGGCACCGCCGCAATGAGGTCGGCGCGCAGCTGCTCGGTGTCGGGGCTCAGGCCGAGCAGGCCGGGGGTTTCGGTCATCCCTGGCTGGAAACACTCTCCAACCATTGGCATCGACCATCGCTTCGTGCGTCCGCTTACCGGTTCAGCCAAGCTGCCGGTTCGGGTTCATGTCCGAGCCGTAGCCTGAAGTCGGCCACGCGATCAGGAGGAGACGAATGCGCAGAGTTCCACCGCCGGTCATCGCTGCTGCGGCCGCCGGGGTCCAGTACTTGCAGACCCGCGGCCGGCGGCCGACCCCGTGGTCGGGCCTGGCCGCAGCGCCGTTCACCGCCGCGGCGGCGACACTGGCCGCCTGGGCGGTCAGCCGCTTCGCCGACAAGGGCACCACGGTCAACCCGATGAGCTTCGACAAGGTGACCACCCTGGTCACCGACGGGCCCAACCGGTTCACACGGAACCCGATGTACCTGGGCCTGGCCAGCGCGCTGACCGCGCACGCGGTGCTGCGGCGTTCGGCCTGGGCATTGTTGCCCACGGCCGGTTTCGTGGCGCTGATCGATCGCACCCAGATCCCGGCCGAGGAGCAGGCGCTCGCCGAGCGCTTCGGCGAGCAGTACGAGCAGTACCGCAACCGGGTGCTGCGGTGGATCGGCCCGCCGCGCGCTTGATCGACAGGCAGACCACCCCTGGGATCAGGCGTGTGCATCTTTCCAGGTCCACACAGCACCACAGATCCGACGTCACCAGATCGTGCGCGGATACCACCCGCTCGTCGAGCCCGGAGCGCAGCGCGAACTCCGTCGACTGCTCCCACACCCGCCCCGACCGCTCGAACCTCGCGTGGACTGTCTGCGCCTGCTGGTGATAGGCAAGCACATTGAAGCTGACCCATTCCGAGACATCCTGATCCGGCCGGTAATGCGCGCCACGACGGGCCAACACCTGGTAGTACTCCCAGGTATTGCCTGGACGCCCGAGCCATGCCTCGATCGACGAGAACTCGGGCGCCAGCACGCCTTCCCGCGCGATCAGCAGAGTTTGTGAGGACCGTGACATTCGGCCGTTGCCGTCACACCAGGGATGTATCGAGACGAGATGCAGGTGCGCCAAGGGTGGTGGCGACACGGGGCGATTCGTTACGCTCCGCGTAGCTCGAACATGTGCTCCGAAGGTGGTGTCGCGGTGGCTTCCCGGCAATTCTTGTTCGCTCTCTGGGGCATCGAGGAAGATTTTCCTCGCGGATTGGGCGAGGCACTCGCTCGATCCGCGGCCGTCGAAGCCGTCCTCAATATCGGCGACCCGCGCGTCGCCGACGCGATGCTGCGGCTGACCACTTTCGACGCGCCTGTCGAGGCCGTCGTCACGCTCACCCTCGCCGCCGAGACCGCGGTCTCCGCCGCGGTGGCCGTGCTCACCGACCGATCGACCCGCGTCGCGGGCTGGCAGGTCGACGTCGTCACGCCGCTCCCGCCCCGGCCGACCGCCGTCGGAGAACGCGCCGAAGGGCTGGCCAACCTGGCGTTCCTGCGCAGGCCCGCCGACCTGCCCTACGAACAGTGGCTGGAGTGCTGGCGCGGCAAGCACACCCGGGTCGCCATCGACACCCAGGCCACATTCGGCTACATCCAGAACCGCATCGTCGAACCGGTCACCCCCGACGCCCCGCAGATCGCGGCCGTCGTGGAAGAGCACTTCCCGATCGAGGCGCTGCACGACATGCACGCCTTCTACGGCAGTGGTGGCGACGACGCCGAACTCGCCCGCCGGGTGGGCCTGATGATGGAAAGCATCGCCACCTTCGGCGCGGATCGCGACATCGATGTCGTGCCGACCAGTCGCTACCGGTTGATCTGACTCACCCCGGCGCGACCGAGCCGACATCGTGCGGCACGCAGTACACCGAGGCGCTCTCACGGTGAGGTGGCGGCCGCACGGGCGGCGCAGTCGTGCTGCGAGGCCGAGACGCAAGAGGATCCGCACCTGGAGCGATCCTGTACATCGGGGTAACAGACGCCGATGTACGCCGATAGGCAGGTCATGGACGCCACACACCTACGCACGATGTCCACGGCCGCCGCTGCCGCTGCCGCCCTCATGATCGGTGCGAGCGCCCCCGCATCGGCGAGCGAGTATCTCCCCGTCGAACTTCCTCTGGTCACCACCGCCGCACACGGTCTCGGGTGCGTGGGCGATGTGTGGGCCGTCGGCAACGTCTACCCCAGCGGACCGCACGGCCAGGTCGACCTGCAGCTCAAAGGCTGGTTGAAGGTCTTCGGCGTGCCCGCGCCCTGGTGTTCGGTCACCGCCACGGTGCACTGGCGCAATCTCGACACCGGCGCGACGGGTGCCGCCTCCGACTTCCTCGGCGACGGCAACGGTTTCCCGTTCTGGTGGGTGGCGCCGCAGATCGGCAACCTGCGCGTGAACACCGGACCGGGCCGGGTGGAATTCACCCTCACCACCGACCTGCCACACGCCCCGAGCGTCACCACCTTCACGGTGTACTGACGCGCCGGGGCGTCCCCTTCATCACCGCCCGACGCGGTCGCCCACCGGCCGCCGCGAGCTGCGGCGACTGACGCAGCGGATGGCGTCGTTCGAGACGCTGATCAGTGTCGCGAACGGCGCACCGTCGATTTGCGGAATAAGCTTGTGCCACTGTTTGATCGAAAACGCCGACGGCAGGGCCGCCGGGAGAACCGGTAGCGGGGTCCGGCGAACCCCGCCGATGCTGGGGCGATCGTCGCGGCGAGGAGAGCGGTTCGGCGAAGGGCCCGCAAACGGCGAGTGTGATTTCTTGTGTGAGTCACGGAGGTCGGTTTGTGCCGCCAAAACGATACTCCCCCAATATTTTCCAGCATCGCCAGCGGTTTGCGGGCGCGTCCGGAACAGGCGCTCCACACCGCGGGCCGGGTACACGGCGCACCTCCCCCGGACACGACTTCGCCCCCACCGCAGGGGACGAACGGTGGGGGCGAAGTCGACTGCCGACTACTTCGGCGGCAGGCTCATGTCGCGGTTCATCGTCGGGATCTCGATGCTGATCGGCGTGCGCAGTTCGGACAGGTAGAGCAGCGCGGCCTGACGCAGGAACTCGTCGAACATCCAGTAGACTTCCTTCGTCGGAGGTGCCACCGTGAGCAGTCCCTCACGCACCGCGACGAACGGCCCCCAGCTGAAGCGCAGCAACGGATCCCAGACCAGTTCACGCGGAATCTGGAGTCCGTCGGCCAGCTTGTCGCCCAGCAGGAAGCGGGTGAACGAGCCGAGCACCGGCTTGGTCAGGATCGCCAGATCCAGACCGGCCCCGAGGCTCAGCAGCCGGTCGGCGAGCTTCACGCCCTCCGGAGTCGCCATGAGGATCGGGTCGAGCACCTGCGAAGCCTGGGAATTGGCCTCGTCCCAGGATTTCGGGATGTACTCGTCCTTGATGCCGAGCATGTGCCCGGCCACCTGCCAGGAGTGCAGGAATCCCTCGGATTCCTCCTGTGGCATGGGCACCCCCCAGTTGACGAAGTGGCGCATGACCGTGGTGGGCAGGCTGTGCCAGGTGACCATCATGTCGTTCTGGCTGATCGGGATCTGCTCCTGGGCCGTGGCCGTCCAGTGCGGCGACTGCGGCAGCAGGTGACGCACGGCGGCGTGCACCAGGCGGGTCTTGACGCAGGTCACGATCATTTGGCCGTCATCGGCGTAGGCGTTGTTGCTGCCGATGTCGTAGCCGAGCTTGGCGGTCTTGGTGATGCGGTCCTTGAGGTCGTGGCCACCCTTGGAGTAGTAGACCGCGCGCGCCTCCTTCGGGATGACTGTGCTCATCATGCCGCTGGCGAAGCCGTAGAGTACACCGAGGTAGAGGCCGCGCTTCTTGTTGAACTCGATGGCGGAGTTCAGTTTTCCGTGGTCGACCCACTGCGGCATCCGGCGCGCGTATTCCATGAACTCACGCAGGTCGTTCGGCAGCCCGGCGGGCAGCGGTTGACCATTCGCCGTCCACTGGCGCAGTTGTTCGTTCACCTTGGGCACATCGCCGCGATCGATCAGCGAGGCGACGAGTTCGTCGACCTCGGGGTCCCACACGCCCATCGGGTCGAGACCCGCGCCTTCGCCCGCCACCGACCCCTGCGGTGACCATGTCCACGGCTCCGCCCTGGCCGGTGATGCGGCGGCGAGCGCGCCGACGGCGCCCACCGCCCCGAGTACACCTCCGGCCTTCAACGCATCGCGCCTGTTGAATCCCTGCATGTCGCCACTCCTCATTGAGTCCCGAGCACCGTGGTGTCGACGGCCAACGGCCCCACCAGGACGCCCTCCGCCTGACCTAACGGTCAGAATACTCAGTAACTTAGCAAGACTCGTGCTGCTTGTCTCCACTTCTACGTAGATCCATATATGGCACAGACGATTCCTGCGGAAACGGTGTCGTGCGATAGAGTGAGGCTGGTTTACATGCGGCGATGATCGAGAACTTCTCCGGAGTCGCGCACCGGGCGGATGCGAGGACGGAACGAACAGGTTCCAGGCAACCTGCCACAGGATTTGATAACAGCTGGTCACTTAACATCCCGGAGGCGGGCGCGCTCGACCGCACCGGGGCCGACGTGTTCACCGGATCAGTGCGCAGAGTCCGCCGAGATCGCCTCGGTGTAGACCGCTACCAGCCGCGCGAGATGCCGTGACTGGCGCGATCGGTCGACGAGTGCGGTCAGTGCTGCGCGCATGGCGGGCAGCCGGGAGCGGTCCCGCGCCAGGGAGTCCAGTGCCTCGGCGAGGGCGGACACCGACGAGTCGGCGGCACGCAGACCGCCGGATTCGGAGATTGTTTCGGCGAGTTCGGGATCGCAGTAGACGACCGGCAGGCCGGTGGCGACCGCCTCGAGCAGCACCATGCCCTGGGTGTCGCAGTCGGAGGTGAGCAGCAGGACGTCGTGCTCGCGCATGGCCCGCAGGACGGCGGCTTGATCCACCTCGCCGTGCAGCCGGACGCGGTCGCCCACCCCCGACGCGGAGATCGCCGCGCGTACCTCGTCGGCGAGCCTGCCGCCGCCGTAGACGTCGAGGGTGCAGTCGGCGACCCGGCGCACGACCTCGACGGCTTCGAGGGGTCGCTTCTCGGGCGAGAGCCGCCCGCACCACAGCACGCGCAGTGGCGCGCGCCGATCCGCATCGACGGCACCCGCGGAGCCGTCGTCGTCGTGTTCGAACGCGCGGCTCCGGTCCGGTGAGGTCGGGCGCGACGACCCCGGTGTCGAGGAGACCGAGCGCGGGCGCCGGGCGCCGGGCGCCGGGTCGGAATCCAGCACGCTGTCGAGCAGGGCGTCGTCGACCCCGTTGGAAATGACGTGGATCGGGCGCTCGACACCCCGGGCGGCCAGGCGGCGCGCGAAGTGCTCGGTCGGGACGGTCACGTGGTCGGCGGCATCGGCCTGGGCGATCAGCGGTCGCCAGGCCAGCCGGGCGACCCGGCCGTCGCCGGGCAGCGCGGCCACCGCCCGCCCGCGCAGCGGGACGAACCAGCCGTGCAACAGCCGCATGCTCAGTGCGGCGGACAACGGTGCGGGAGCGTACTTCTCGATGACGGTGTCGTCGCGGCTCTGCAGGGTCTGGACGATGGGCACACCGTGTCGACGGGCGGCGCGGGTGCCGAGGATGCCGCAACCGTAGGTGGTCAACGCGTGCACGATGTCGACCGGGCCGCGGGTGGCGAAGGCGGCGTCGATGGCGAAGCGATTGGCGCGGGTCGGCAGCACCATCGGCAGTCCGCCCGCCAGCGTGGCCAACGGGATCGGCCGCAGCAGCACGATATCGGCGTCGGCGGGACCGGGTTCCGGTGCGGGCGGGCAGAAGACGGTGACCCGATGTCCTTGGCCGCGCAACCCTGTGGTCAGGGCGCGCATCGCGGTCTGCACGCCGCCCAGGGTGGCGGGGTGGAAGTCGGTGAACAGGGCGATGTGCACTGCCGCGTCGCCGCTCAGCCCGCGGCCTGCTTCACGAGCCGCTCCACCTCGTCGGCCGTGGCGGCCACCCCGTTCTCGGCGGCGACCGCACGACCGAGTTCCGCTGCCTCACGACGCGATTCGGGCGTCAGCGCGGCGGTCAGGGCCTGATACAGGCGGTTCTCGGTGAGCGAGGGGTAGGGGAAGCCGCCGCCGATGCCGAGCGCGGTCATCCGCCAGCCGTAGTAGAACTGGTCGCTGTGCACGCCGACGACCACGGCGGGCAGGCCGCAGCGGAGCACATCGTGGGTATTGCCGCTGCCGCCGTGGTGCACGACCGCGGCGCAGCGGGGCAGCACTCGGTCGTAGTCGAAGGAATCGAGGACGAACAGCCGCTCGTCGTGGGTGGCGCCGCGGGGGAAGCCCTCTCCTCGCACGGTGACCAACGCCCGCGTGCCCAGCCGACGGCACACCGCCTCGATCAGGGTGAGGCAGGCGGGCGGGTCGAGGACGGGCATGCCGGTCATGCAGAAGTAGACCGGCGGATCACCGGCGTCGAGCCAGGTGTCCAGCGCCGGATCCACCGTCGCCTCACCCCACGCCGCGCGCAGGTGGGCGGGCATGACCGGCGCGCCCACCACGGTCGAGCGGTCGGGCCAGTCCGCGGGTTTCGGCAACAGCACCGGGCTGACCATGTGGATCAGCGGGATGCCTTCCTCGCGCATGCGGCGGAACGGGTTTCGTGGGCGGCCGCGCAGCCCCATCATCTCCCGGACGCGCTTGTCCACCTTGTGGTAGGCGAACCCGTAGGCGAGTTCGAAGCCGGTGTAGCTGGCCAGGCGCAGTCGTTTCGAGGTGATCATGTGCTTGACCATGAACGAGGACGGGAACTCCTCGGTGCGCTCCAGCGGATACGGCAGGCAACCGACCACCGGCTGCCCGGTCAACTCCCTGCGGTCCATCGCCCACGGCAGGATGGAGGCGCACACGACCAAGATGTCGGCCGAGTCGGCGGCCGTGGCCAGCGCTTCGTGCATCCGCTCGCCGCGCTCACCCGCCATGATCTTCACGGTGTCGAGCATGATCTTGACGAACGGCAGCGTCGCGCCCGAGGACAGTGCGCGCTTGGCCGCCTCGGTCTCCAGCAGTTCCGCGGAGTTGAACGGGATCACCACCGGCTCGAAGCCCGCCGCGCGCACCACATGGGCGTAGTTCTCGGTGGCCGTCATGACGACATCGTGTCCGCGCGAGCGCAATTCGTCGGCCAGGGCGAGGTAGGGCTGATGGTCGCCCCTGGTGCCCGCTGTCAGCAACGCGATACGCATACTCTCGCTTCCGTTCGTCGGCCGCGGGAAAGCGGCCGGGTGGTGACGACACTGCCGCGACGCGGTCCCGATGCTAGTGTCCGCGGGTGGTCGACGACACCCGCCCTGCCCTGCGGTTCGGAATTCTCGGCGCGGCCCGCATCGCGCCCGCCGCCGTGATCGCGCCCACTCGGCGCAACCCGGAGGTGGCCGTCACGGCGGTGGCGGCCAGAGATCGGGCACGGGCCGAGCGCTTCGCGGGCAAGCACGGCATCGGTCGCGTGTACGACAGTTATCCCGCACTGCTGGACGATCCCGACATCGACGCCGTCTACATCCCGCTGCCCAACGGCTTGCACGGACGCTGGACACGGGCGGCGCTCGCGGCGGGCAAGCACGTGCTGTGCGAGAAACCGTTCACCGCCGACGCGGCCGAGGCGCGCGAGATCGGCGCGCTCGCCGAGCAATCCGGTCTCGTGGTGATGGAGGCCTTCCACTACCGCTACCACCCGTTGACCACGGCCGCCGAAGAAGTGGTCGCCTCCGGCGAACTCGGAACGTTGCGCCACGTCGAGGCCGCGGTGTGCTTCCCGCTGCCTCGCTTCTCCGATATCCGCTACGACTACGACCTCGCGGGCGGGGCGCTCATGGACGCCGGCTGCTACGCCGTGCACATGGCCAGGTTGCTCGGCGGCGCGGAGCCCGAAGTGGTGGCCGCGCGGGCGAAGCTGCGTGATCCGCGCGTCGATCGCGCCATGCGCGCCGACCTGCGTTTCGCCTCCGGTCACACCGGAGGCGTCCGCGCCTCGATGTGGTCGGCGGACCTGCTGCGGGTCGCTGTCACGGTGACCGGCGAGCGCGGGCGCATGCGAGTGCTCAACCCGCTGCTGCCGCACCAGGGGCATCTGCTCTCGTTGCGCACCGACGAACGCGGGCTCCGTCGCCGGTTCACCCGCCGCACCTCCTACGACTACCAACTCGACGCCTTCGCCGATGCCGTGCTGCGCGGCGGGCCGGTGGCGACCGGGCCCGGCGACTCCGTGGCCAATATGACCGTCATCGACGCCATCTACTCGGCCGCCGGGCTGCCGTTGCGCCGGCCCAGTTGAGTCGCGCGCTCGCGGCCGCCCTCGTGCGCCGCCCGTGGGCGCACCCCGCTCACCGCCCGCACTGCTCGTCGAGGAAATCGGCGATATGACCGAAGACGTCCAGGGCTGCTCCGCGACCGATGAAGGTGTCGAGGTGGCCGTAGGACGGGATCTCCACGTAGCGCACGTCCAATCCCGGCTCCCGCTCGGCGAGCACCTCGTGACACAGCTTGTTGGCTCCCGGCCACGCCTCGTTGCGGCTGCCCGACAGCAACAGCACCGGGCAGTCGATGCGTCCCGCGCTGTCGAGGGCGTTCTCGGGCAGCGCCGCATAGCGTTCGTCGTCGAGAGAGCACCGGACGACCGCGCGGGCCAACTCCATCTGACGCAGATGCGGGAGCATCGACAGCCCGATCGCGCCGAACAGGTCGGCCAGCCGGTCGTGGGTGCGGGGGTCGAGGTGGTGGTGTTCGAACAGCTTCGAGCCCATGCCCCAGCCGTGGTGCACCATGCGGCAGGTCGGGTCCGGGCACTCCCCCTTGCGGGAGAGCGCCGCGTAGAGCAGGGTCCGCTTCGACCACAGGCCGACCTTGCGGAAATCGGAGTCCAGGTGGGTGACGCGCCCGCCGATCATTTCGCTGCCGAGCAACACCCGCATCCGCGACGAGCCGCTCACCTTCGGCGTCAGGAACACGCCTTGAGCGACCACGCCCGCCAACCCGGGCAGCAGTCCCGCGGTCAGCGCCGAGGCCACTGCCAGCGCGCCGACGCAGTGCGCGACCACGAACAGCGGCCGGTCCCCGGTGTGCCGGCGCACCTGTTCGACCGCCGCGGGCAGGTCGTAGAGAGCCACGTCGTCGAGGGTGTACCGGTGGCCGGATTCGTTGTAGGGCAGCAGGCTGCTGCCCCGCCAGTCCAGCAGCCACGATTCGTAGCCCGCGTCGGCGAGCACGTCGGTGACATTGCGGATCTCCGGCAGGTCGAACATCCGCGAGGAAACACCGTGCCCGTGCACGAAGAGCACGGCGGGCGCGTCGTCAGGTCCCGATCGGCGCAGCATCAGGTCGATGCCGTCGGCGGTGCGGAACCGGAATCCGTCGTCGATGCGGTCGTCGCGGTACGTGGGGAGTCGGTCCATCATCGGCGGCGTTCCTCTCGCAGGGCGCGGCGCAGGTCGAGCAGGTCGACGCCGACCCGCAGCATCGGTTCCATCAGGCTCACGCCGAGCTGCCCGCCGAACCAGCTCAGCCACAACAGTTTCGCCAGTCGTTGCTGACGTTCGGGCAGTCGCGGGTCCACCCGGATGCCGTCGATCTGATCGGACAGGTAGGTGTGCATCGGGACGGCGATCTCACCGGACCAGGACGCGGGTTGTCCGGCGGGGCCGATCTCGATCAGCTGGGTGCCCAGCTGGCGGACGAAGCGACGGCGGGCGGCGGCGAACTTGTGGCCGGTCAGCCACCAGCTGCGGCCGTCGGCGGCTCGCAGGGTCAGGTCGTAGCGCATGATCGGGTGCCGGGACTCGTGGTGCAGCGGCAGGCCGTCGTGCGGACGGACGGCGGCCGTGCCGGTGACGGTCAGCGGCTCGTCGTGGATGGCCGGGCAGGTCAGTTCGCCACCGACGTCGAGGACGCGGGCGGTGAATGCCTGCGCGCTGTCGGCGATCGACAGGGTCAGTCGCAGATCGCAGGGGAGGTCGGCGGCGCCGCCGACGGGGCCGATCGTCCCGCTGAGGGTTTCGTCGAAGCGCAGGTACGGTTCGCCGCCGGGCGCGCCGAGCCCGGCCGTCGCCGCGAGCATCCTGCCGCCCGCCGCCGCGCCGGATATCGGAGCGGGCAAGCCGTGCGCGGCCACGAAAGCTTCGGTGCGGTCGGCGCGGGAGGGCGGCACCCCCACCATCGCCGCCAGCTGCCGCCGCGCGACCGGGCTCTGCAACACCTGCGCCAGCGACTCCAGTTCGGGAGCGGGTTCCTCGCGGATCGCGCGGACCACGTCGTCGCACCAGTTCTCCCAGTGCTGCACGCGCACCCCGAGGCCGCCGAGCGTGGTCCTGGCGACGATCTGCTCGAGCGAGGTCGGTTCGCCGGTCAGGTGATAGGTGTGTCCCCAGGCGCTCGGCCGCGTGACGATCTCCGCGGCCACCCGGCTCACCCAGTCCACCGGCGCGCCGTTGAGGTACCGGAAGCCGGGCACGGTACGAAAACGCAGCAACGCGGCGGTGATTCCGCTGTTGAGATCGCGCGGATTGTGCGCCCCGGTCTCCGGATGGGTGCCGATCCCGCCCGGACGCAGGATCGTCACGGTGAGACCGTGCTCGCCTGCCCGGCGCAGGATCGCCTCGGCCGCCCACTTGGAGCGGTCGTAGCCGATCGGCAGCGTCGCCACGGGCGCGGTCGGATCGTCCTCCCCCAGTGATCGCGACTCGACACCGTTGAACACCGCCAGCGAGGAGATGTGGTGTATCGGTGTCGACCTGCCGGTGCAGGCCAGTTCGGCGAGGGTGAGCGGGCCGAGGACATTCGTGCGTCGCAGCGAGGGATATCCGCGCAGGAAGTCCACCGCGGCCGCGGCGTTGACGATCGAATCCACCTGCGCCGCCGCTTTTTCCCACTGTTCGTCGGACAGTCCGAGCCTGGGCTCGCGCAGATCGCCCGCCAGCGGCGTTACCCGGCGCAGCACCTCTCGCGAGGACGGCAGAGCGAAACGTCGCAGCGCGTCGATCAATCGTTCTCGCGCCGTGTCCTCGTCGTCGGCGCGGATCAGGCACACCACGTGGGCGTCGCTGTGCCGCAACAGGTCCAGCAGGAGGTGACTGCCGAGGAAGCCGGTCGCGCCGGTGAGCAGGATGCGCCGGGGCTCGACCCGCTCCGCCGGGGTGACCAGCGGGAGCCTGTCCGCGCCGGACAGATCGGCGAAGAGCTGGGCGAGATCGTCGGTGTCGATGTCCCCGCCCTCGGTGCCGATGCCATCACCGGCGCGGCGACCGAAGGCACCGTCGCCGACTTCGCCGGCCTCGAGATCCCGCCCTGCTGCCACTCCGCTGACCGGTGCGGTGACGGTCGGATCCGCCAGCCATCGCTGCGCCAGCCTGCGCGGACGCGCGTCGAAGAAGACCGTGTCGAGATCGAGGTGGACGCCGAGATCGCCCGCCAGTGCCGCGACGAATTCGACGGCGGCCAGCGAGGTGCCACCCGCGTCGAAGAAGTCGGTGTCGGGGCCCATCGGGGTGGCGCTGAAGCGGGTGGCCAGCGCGGTGATCGCCGCGGCCAGCGTCGGCATATCCCTCGGTGGACTCGGCGAATTCCGCGCGGGCACTCCTGGCTCGGCGGGTACGGCCGAACCGTTCCGCTCGGCAACGGAGTCCGCTGTGGGTGGGGTGACGGAAGCGTCCGGTAGGGGACTGCGGATGCCGGACGGGGGCGACGCGCTGCCCCCGAGGCCGGTGCGGGCGAGCAGGGCGGCGACATCGAGTCCGGTGCCGCGCTCCAGGGATTCGCCGCGAGCGCGACGGTCCGGGACGGAGTCGCGGACCGGGGTGGGTTCGGCCGTGTCGGTCACGGGGTCGTCTCCTCCTCGTACTGGTCGATCGCCGTCCAGGATCGGAATTCACGCAACTGCCGGGGCGAGACGGAGGCGTCGAGTGTTTCGTCGTGCCGGGCGAGGCCGGCGAGCCGGGCGACCAGGCGGCGGGCGGGGGTATTGCGGGCGGTGTGTTCCACCCGTACGCGCACGGTCGCGCAGTCGAGCGCTTCGGCGCGGTCGGCGATCCAGGCGAACAGGCGTTCCTCGACGCCGCGGCCGAGGGCGCGGCAGCTGAGGTGCCAGCCGGTGATCGTCAGGGTGGCGTCGTCGACGCGCAGCGCCAGCACCCCGATGAGGCCGTACTCGCCGAAACGGTCCCGGGCGGTGGCGGTCCAGACCTCGCCCTCGGCGCGCCATCGGTCGAGATCGTCGGGCCCGGCGGCGCCCAGCGTGAACTGGTTGGTGCGGCGCACGAGCTGGCGGGCTCGTGCGCCGGTCCGCTCGGTCAGCTCCTCGATGTCGACCTCGAGGCCCAGGTGTTCCAGGAACGCGCCGAATTCGGTGCTCGCGCGGGCGTCGTCGCGTTGCCGCTCCTGCCGGTAGTAGTCGGCGCGGGCACGGTCCTCGGCGGTGGTCGCGACCGGGGTCATCGGCCACAGCCTGGTCAGGAAGGCGGGCAGGTCCGCGGCGGGCGGGCAGGTGACCGACAGGACTTCGGGCAGCGCCGCGCGCATCCGCGCTACCTCGACGGGATTGTCGTCGAGGTAGCAGAACTCGGCGAGGCCGAGGTGCAGGGTGCGGGCCAGTTCCGCCACGCGGGCGGGCTTGTCCTCCCAGCCCGCCGAGACAGCGGCGAAATCGTCGTAGCGCACAGGGCTGTCGGCCCGGTCGAGGATCGCGCGCACGACATCGTCGTCGTTGTTGCTCACCAGAGCCAGCAGGGTTCCGGCCGCTCGCCACTGCCGCAGGCGGTCGGTCAGCGCGAGCCGCGCGTCGTCGAAGAGGACGGCATCGGCGCCGATTTCGCCTGCGATGCCGCTCCAGAGAGTGTCGTCGCCGTCGACGACGATCACCTTCGGAGCGGGTTCGGTCACCGCGGCGACGGTGTCGGCGAGCGTGAGCGCCACGGCCGCCTGGAATTCGGCGGTGAACGGCAGGTGGGCCATGATGTCGGTGCGCTCGTCGAAGACCGTCGGCACGGCGTGGCGGTGGGTCCATTCGGCCGTCTCCAGCAGCGCGACACCGGGGATGTCGCGCAGCCGGTCGGCGACCGTCCGTTCCCAGTCGAGCAGGCGCCGATCGGGCTCGTGTGAGGGCAGGATGCCGACGATGATCGGCCTGCGGGTCCGTTCGGCCACCGCACGCACCGCCGCCGGGTACTCCTCGGCCAGCTCGGCGAGCAGTGCGTCGGTGAGTGAGCCGAACCGTTGCAGGTCGGCCGCGCGCAGCAAGGCGATAGCCAGTGCCGTCGACGGCTGCGCGAACACCCCGGACGGGTCGCGCAGGGCGGCCGTCAGATGGTGGTAGGGCGCTTCGGCGACCGTGATCGGCGTGCTCTCGGCGGAGGCGGCGCCCAGCAATTCGGGAATCCTGCCGAGCGCGAATGTCGCGCCGAGGGCCGCGCGCACCACGGCCGGGAACGCACCGCCCGCGGTGACCGAGGCGGGCGCGCCCGGATCGGCCACCACGGCGGCGACTGTCGCCAGATACTGCTTTCCCAGCTCGCTGCAGGCGGCCTCGTCGAGGATGTCGCTGTTGTAGGTCAGCCAGAGCCGGCCGGTGTCCGGCAGCACCGCCACCATCAGGTCGAGGTCGGAATATCCGGTGCTCACCGGAACCAGGTCGGCCCGGCCGGACGCCGAAGGCGCGCGCAGGTAGTTGAAGTAGACCTCCACCATCGGCGCGTTCTCGCGGTGGAGCCCCTGGGCCGCCAGCGCGGCCAGCACATCACCGAAGCCGGCGCCCGGCACGAGCAGCCCCCGCAGCCGCTCACCGATGCGGCGCAGCACATCGGAAACCGCCTCACCCGGCTCGACCGCGGCCGGGAACGGCACGGGCACGCCGAAGTAGCCGACCGCGCCGACGGCATCGGCGTGCATGCGGGTGTCCACCGGCACCGCGAGGGCGAACCGATCGGCGCCGCTGTGCCTGGCCAGGAACACCGTGAGCGCGCCGAGGAACACCGCCGCCGGGGTGATACCCAGTTCCCGCGCCCGCTCGGCCGCTCGGTCGTGCAGATCGGCGGGCAGGTCCAGCGCGAGAGCGGCCGCGCCGTAGGTGCGTTCGGCGGGCCGCGCCGATCCCAGCTCGAGCCGGCGAGCGCCCGCGAACGCCTCCCGCCATCGCCTGACGGCCTCGTCCGCCTCGCCCGGCTTGTCCGCCTGCGCCGAGAGCAGTTGACGCATATCGCGATTCGTCGGCACATCGGCCAGTGGACCCGCACCGGACAGTTCGGCGGCCAGTTCCCCGGCGACCAGCAGGACCGACTGCACATCGCTCATGCTGTGGTGCGCGCCGATGAGCAGGATCTGACCGCTCGCACCGCCGTCGAGCAGCTCGAACCGCCACAGCGGTCCGGTCGCCAGGTCGAAAGGCCGCGCCATGAGTTCCCGGAAGCGCGCCGCGGCGATCGCGTCGTCGAGACCGTCGAGTTCCCGCCATCCACCGACCACGCCGGATTCCCGGGTGATCGCCAGTTGCCTGCCGTGCTCGTCGCTCGACCGGATGGTGGTGCGCAGCGCGGCGTGCCGATGCGCGAGTGCGGTGAGGGCGCGCTGGAACGCGGCCCGGGTGACGGTGGTCGGCAGGCGCAGGGCGAGACCGCCGGTCTGGGCGGCGCTGGGGATGCCGAGTTGCTCGGTGCGCAGCAGTCGCACCATGTCTCTGGTCAGCGGTAGCGTCTCGAGGTCGGGCACGTCGGCGGCGGACTCCGCGTCGGTGCCGGAACCCTCGTCGCCGTTGTCCTGGTCGCGGACCTGGTCGAGCAGGTAGCCGGCCAGCGCGGTCAGGTCGCTGTCGGCGAGGATGGCGCCCAGCGGCACCACGATCCCGGTGTGTTCGCGCACCTTGTTGCGCAGTTCGACCGCCATGAGCGAGTCGAGGCCGAGGCTCTGGAAGCTCTGGTCGAGCGCCACCGTCTCGTTGCCGTCGTGCCCCAGCACCTGCCCGGTCCATTCCGCGACGGCGGTGCGCGCCAGTGCGGCGGCTTCGGCGGGGGAAGCGCTGCGCAGGCGTTCGGCGAATCCGGTGCCCGCGGCGGCCGCACGTCGCCCACGGTCGGCCGCCGCGCGCCGCGCGGGCCCGCGCACGAGTCCGCGCAACAGCGAGGGCAGTTCGGGCGAGTGACGCAGTACCCCGGCGTCGAGCAGCAGCGGGACCACGATCGGCTCGTCGACTCGCAGCGCCGCGTCGAAGCACGCCATGCCCTCGGGCACCGAGAACGCCCGCACACCCGCGCGGGTGATCCGACGGATGTCGGCCTGGGACATGTGCTCGTGCATATCGACCTCCCAGGCGCCCCAGGCCAGGGCCTGCGCGGGCAGGCCGAGACGACGCCGGTGCACGGCCAACGCGTCGAGGTAGGCGTTGGCCGCCGCGTAATTGGCCTGGCCGGGCGTGCCGAAGAGGCCGCCCGCGGCCGAGAAGAGCACGAACAGCGACAGGTCCCGGTCGGCGGTGAGCTCGTGCAGGTATTGCGCCGCATCGACTTTCGGTCTGAGCACGGCATCGAGACGCTCCGGTGTGAGCGTGCCGAGAGTGCCGTCGTCGAGGACGGTGGCGGCGTGTACCACACCGGCCAGCGGCAGATCCGCGAGCAGATCCGCCACGGCGGCGCGGTCGGTGATGTCGCATCGCGCGAAACGTACGCGGACACCGCGGCGGGTCAGCTCGTCGCGCAGCGTGTGCCCGCCGGGTCCGTCGATGCCGCGGCGGCTGACCAGCACCAGGTCACGCGCGCCGTAGGCATCGGCCAGGTGCAGCGCTAGTGCGGAGCCCAGCCGTCCCGGCGCGCCGGTGATCAGCACCGCGCCGTCACGGATCCGCCGGCGGCCCGCGGCATTGCTCGCCGGTTCCGGCAGCCCGGCCAGCCGCGGGACGTAGGCGACGCCCGCACGCACCGCCCACTGTGGTTCGTCGCTCGCCACAAGCGCGGTGAGCTCCGCTGCCGACAGCGCCGGATCCCACGGCCCGGCCGCACGATCGGCCTCGGCGCCGTCGGACGACACACCGGTCCGGGTGGCGTTGGCAGTGGGCCCACCCGGAATGTCCGCCAGGACGATCCGGCCGGGATTCTCCGATTGCGCCGAACGCACCAGTCCCCAGACGACCGCGCCTGCCGGGTCGGGCTCGTCGTCGCCGGGCAGCGCGACCGCGCCCGTGGTCCGCACGACCACGGTACTGCGTTCGAACCGGGGATCCGCCAGGATCCGCTGCAGCGCGGCGAGCATGTGTTGCGCGGCGGCGTGTGCCTCGCCGGGCGAATCGCCGGTGCGTGCGGGCACGACGACGATATCGGCGGGCGCGGGGTCGGTGGCGTCCCAGGTGCGCACGGTGCGTGTCGGGTCCGGCGCGGGAAGCCGGCGCGCAGTCCACCGCACGGTGAACAGCCTGCGGTGCGCGGGCGCGAGCGCGGCGGCGTCCCAGTGCACGGCATCGACCGGGCGCGACAGCACCGATCCGACCGAGATCACCGGACGACCGCCGGGATCGGTGGCGGTGAGGGCGATGCTGTCCGGCCCGGATCGGGTCAGGCGCACGCGCAGCGCGGTGGCTCCCGAGGCCGTCAGGGTGACATCGCTCCACACGAACGGCAGCAGGGCGCTGCCGGTGTCGGCGGAGAACAACGTGGTCGCGTGCAGGGCGGCGTCGAGCAGCGCCGGGTGGATGCCGAACTTCGCGGCGTCCGCGTGCGCGGCCTCGTCCAGTTCGATCTCGGCGTAGAACTCGACGGTGTCGCGGCCACCGCCGTTCGCTGTGCCGCCGTCGTCGGTGTCATGAGCACCGTCGGCACCTGTCTCGGCGCCGGGGGCCGACCCGGCGCGCGCGCTCGCGCCGTCGCCCGGAACACGCCAGAGCGCCCGCGCCGCTCGGAACAGCGGTCCGTAGTGATGACCACGGGCCGCCAACGTCGCGTACAGCTCGCCGACGTCGACCGGGACCGCCCCTTCGGGCGGCCACGTCGAGGATTGTTCGCCGACCGCGGTTTCCGGTCGCGACTCCGGCGCCGCGAATTCCGCCGCCGACCGCGGCTGCACAGTCGAGAGCTCCCCCACCGGCGTCGCGAACTCCTCGGCCAGCATTCCTTCGGCGTGCAGGGTCCATGCCGGATCGGGATCGCGATCCTCGCGCCCGTAGACGCGCACGACGCGCCCGCCGTCGTCCCGCTCCCCGCCGACCACGACCTGTATCCGCACGGCGTCGCGTTCGGGCACCAGCAGCGGAGCACGCAACACCAGCTCTCGCACCACCGGCGTGCCGACTTCGTCACCGGCCCGCACGGCCATCTCGACCAGCGAAGCACCCGGCAGCAGCACCGTGTTCGGCCCCGCGTGCTCGCTGACCCAGGGCTGCTGTCCTCGCGAGATCCGTCCGGTCAGCGTCACACCGCCGGACTCCGGATTCGGCACCGCCGCACCCAGAATCGGATGGGCGAGGGATTCGTCGGGACCGAGCGCGCCGCCGTGGCGGATGGGGTCGGTCCAGAACCTGCGCTCGTCGAAAGCGTAGGTGGGCAGGTCGACTCGGCCGGACTCCGGAAGCAGCGCGCCCCAGTCGAGTTCGTGCCCCGCCACATACAGTGCCGCGCGGGAGGCGGCCAGGCAGGCCGGTCCGTCCTGGTCGCGCACCAGCGACCCGACCGCCACCACCTCGCGGCCCCGATCCTCCGACACCGACTGGACGGCGGTGGTCAGCGACGGATGCACGCCCAGCTCGACGAAATAGCGGAAGCCGTCCTCGATCATCGCCTCGATCGTGGCGGCGAAGCGAACGGTCTCGCGCGCGTTGCGATACCAGTACTCCGGTTCGATCGGCTCGCCCGCCACGGGCGCACCGGACACCGTCGAATACCACGGCGTCACCGGCGGATTCGCCATCATTCCGGACAATTCCGCGGTCAGTGGTTCCCGGATGGCCTCGATCAGGCGGCAGTGCCCGGCGAAACCCGGGCCGGACGCGCCGAGCCGGGTGTAGACCCCCGTCTGCTCCAGTTCGGCGAGCAATTGCTCCACGGCGGGCTGCTCACCGGCCACGATCGTCGAGCGACCGACATTGACCGCCGCGATCGAGATCCGGCCGTCGAAAGCCGCCAGGCGGTCGGCGGTCCGTCCCTCGGGCAGGCCGACGATCGCCATCGCCCCCGGCTCCGCGATATCGCTCATCAACCGGCTGCGCGCGACGACGATGCGAGCGGCATCGCCGAGTTCCAGCACGCCCGCGCAGTAGGCCGCGGCGATCTCCCCTTGACTGTGCCCGACCACAGCGTCCGGGATGACGCCCGCCGCGCGCCAGGATGCGGCGAGCGCGGCCATCGTGGCGAACAGCAGCGGCTGCACGACCGGGAAGTCGATCAGGTCCGCCGCGGTCATGGTCATGACCCGGTCGGCGAGCGACCAGCCGAGCAGCGCGGCGAATTCCTTGTCGCAGTGCAGGAATTCGGCGCGGAAATCTTCGTCGCGCTCGAGCAGATCGCGTGCCATGCCGACCCATTGGGCACCCTGGCCCGGGAACACGAACGCGGTCTTGGCGTGAGTGAGTACCGCGCCGGTACCCACGACCGCACGAGTGGACCCGCGGCCCTCGACCAGATCGGTCAACCCGCCCAGCATCTCGTCGCGATCGGCGGCGATCACCACCGCGCGCCGCTCGAAGCGGGTGCGCTCGAAGGCCAGCGAGCGGGCGATCGGCCCCGGCGCGAGCGTCGGATCGCCGAGCACCAGATCACGCAACCGCCGCGCCTGGCCGAGCAGGGACGCCTCGCTGCGCGCCGAGATCGGTAGCAACAGCACCCGTCCTTCGTGCGTCGACGCGGCCGACGCCTCCGAAACGCCACCGTCCTGCGCGGCGAGGGCGCCGACCGGATTCGCGGTGCCGGTCTGCGACGCGACGGTCGCGTCGCAGACCGCGCCGGGATCGCGCGCAGCGGCCGATTCGCCCGAACCGTGGGCTCCCGGTGCGACCGTCGCCGTGGGCACCGCGCCGGGCGCGGGCGCGACGGCGGGCTCGGGCGGCGCCTGCTCGAGGATCAGGTGCGTATTGGTGCCGCTGAGGCCGAAAGCGCTGACCGCGGCCCGCCGTGGACGCGATCGCGCGGGCCAGGGCATCGGCTCGGCTTGTACGGCGATTCCGCTGTGTTCCCAGTCGACCTGGGGCGAGGGCACTCGGGCGTTCAGCGTGGCGGGGATGCGCTCGTGCCCGAGGGCGAGCACCAGTTTGATGATGCCCGCGACGCCTGCCGCGGCCTGGGTGTGGCCGAGGTTGGATTTGAGCGAGCCGATGCCCAGCGGCCGGTCGGGGTCGCGGCCGGGGCCGTAGACCCGCGCCAGGGCACGGGCCTCGATCGGGTCGCCGAGCGCGGTGCCGGTGCCGTGGGCTTCCACGTAGTCGATGTCGTGCGGCGAGAGTCCCGTCGCGCGCAGCGCGGAGCGGAGCACCTGTTCCTGCGCAGCGCCGTTCGGGGCGCTCAGGCCCTGGCTGCGACCGTCCTGATTGACCGCGGATCCGCGGATGACCGCCAGCACCCGGTCACCGTCACGGCGGGCGTCGGTGAGGCGCTTCAGCATGATCATGCCCGCCCCCTCGGCCCACACCGTGCCGTCGGCCTCGGCGGAGAACGGCGCGCACGTGCCGCGCGGCGAGAGCACACCCAGCCGGGACAGCTCGATGTGCGGGGTCGGCGACATGAGCAGGGTGACCCCGCCCGCGAGCGCGGCGTCGCACTCCCCCGCGCGCAACGCCTGCACCGCCTGGTGCACGGCCACGATCGAGGAGGAGCAGGCGGTGTCGACACTGACCGCCGGGCCGTGCAGGCCGAGGGTGTAGGAGATGCGTCCGGAGGCGACGCTCGGCGAGAGGCCGGTGCCCACTTGGCCGTTCAACTGTTCGGGAGCCGGGTCGGCGAGATAGCCAGTGCTGTAGAGGCCGAGGTAGACGCCGGTCTGACTGCCGTGCAGAGTGCGCGGATCGCGGCCGGAGCGTTCGATCGCCTCCCAGGCCAGTTGCAGCATGACGCGCTGCTGGGGATCCATCACGGCGGCTTCGCGGGGGCCGATGCCGAAGAAGGCGGCATCGAACAGGTCGAGTCCGTCGATGTAGCCGCCGCGGAAGGTGTAAGCGCGACCGGGAGCGGAGGTGTCGGGGTCGTAGAGTCCGTCGATGTTCCAGCGCCCGGCCGGGAGGTCGGTGATCCCGTCGGCTTCGCCGTCGAGCATCCGCCACAGCGCTTCCGGCGAATCCACCGAGCCGGGGAAGCGGCACGACATCGACAGGATCGCGATGGCGTCGTCGACGGTCTCGTCTGCCGGTTCCAGCCCACTCGCGCCGAGGCGGATCTCCGTTGCGCTGTCCGGCTTCTCGGTGTCGGTCTCCGCCGCGATTTCGGCGGGAGCGAGGGCCTCGGCCACACCGGCGATGGTGGGATGATCGAAGAACAGATTCGTGTCGAGGAACCTCCCGGCGAAATCGGAGAGGTCGACTACCAACTCCACCAGATCGGCCGAGCCCAGACCGAATTCGACCAGGGGACGATGCGCGTCGATGCGTTCGGGGTCCAGCTCGGCCTGCCGGGCGATGGCCGCCACCAGCCAGGAACGAATCTCCTCCACCGTCGGGCCCGCGCCCGGCCCGGTCTGCTCGTGCCGCTCCGTGCCCGAGGCGGCGTGTTCGGCGGCCGACGGGCCATCCGGACCCGTTTCGGCGGCGGCGGATTCGGCGGATATGCCGTAGTCCAGCGTGTCGTAGTCGTCGAGTTCGTCCTCGGGCGACCGGATCGGGGCGGCGCTCAGGGCGAGCAATTCCCCGGACAGGTACGCCTGGCGGCAGGCCGAGCGCTGGACCTTGCCGCTGCTGGTCTTGAACATCGTCGCGGGCCGGATCAGCACGACCGCGGCGAGCGCGAGCCCGTGTTCGGTCGTGATCACCGCGCGCACCGCGCCCGCGATCTCGGCGAGCACGGCGGGGTCGTCACCACGCACCTCGGCGACCACGACCGGCTGTTCCCCGTCGATCCCGATATCGACCGAGAACGCGGCGACGCACCCGGCGCGAATGCCTTCGTGCGCGGTCTCGACGGTGGCCTCGATGTCCTGCGGATAGTGATTGCGTCCGTCGACGATCAGCAGGTCCTTGCGCCGCCCGGTGACGAAGAGCTGCCCCCGCGAGAAGAATCCGAGATCGCCGGTGCGCAGGTAGCGGCGATCGTCTCCGGGCAGGGTCGCGCCGAACACCTCGGCGCCTGCCTGCTCGTCGCGGAAGTAGCCCGCCGCCACGCTGCCGCCCGCGACCCAGATCTCACCTTCGGCGCCCTCGTCGAGGCGATGCCCCCGCTCGGGATCGACGATGGCGACCGCCATGCCGCCGACCGGCTGCCCGACCCCGGTCAGCTCCACTTCTCGCGCGCCCGGAAGATCGCTGGGCACGACATCGAAGACCGGCCGCGCGGACACCTCGGGCGCGGTCACGATGAGCGTCGCCTCGGCCAGTCCGTAGACCGGGTGATGCGCCTCGGGCCGAAAGCCGGCCGGGGCGAAGGTCTCGGCGAACCGGCGCACGGTGGCGGGCCGCACCGGCTCGGAGCCGTTGAACGCGACCCGCCACCGGCTCAGGTCCAGCGATTCGAGCTGTTCGGGTGTCACCCGGCGCACACAGAGTTCGTAGGCGAAGTTCGGACCGCCGCTGGTGTGCGCGCGGAACTCCGAGACGGCCCGCAGCCAGCGGTGCGGGCGCTGCAGGAAGTGCAGCGGTGACATGAGCACCGAATGCGCCCCGTGATATACCGTCTGCAGCAGCGGTGCGATCAGGCCCATGTCGTGGTACATCGGCAGCCAGCTGGCGAACAGCGCGCCGTCCCACGATTCGATCAGATCGCGGTCGTGACCGAGCCCGACGGCGAGCGCGCCCTGGTTGTGCAGCAGATTCGCGTGGGTCAGCATCACGCCGCGCGGCGCGCTCGTCGAGCCGGAGGTGTACTGGAGGAAGGCGAGCGAGTCCGGACCGATGTCGGGTTCCTGCCAGCGGGCGGCCTCGTCCGAGGCGATGTCGTCGGTGGCGAGCCATTCGATTCCGGCCAGTTCGGGGATTTCGGCGCACAGCGCGAGGAGGTCGTCGACTACCCGGCGCGGGGCGAGCACCACATCGACATCGGCGTGCGCGACCATCCGCCGCAACCTGCGCAGCGATCGGGTCTCCCACTCCGGCAGCGGCGCCGGAACCGCCACCACTCCGGCGGCCAGGCACCCGAAGAACGTCTCGGCGAACTCCGGCCCCGCCGGGTAGAGCATCAGCGCCCGCCGCGCACCCGACTCCTGCAGGGCCGCGCCGATCGCCTTGGTGCGCAGACCCAGATCGCCGTAGGTCAGTGCCCTGCTCGGACCGTCGACCTCCCCCTCGTCGAGAAACCGGTATACCGGCGCTTCCGGCCGAGATTCGGTATGGCCGAACAGTTTTCCCACGAAAGTGTTACGCACGAGTTGAGTCCTGACGTCCGGTCCGTGGTACACCCGTCGGTTTACCCGGGGATCTGTATTGCGTTGGAGAAGTAGCACACTGGTGTCTGGGACCACAGTAGTGGGACCGTCGGTATCAGCAAGACGATCACCGAGATCGCGGTGTTTCCTCCGGTCGGCGTCGACGGCGCCGAAGGCATTCTCCGCCTTCGGCTTCGGTCATCGGCGGGCTGTTGCCGGTCGTGTCCCGACGGTCCGATGTCCGCTCTCCACCGCCAGCCCAGCGCGCCTGTCCAGGCTCCTCGATCGGTCACACGCTCAGCCCCGGAACGCCCCGACGCCGGTCACCTGCTCCCCGATGACGAGCTGATGCATCTCGCTGGTGCCCTCGTAGGTGAGCACCGACTCGAGATTGTTGGCATGGCGCAGCGGCGAGTACTCCAGGGTGATGCCGCTCGCGCCGAGCAGGGTGCGGCATTCGCGGGCGATGGCGATCGCCTCGCGCACGCTGTTGAGCTTGCCCAGGCTGACCTGCTGGTGCCGCAGCGTCCCCGCGTCCTTCATCCGGCCCAGGTGCAGGGCGAGCAGCATGCCCTTGCCCAGCTCGAGGGTCATGTCGGCGAGTTTCTGCTGGGTCAGCTGGTAGGCGGCCAGCGGACGGTCGAAGACCTCGCGGTGGCGCACGTAGTCGATGGTCTGCTCCAGGCAGTCGCGGGCGGCGCCGAGCGCGCCGAAGGTGATGCCGAAACGGGCTTCGTTGAGGCACGACAGCGGTCCGGACAGACCGTGCGCTTCGGGCAGCATCGCGTCGGCGGGCAGGCGCACGTCGTCGAGCACGAGTTCGGCGGTGACCGAGGCGCGCAGCGAGAGCTTGCGATGGATGGCGTGGGCGGTGAAACCGGGGGTGCCGGCCGGAACCAGGAACCCGCGCACGCCCTCCTCCGTCTGCGCCCACACCGTCGCGACGTCGGCGATGGAGCCGTTGGTGATCCACATCTTGGTGCCGTTGAGCACCCAGTCGCCCCCGTCACGCTCGGCCGATGTGCGCATGCCCGCCGGATTGGAGCCGAAGTCGGGTTCGGTGAGGCCGAAGCAGCCGATGGCCTCGCCGGAGGCCAAGCGCGGCAGCCACTGCCGCTTCTGCTCCTCCGAGCCCCAGCGGTGGATCGAATACATCGACAGCGAGCCCTGCACCGAGACCAGGCTGCGCAGCCCACTGTCCCCGGCCTCGAGCTCCATGCACGCCAAGCCGTAGGCCACGGCGCTGGTGCCCGCGCAGTCGTACCCCTTCAGGTGCATACCGAGCAGACCGAGCGCACCGGCCTCGCGCGCGATCTCCCGCGCGATGGTGCCCGATTCGAACCACTCCGCGATGTGCGGACGCAACCGCTCGTCGACGAAACGCCGCACGGTGGCGGCGATATCGCGTTCCTCCGCCGACAGCAGGGCGTCGATGCCGAACAATTCGAGCGGTGTGACGGGGGTTGTGCTCATCGTGGTCATCCCTTCGACGGGGTGTGTTGCCTGGCGTTCGCTCTACTCGGCACCCATTGTCCGAGACGTGCGGTGTCCGTCACCGCACCGACCCGGCGCCGACCCGCGACGCTCGGCTGTCGAGGCATGCCCCAGGGCTCAGACCAACGATTCGCGCCAGGCCGCGTGCAGCCCGGCGAAGCGGCCCTCCCCGGCGATCAGCTCCTCGGGCGAGCCGTCCTCGACGATCCGGCCCGCCTCCATCACCAGCACCCGATCCGCGATGGCCACCGTCGAGAGCCGGTGCGCGATGATGATCGCGGTGCGCCCGCGCAGCACCGTCTCCAGCGCCTCCTGCACCAGGCGTTCGCCGGGGATGTCCAGACTCGAGGTCGCCTCGTCGAGCACCAGCACCGCGGGGTCGGCCAGGAACACCCGCGCGAAAGCGACCAGCTGCCGCTGCCCGGCCGACAGTCGTCCGCCGCGTCGGCGCACGTCCGTGTCGAAGCCTTCCGGCAGCGTCTCGACGAAGGCCTCGAGCCCGACCGCGCGAGCGGCCGAGCGCACCTCGGCGTCGGTGGCGTCCGGCTTGCCGAGCCGGATGTTGTCGGCCACCGACCCGGCGAACAGATACGCCTCCTGGGTGACCATCACGACGTGGCGGCGCAGATCGGCATCGGCGATCCGGCGCAGATCGACGCCGTCGAGCAGTACCCGCCCGCCGGACGGGTCGTAGAAGCGGGTCACCAGCTTGGCCAGCGTGGATTTGCCCGCCCCGGTCGGTCCGACGAGCGCCAGCACCTGACCGGCCGCAACAGCCAGATCCGTCACCGGCAGCACCGCGGTGGGGCCCGGCTCCCCCGCACCGTTCTGCCCCTCGGGCGGGCGCGAGTAGTCGAACCAGACACCCTCGAAACATATTTCGCCTTCTACGTTGTCGAGGGACGCCGGGTCGATCGGCTCGGCGACCGCGGGCTGCTCCTCCAGCACGCCGGAGATCTTCTCCAGTGCCGCGGCGGCCGACTGGTACGCGTTGAACACCTGCGCCAGCTCGTCGAGCGGCTTGTAGAAGTTGTTGAGATACAACAGGTATGCCGCCAGCACGCCGATCGCGAGATCGCCGTGGATGACCCGCCACGCGCCCACCACCACCACGACAGCGGTGGTCAGGTTACCCAGCAGCCGGGTGAGCGCGGCGTAGTCGGCCATGCCGTACACCGCCGTGACATTGGCGGCCCGGAATTCGCCGTCCTCGGCGGCGAGCACGGAATCGTTGCGACGCTCGCGCCGGAACGCCTGCACCGCGCGCATCCCGCCCATCGATTCGACGAAATGCACCACCACCCGCGCGACCGCGCGACGGGTACGGCGATAGCCCGTACGCTGTCTGCGCTGCGCCCACCGGGTGACCAGCACCAGCGGTACGAAGCCCGCGAAGACGATCACGGCCAGCGGCCGATCCAGATAGACCAGCAGTGCCGCGATGGTCACCACCGACAGGATCGCGCCCAGTGCCATGTTCAAGGCGCTCTCGAGCAGTTCCTGCAGTGTCTCGATGTCGCCGGTGAGCCGCGTGACGACCTTGCCCGAGGTGTATCTCTCGTGGAAGGCGACATCGAGGCGCTGGGTGTGGGCGAACGCACGCACCCTCAGGTCGAACAACACGTTCTGGCTGAGCTCGCCGACGAGGCGGACGAAGAAGTATGTGCACACCCCACCCACCAGGGCCGCGCACGCGTAGCCGCCGATAGCCCACGCCAATGGCGTCCAATCACCGCGCGCCCCGCCCGCGATGCCACGGTCGAGGCCGTAGGCGACGAACAGCGGGCCGGCGACCGTGGCCGCGTTGTCGATCAGGACGAGAACGAGCGCGAGCAGTGCGCGGCCCCGATACGGGCGGACCAGTTCGGCGAGCAGCCGCCGGGACCGCCGGGCCAGCACCAGATTGCCGGTGCCGGTGACTTCCCGGTCCTCGTTGGCGATGCCGCGCCAGTCGGCGGCCGCGTCCGTGCCGGTGGTGGTGGCCGTGACCGCGCCGGTGTCGTCGCTCATCGCCTACCCCCCATGAGTTCCCGGTATCGGCTGTCGGTGCGCAACAGTTCTTCGTGCGTGCCCTCTGCGGCGACGCGTCCGTCGGCCAGCAGGACGACGCGGTCGGCCGAAGCGGCGGTGGACGGCCGGTGCGCGACGAGCAGCGTCGTCGCGCCCGCGAGTGCCTCGCGCAGGCGGTGCTGCACGCGCTCCTCGGTCTGCACGTCGAGCGCTGAGAGGGGGTCGTCGAGCACCACCACGCGGCCGCGCCGATCCTGATCCGCGCGCGCGAGCACCGCCCGCGCCAAGGCCAGACGCTGACGCTGCCCGCCGGACAGACTCAACCCTTGTTCGCCGATCCTGGTGTCCAATCCCCACGGCAGCGCGGACACGAAGTCCATCGCTTGTGCGACGTCCAGCGCCGCGAACACCCGGCCCTCATCTGCCCCGGCATCACCGAGCGCGACGTTCTCCCGCACACTCGCCGAGAACAACACCGGATCCTCGAAAGCCGCCGTCACCACCGAGCGCAGCTCACGCAACCGCAGCTCACGAATGTCGATCCCGTCGATGCGCACCACGCCGCCGGTGACGTCGTACAGCCGCGGGATCAGGTTGAGCAGCGCGGTCTTGCCGCTTCCGGTGGCGCCGGTCAAGGCGACCGTCTCCCCCGGCCGCACCACCAGCGACACACCGCGCAGCAGTTCGGTGTCCGAGCCGGGGAACGCGAAACGCACGTCCTCGAGCCGTACTTCACCGCGAAGCAGGCCCGGTAGCGGTACCGGCTCGTCCGGATCGGTGATGTCGGGCGGGATGTCGATGATCTCCCAATAGCGGTCGGCGGCTGTCGCGGCGTCCTGCAACGCCGAGAGCAGGAACCCGGTCCACAGGAACGGCCACTGCAGGAACGTCACCAGCGTGATGGAGCCGATCACCACGCCCAGCGAGAGCCACCCCTGAACCACCGCGTAAGCGCCGAAGCCCATGGCGAAGACCACGGCGAGTTCGGTCACCGTCGACATTCCCGACCACAGAGTCGCGTCCAGCCTCGCCTTGTGCAGTTCGGTGCGTCGCAGCGCCCGTGCCTGCGCGGTGAAGTGACGGCCGAAGAACACCCCGCGCCCGAACGCTTTGAGTACCCGGATGCCCTGCGCGGATTCCTCGGCGGTGGTGGCGAGGTCACCGGTCTGGTCCTGCGAGCGCCGCGACGCCGCGGAGTACCTGCGCTCGAACCAGGCGCAAACGAGGATCAACGGCACCGCCTCCACGGCGACGAGCAGCCCGATCTGCCAGCTCATCGCCATCAACACGATCATTCCGACCGGGATCACCACCGAGTTGGCGATCAGCGCCGGTCCCGCGAAGCCGACGAAACGGCGCAGCGTCGCCAGGTCGTCGATGGCGCGGGAGAGCAGCTGTCCCGACTCCCAGCCGTCGTGACGCCCGATCGACAGTGCCTGCAACACACGAAAAAGCTTCGCGCGCATGGTCGTCTCGAGATACACCGCGGGCAACGCGAGCAGCCGTCGCCTGAACCACACGACCACGGCCTCGAGCACCCCGAGCGCCAGCACCGCCGCCGCCGGGGCGAAGACGCCGCGCAGATCGCCGCGCGCGATCGGGCCGTCCACCAGACGGGCGATCACCAGCGGCGTCAGCACCACGGTGAGCATCGACACCACCGCCAGCGCGGTCGCCACGATCACGTGCGTCCGGTGTGGACGCAGGTAGGGAAGAAAGCGCAGCAGTGACGTCAGCTTGCGGCGGGTGGTCCGCGCACCCTGTGCGGGCGCGACGGACACCGTTTCGCCTGACGGCGCGTCCACGGTCACAGCCACGAGATCCCCCTCGTACTCCGTCGGTCACCGGCGCGAACTCCCCTGTGCCGAATCCGGTTTCATGGGCGCTGCCGATATCCGGTGACCCGCCGGACACTCTTCGATGCAGCAGCAGCGACCTTCCAGCTTGGCACTGTCACCGCGATCCGCCAACCGCTTTTCGCCGCCCGCACGGTGCCCTCCGTGGCAGTGGACAGCGCTCGGTTCCCGACGGACGGGTGTCGCGTCGGCACCGTTCGGCCGCGGCTCGTTGCCGGGCGGCGCCGTCCACCGACCCCGAACGTCGGCCTATTGGCGGTATGTGGCGAGGAATCGGCCGATGCGTTCGATGATGGCCTCGAGATCGTCCGCGTGCGGCAGGGTGGTGATGCGGAAGTGATCCGGGCGCGGCCAATTGAAGCCGGTGCCTTGGACGATGTGCAGTTTCTCCTGGAGCAGCAGGTCGAGGACGAACTGTTCGTCGTCGTGAATCGGGTACATGCTCAGGTCGATCCGGGGGAAGGCGTAGAGCGCGCCCTTGGGTTTCACGCAGCTGATGCCGGGGATCGCATTGAGCGCTTCCCAGGCGCGGTCGCGTTGCTCGTGCAGTCGACCGCCGGGGAGGGTGAGATCGTAGATGCTCTGATATCCGCCGAGCGCGGCTTGAACCGCCTGCTGGCCGGGAACATTGGCGCACAGGCGCAGGCCCGCGAGCATGGTCAGGCCCTCGAGGTAGTTGTCCGCGTGACGGGTCGGTCCTGACACCACCAGCCACCCGGAGCGGAGTCCGGCGCAACGGTAGGCCTTGGACAAACCGGAGAAGGTGAGGCACAGCAGGTCGGGTGCGAGCGCGGCGATCGCCGTGTGGGACAGACCGTCGTAGTAGATCTTGTCGTAGATTTCGTCGGCGAAGACGACGAGGTTGTGGCGTCGGGCGATATCGAGGATCTGATGCAGCACCTCGGTGGGGTAGACGGCGCCGGTGGGGTTGTTCGGGTTGATGAGCACGATCGCGCGGGTGCGGTCGGTGATCTTGGCGGCGATGTCGGCCGGGTCCGGGTACCAGTCGGCGGCCTCGTCGCAGACGTAGTGCACCGGCCGGCCGCCGTTGAGCGCGGTCGCGGCGGTCCACAACGGGAAATCGGGTGCGGGGACGAGGACTTCGTCTCCGTTCTCCAACAGCGCCGTCAGCGCCATCATGATCAGTTCGGAGACCCCGTTGCCGAGGAAGACGTCCTCGATGTCGACATCATGCACGCCCAGGGTCTGGTAGTACTGCACGACCGCTCGCCGGGCAGGCAACAGCCCCTTCGACATCGAGTATCCGGTCGACGACGGCAGTGTCCGGACGATGTCCTGCAGTACCTCCGCGGGGGCCTCGAAACCGAACGGCAGCGGATTTCCGGTGTTGAGCTTCACCACGTGATGCCCCTCGGCTTCCAGCAATGCCGCTTGCTCGGCGACCGGACCACGGATCTCGTAGGAGACCCCGGCGAGTTTGCTGGACTGGTTGACCTGCATGAACTTCCCCTTCTGACGGTGTGCCCGGCGCTACCCTACTTGGTTTTTCCAAGTTTCTGCTTGGATTTTCAAAGTGTACGGCTACAGTGTGGCTGTGCCACGCCGAAGCTATGACCACTACTGCGCAGTGAGCCGGGCCCTGGAAGTCGTCGGAGACCGATGGAACCTACTGGTCGTGCGCGAATTGTGTGCCGGTCCGCGGCGCTACAGCGATCTGTTCGCCGACCTCCCCGGCATCAGCACCGACATGCTGGCGAGCCGGCTGAAAGATCTCGAACGCGACGGCATCCTCACCCACCGCCGAGTCGGTTCCCGCTCGGCGGCTGCCGTCTACGAACTCACTCCTCGCGGCACGGCGCTGCGTGCGGTACTGGAGTCGTTGGCGCACTGGGGCGCACCACTGCTGGGCGAGCGACGGGCCACCGACGCCGTCCGCGCGCACTGGTTCGCCCTGCCCCTCGGCCGCGCGGTCGCCGAACTCGTACCCGAGGGATCGGCCACCGTGTGGATCGGCGACACCGCGATGCACTACGTCATCACCACCACCGGCATCAGCCATCACGACGGACCCGCGCAGGCCGCCGACCGCGAATTCCACCTCGACATCGAGACTGCCACCCGGATCGCGACGGGCACAGCCTCACTCGACGGCATGCCATCGAACGCCACCGCGGGCAGCCAGGAATGATGGGTCCGTGCATCCCACCAGGCTCGGACCCGTCTTCGATGTCGCCGCCGTATCGAACGGCACGGTGGAATAGCTACGCACGCACACAGCAACAGACCGGCGCGCCGGCGCGGCGAATCAGGCGCGCGCGGCGATGAGAACCCCCAGACCGTCGAGAATTCGTTCGATCCCGAAGGCCAGCGCGTCGCCGGACGCGCTCGGATCGGCCGCTGCTGCCGCCTCCTCGGCGAAGGCGGCGAGGACTTCGGGATATCGACCACCCGACGCGCCCACCGCGGCGAAGAACTGCGCCATGATCTGCTCGGCCCGATCACCCGAATCCCGCGTCTCGGTCTCCGGTCGCGTCTGCTGAACCAGACTGCGAACGTGCCCGTTGAGCAGCACGATGGTGTCCAGCCGTTCGGGCCCGGTGAGACCTGTGTCGCGAAGAGCGGTGAGCGCGGCCTCCATCCAGGCCAGCTCGTTCGGCCCGATCGCCCGCGCACCGGTCGTCAGTTCGATCGTCCAGGGGTGCGCACGATAGCGCTCGAAGATCGTTCGGGCCCAATGGCGTAGACCCACGCGCCAGGTGCCGTCGGCCGGAGCCGGTTCGGTGGCGGCCGGCGGCTCGCCGAGGGCGGTGTCCAGCATGAGCGCGGTCAACTGTTCCTTGCCCGGCACATACCGGTACAGCGACATCTTGGTGAAGCCGAGCCGTTCGGCCAGCCGTTGCATGGACAGATTGGCGAGACCTTCGCTGTCGGCCAGCGCGATGGCCTCGGCGACGATCACCTCCAGCGACAGCGCCGGTTTGGGCCCCCGTGTGGGCCGATGCCGGGTTCCCCACAACAGCTCGACAGTGGTCGGCGCAGCCATCTCGCAGCCCCTCGAAGAATCGATTGACGAAAAACTGTGTCTACCATACGCTGCTCTGCGTCCGACAGAAACAGTTTACATCGGACACAGAAGCGACCTTCGTCAGGAGTTCCCATGCGCGACACCACCGTTCTCATCTCCGGCGCGAGCATCGCCGGGCCGTCTCTCGCCTACTGGCTGGACCGCTACGGTTTCCGGGTCACCGTCGTCGAACGCGCCGCGGCTCTGCGCCCGGGCGGCCAGGCCGTCGATTTCACAGGCCGCACCCACCTCACGGTTCTGGATCGGATGGGAGTCCTCGACGAGATCCGGGCGCATCGCACCGGCACCACCGACACCGTGTTCGTCGACGCCGACGGCGCACAGGTCGGCTTCATGTCCGGCGACTTCACCGGTGGCGACCTCGAGATCCTGCGTGGCGACCTGGCCGCGATCCTGTACCGGCGCACCGCCGACCGGTGCGAATACCTCTTCGGCGATTCGATCGCCGCGCTCACCGACACGGCCACGGGCGTGCGTGTCGAATTCGAACGCGGCCCGGCACGCACCTTCGACCTGGTCGTCGGCGCCGACGGCATCCACTCGCGGGTCCGTGCTCTGGCCTTCGGACCGGAACCCGACTACGTGAAGCACCTCGGCTATTACTACTGCGTCGCGGGCGCGAGCCCGTGGGGCGTCGGGGAGTCACAGGAGCGGCGGGTCTCCTACGGCCACAACACCCCGGGCAGGCTCGCGATCCACGGCGGGCCGAAGGCGCAGCAGCTCTACATGTTCGCCGCGCCCGAACCGGCCATCCCCCGTGACGACGCCGACGCCCAGCGACGCCTGCTCGCGGAGATCTACGCGGACGTGGGATGGGAAGTGCCGCGCATGCTCGCCGAGATGGCCGACTTCGACGACTTCTACCTCGACTCGCTCAGCCAGGTGACCCTCGGGGGCGAATACACCCGAGGCCGGGTCGCGCTGGTCGGCGATTCGGCCTACGGAAACACCCTGGGCGGCTTCGGAACAGGGCTGGCTGTGGTCGGCGCCTACGTCCTCGCAGGCGAACTCGCCGCCGCCGCGGGCGAGCACGCCGCCGCCTTCGAGCGCTACCGGCGGATCATGAAGAGATACGCCTCGATCGCGGGCAACACCAACGCGGGCCGTTTCCTCGCCCCCGGAACCGCACGCGGCATCCGGCTGCGCAACTGGTTCCTCGGATCCTGGATGTTCACCGCGATGCAGAAGTACGCCGACCGGGCGAGCAACGACATCGACCTTCGCGACTACCCCACGACGGTCGCGTCCCAGCGCCGCTGAGTCGCGGCGCATCGGCGCGCACACCGGTTCCACGCCGCCGCACGGGGACCTGCGGCCGCTGGTTCTCCCGCGCCACCGCCGATGCGAAGGCGGAGAAGGCACGGCACCCGTGGGAGCCCCACTCCCGGTCGTCAGCCGTGGGCGTGGCCCGGAGCCGGACGGCGTCCGGCACAGAAGCGCCGAGATCGACGCATGGCGTGCGGCGGAGCGCACGTCCATGGGCGACGCCGCTCGCACACGTGCGGCAGCGGACGATCGGCTAACCCTCGGCCATCACCTCACGGCCGACGCTTCGCAGCCCGCCCGGATCGTGCCGCGCATGGATCTCGACGGCGTCTCCGACGTCGTCACGGCAGCCGTGCCGCGGCTCGGTCATGCGCGACCCGAATAGGAGCCGGATACGAAACATGCTGTCGGGCAATGACCTTCCCTCGATCTCGGTCGAAACGAAACTTGTCGGTGGGTTCGCGTAGGTTGATCTTCGTGATGAAGACGGGAGGGAATCCGATGGAGTCGGATGAGCGCGAGTGGGAGCGGTCCTCGGTGGTGCAGATGCTGCCGGTGGTGGCTCCCCGCAAACTCGCCAAGGTGCCGTTCGTCGAGATGGCCGACGGGCGATTGCAGGGGGTGGTATCCAGCGGATCGGATATCGCGCGGGTCTACGTGTCGTCGATCTCGGCGCGTGAGCACGGACTCAGCTGCAGTACCAACAACAACCGCCCGTGCGGTGGGCACTCCGGCGGCTACGCGTGCAAACACATCCAGGCGCTGGTGGCCGAAGCGATTCTGCAGTACGGCATCGAGCGCGTCGCCCGGTTCCTCGGCATCGACGTGCCGGAGGACGGCCGGATCCTGGCCCACCTGAACACTTCCGGTGCCTCGACCCCAGCCGCCGTCGTGTTCAGCCGGTTCCTGCGGCATCTGAGCTACCTGGAACAGCCCGGCTCCGCGGCACCGGTTCCCGAACTGCACTGGTTCCCCGCGACGGGAGCGACGGCCTGATGCTGGGAGTACATCTCGCGGAGCTGACCTCCGTCCAGGATGCCGGTGTCACCGACGCGCTGGAGGTGGTCGCCGGGTTCGATGCCGCGCTGGTCGGCGGCTTCGGCCGGATCGGCGACGAGGCCGCCGACGCGCTCGCGGGTCTGGCCGCCGCCGTGAGCGGCTCGCCGCTGTCGAGCGCGGTCGCCGACGCCGCTGCCGCGCTCGCCGCCGGATCGGTCGAGCCGGAGAAGCTGGCCGCGCTCGCCGCCGCCCGCGCCGCCCTGCTGGGAGCGGTGCACGACGCGCTACTCGAGCGGTTCGACAAAGCCGTCGGACGCGAGCGCGCCGCACACGAGCAGACGCCGGTTCCGACCGCCCCGGGTGGTGTGGTCGCCGGCTGCCGCGCCTGGCTGCAGGAACTGGCGATCAACGGCTGGCGCGGAGTCGACCACGACCTCGTTTCCGCCGCGGACCGGACCATCGAAGCGCTGTGGGCCGCGCCCGAGCTGCGCCGCCTCGCCGTGCTGCTCGACGGTTTCGCCGCCGAACTGCGCGCCGCCGCGCCGATCGCCACGCTGGATCAGATCCCCGCCCGCCGGTGGGCCGACCTCTGGTCGCAGGCTCTCCTGCTGACCTGGCGCGGGCAGTCCGACATCGAACCGGAGACGGTCTCGGGACGATTACTGGTGATCGGCGTCGACGTGCACGAGCACGGCACGGCGGTGCAAGCCCAGGTCCACGCGGTCCTGGAGACGGGCACCGGGGCGGCTCGGTCGGTGCGGATCAGCATCGGCGCGGCCAAGGTCGACACCATCGTGGGTCCGGCCGTCTGGCAGGTGCTCGGCGATCATCCCCGCCTGCTGCGAGCACTGGCCGAACGGCGCGCGATCACCGTGACGGACATGTCGCTCACCGTGGACGGCGATCTGCTGTGGGTGGACGCGAACGCCGAACTCGGCGATGCGACCGACCCGTTCACCACCGCCCGCATCCAGCTCCCCAAAGCTCTCGCCGCCGCCGTCGCCCCGCTGGACCGGCATCCGGTGCACCTCGGAGAGCCGGTCCTGGTCGAGAACTACCGCTTCGACGACGGCGCGATGGTGATCGACGACCACCGTCTGCCGGTCGAACTGGACCGGCTGCCCCGCTGTGGCCCGCTCACCGCGGACCTGGTCGCCACGTCCACCGCCTGTCTCGGCCTGGTGCGCTGGGAGGCCGGCCGGTGGCGCCTGCGCCCGCTGGCGGTCGAGTACCTGTTCAAGAAGGCGACCACCTCCGCGCACACCGGCGACTGGGCGCAGGGACCGACCGATCCGAAGGTCGCCAAGGCCCTGGCCAAGTCGGGGGACGCGGTCGAGGTGCTGCGCGAACGCGCGGGACGGTTGCTTCGAAAATGACCAGTGCGCACGAGAAGTCCGGCATACTCACCACCGGCGCATCCGCCCCCGGCGTGGCAGCGACCGGTCTCGCAGCTCCCGATGTCCGGCAAACACAGCGGCAGATCCTGTACTGGCGTCTGCTCGCGGGAATCTTCGATACCGATCCCCAACCCGCCCTTGACGCCGCGAGCGTCTCGATCGTCGACGATCTCGGCCTGCCCGCCGCGCTGCTGGACCCCGGCGTCGCGGTCGACACCGTCATCCAGCGGTTTCCGGAGCTGAAGGGCGAATTCGACAGGCTCCGGGCAGGTCTCGAGACCTCCGCCGCGAATCCGGGAGTCCACGGCGCCGCATTGGCTCCGCGCACGGCTGGGAGCAGCCCCGGGCCGGGAGAGCCCGCCTCGGGTTCCGGCTCGACGCACCCCGAACCCGATTCCGCGGCAGCGGAATCCGATACCGGCGATGTCGCATTCGAATCAGACGGGCGCGATCCTGCCGGACTCGGCGATGTCGCGGTCCGCAACGCGGCGTTGATGTCGAAACTGCTGCTCAACGTCTTCGCCACCGGCTCGGGCACCGTCAGCGCGACCCAGCTGGCGAACTGGCAGTGCGACGCCGGCCACCTGCGCGCTCTGCTCGGCGGCTGCGGCAACGGCGGCGGCACCGCCGAGATCCAGGCCGCGCTCGGCAAGGTCGAAGGCGATCTGGTCGCCCGGATGCACCTGCGCGAAGTGCTGGCCGACCCGGTGCTGTCGGCGCGGCTCACCCCGAGCATGTCGTTGATCGAACAGTTGCTGCGCGACAAGTCCAACCTGTCCGGCGTCGCGCTCGCCAACGCCAAGCGGCT